>CAINUN010000061.1 GCA_903853805.1 uncultured Bacteroidota bacterium
CGGAGCATGGCAAGGGCGACATTTCTGACCTTGAAGGTATGTGGAAATTGGAAGAGAATTGTTCCAAGATGCAGTAGAAAAATCGTGCTTAGACCCTGTTATTCCTTGTCCGTTGCTCACTTGAGCGATACCCAGAACAAGTGCTGCTGCGAGAATTAGCTTTCTATATTTCATAATTAATATTTTTTTTAGATTTTCGAAAATGTTATTGTGCTTTCTAAGGTTAATTATTTGATGTGACAAGTTAAACAAAGAGCACTGTTAGCATTACTGAATCTTTGGTATCTCCAGTAAGTTCCTGTATTTGACAAGTGTGGATCGTGGCAAGAAGTACATTGAACTTTACCTTGTTTGTCAAGGAAGTCAACACCAATAGAATGTCCAAGAGGAGTGATGTAAGATGTGTCACGCAAACCAGCATTTTGAGTCATAGCCTCAGCATAAACGAAAGATACAGGATGGTCATTAGTCAAGTCAGTTCCAATTTTAGTAGTAGAACTTGTAATTAAAGCAGTTCTAGGCGCAGTTGCACCACCTGTAGCGATGGTGATAGAATCTTGTAATCCCGGAGTTCCACCATTAACTCCATAAGAGTTAGTAGCAGTAACACCATCGTGGCAGCTTAAACACAATTTGGAAGAACCATCAGGTTGTCCCGGGGTGAAGTGTACTTCAAAACCACTTCCGCTAGCACCATAAGCCGTAAAAGTTTGTGTGGTGGTTGCGTGGTTCCAAAGAGGAGCATTCGTTGCGTCAGTGTTGTGTGGCGCATGGCACAAAATACAAACCTCACCGCTTTGGTTGTACTTTGAGTTTCTGTAGGTACTAAAGTCGTGAGCAGTACCTTTGATTTGAGCTCGGCTAAGAGGAGTAAGACCCAGCAAGAGCGAACTCAGGAGCACTAATTTTTTTACTTTCATAAACATAGTTTTGTGTTAATAATTAAAACCTGAGGCAAAGATAAAGAGGCTATCTGTGACAATTCAATGACAGAGGTCACTATTTGATATGTTTTTTCGCAGAAAAAGAAAAAAGCCTCTGAAAAGAGGCTTTTTGTGATCCGGATTGGATTCGAACCAATGACCCTCAGCTTAGAAGGCTGATGCTCTATCCAACTGAGCTACCGGACCATTTTTATTTGGGCGGCAAAGTAAAGGAATTTGTACGAAAAAAAATGAAGTAAGCTTTTATTAAACTTACTTCAAGACTATTTTTTCAGGGTATTAATTCTAAGTCAATTCTTCATTAGTTGGCTATCTCGTGTATAAAGTACCCACAAATAAAAATTAACAGCGTAAATCATCATTTTAAAAAGGTAGTGGTGCATAAAATCTGCCAGTTCATGGTGGTGATAATAAAGCACTGCAAGTAAAGCACATCTTGCAATATTCAGTAGTATAGTAATAATGATTCCTGATAAAGAAAATACAAGGAGACGCTTCCAATTTGTAGGGATACAAAAAAGAAAACCAAGGTAAAGTACCATTAATTCAAGTCCATTGCAGGGTGCAGCAATTGTTATTATCAATCTGCCGTCCATTAAAATGTTATAACCTGTACTTGCTAAATTTGTATAAAACAATCGTAGGATATTGTAAGTACCCCATAAAACTATTTCAATAAGCTTACTATCAATAAAGCCAGATGGTTTCAGATAATATTCGTAAACAATCTGCCACAGTATAAATAAAATGATTCCCCTTAAAAGGAATCTTTTCAAACCGTTAGGTATTGTTAGATAGACGCCTCTTATTTTTTCATAACCCAAAGCTGATTTTATGCTTTCGTGATTAATCATAGTAAATTGGGTAGTTGATTTTGATTATAAAAAATTACTCAGGCTTGATTGCTTTGTGTTTTTTTGAAGACACGTACATCTTCACTCCATATCCAATACCTGCTACTGCGAGATAACTTAATCCACCATCAATTGGTACCGCACAACCGCCACCACCGTCATTAACACCTCCGTTAAATCCGGGACCGTCAGCTAATGCCAAAGCGGGTATTGCAAGGATAAAAAATGAAGAGATTGATACTGCTTTTAAAAAAAGCCTTGTTAGTTTTGAATTCAATTGTTTTTTCATTTTCAGATTGTTTTGATAACACAAAAGTGAGTCTCAAATAAACAATTGAAAAGCAAAACGATAAGGTTAACGACAGGTTTTGAAACAGCTAACAACTAGTTAGCATATGCTTAACTACTCGTTAATAATAAATATCCCGGAAAAATGAATTCCCAGGATATAATACTTATGCGTTGTTATAATATAAATTATGAGGACTTTCTTTTCTTATTACGATTCATGTAAACTCGCATACCGTAACCAACACCTGATGCTGCTAACAAGCCGAGCCCACCATCAAGAGGTACTCCGCAGTTACCGCCGTCATTTACACCACTACCAAAACCTGGACCACTAGCAAAGGCTAAAACAGGCAATAATGTCAAAAGCAGTACAAGTGATTTTTGAAATAGATTTTTCATGCTCTCCTTTTTTATTGTTACAAAATGTTACTCCATTTTATTAAAAAATTCAATGAACTTGGTTCAATGATTAATTGTTGGCTTAATAAAAATTGGTTGGATTTTATTCTACTCTTAATTGTGAATTTGAATACTCTCCTTTATTCAACCATGACAAAAATCAACAACAAGCGTTGTCTTAAATCAAATTGCACATTCGTTAACCATTATTTTGTAAATGTTTAACGAATGTTTTGCTATCCACTAACAATATGTTAACTAGTTTTCATTTTGTGCAACGATCATTCTACGGCGTATTTTGCTGTGTTTGTACCCATAAAGAAAATAGATGACCAACCCCACAATCAACCAAAGTAGAAATCGTTCCCAGTTGCTTGTGCCTGACTCACAAAGCAAGTAAGTACAACAAACAAAACCCAAGACGGGTATTAAAGACCATTTTTTAAGAAAGGATTGAATAGCTACAACTAAGACTACAATTAAAAACATCCACATGAGAAAATAACTTCTGAAAACATGCCAGCCTTCATCGTAAAAAGATAATTGGTGCATCATGTTTTTATAATCTTCAGGTCTGATTTTTTCAAGATTGATAAAACCGTTTTTTTCTTCCGTTGTGAAATTGATTTGATGAGAAAGTAAGAATTGTTTGATTGCACCACTTTGAACTTGAGTCATTTCTTTTTGAAAAAAACTTGATTCTTTAATTCTTCTGTTAAGGAGAAAATCATCAACACCATTTTTATTGAAATGATAAACAAGCACAAACCCAATCATCAATAGAGCTGGAGCAATCCATTTACTGTTGATGTAAGGCGTTTTAAATTTACTTTCTAATCTTTGAGGATGGTGTTGCATTCTTATTATTCCTCCGCAGACTAATACAAACGCAAACAAAGTACCTACACTACATAGGTCCACAACTTCTTTCAAATTCATGAATAGAGCTGGAATACCTACTACAAAACCTGTAAGAATTGTAGAGAAAGACGGAGTTTTATATTTAGGATGAATTTTTGAAAAAATGGGAGGTAATAATCCATCTCTACTCATGCTCATCCAAATTCTCGGCTGACCTAATTGAAAAACTAACAATACACTTGCAGTTGCAATAACAGCACTAACAGAAATAACACCAGCAAGCCAATCAACCCCATTAACATGGAAAACATAAGCCAATGGATCTCCTACTTTCAACTCTTTATAACTAACCATTCCTGTAAGTATTAGTGCTATCAAAACATAAACTACAGTGCAAATAATAAGAGAATAAAACATTCCTCTAGGTAAATCTCGTTGTGGGTTTTTACATTCTTCTGCAGTTGTGGAAATGGCATCGAAGCCAATGTAGGAAAAGAATACAGCAGCAGTACCACCAAGTACGCCACTAATTCCGTTTGGTAAAAAAGGTGACCAATTAGATGGGTGAACATAAAATGCACCTGCAATGATAACCACAATGATAACAGCTATTTTCAATATCACCATTGCGTTGGCACTTCGCTTACTTTCTTTAATGCCTATATAAATAACAGCAGTAATTATTGCAGTAATAATGAAAGCTGGGACGTCACAAATGATTTTAGTCCCCCAAATAACAGGTGCATTTAGCCATGCATTTTTTGCAGCACCACTTCCACAACCTTTTGCAGTCCAATAATCCATTGTTAAAAACTCAGGAATATGATAATGTAAATGCAGTGAACCAATTTGAATTCCATTGTCAAGGAATGATGTGAAATAATCGCTCCATGAAATAGCAACTGCAATATTTCCAATGGCATATTCCATCAGCAAATCCCAACCTATTATCCATGCAATTATTTCACCAAAAGCAACATAGCTATAAGTGTAGGCACTTCCGCTAACGGGCACCATACTCGCAAATTCTGCATAACAAATAGCAGAGAAACCACAGGCTAAGGAAACAAACAAAAACAACAATACAATACCAGGACCTCCATCAAAACTAGCTGTTCCAATTGTAGAAAAAATCCCTGCGCCCACTACAGCAGCAATACCCATAAATGTTAAGTCACGTACTCCAAGAACTTTTTTTAAATGTTCAGGATGGTCATGTCCATCGCTAAGCCCTGTAGCTGCTTCCTGTTTAATTTGTAAGATTGATTTTGTTCGAAATAAATTTTTCAATGGTTTATGTGATTTTCAATTTATCGAGTACATTCTTTAAAGCATTTGTAAAAAACTACATTCCTACTCTAATTAAATTTTTTGGGAACTTATTGCAATCTATGGATTCAAATCGAATGGAAAATCCTGCTCCTTCTTTCAAAACATTTTTTCCAACTGTTGGATTGAAAATATTGGGTTGTTGTAAAAGTTGGTTGTTTGATAAACGAAATGCCACTTGCATTTCATCTCGTTTTTCTTCTTCATCATAAACCCATGCAGCATGAATAATGCTGTCTTCAAACGTTCCTCGGATGTATCCTAATTTTCTGTCGGCTTCAAATGGCAATTCCACCATCTCACCTAGAACATCATGGTCTTTGATGATAAGCTTTACTGCCATCGTATCTAAATGATAGGTGCCATATGCTCGCAAAAAACAAATTGTATCCGTTTTTGAATCGGGTATTACTTTGCTTTCAACTGGGGCGTTATTAGTGTTGAATTCATTGGGGGGTAATTCAGGTTCACGCACATCTTCACATGATTGAAGCAAGAAAAGGGAAGCAAGAAAACAAACATATTTCATTGGCTAAAGGTATTGAGCGGTATAACTTTCTTTGACTTTTTTTAAGTCTTCTGGCGTCCCTGTAAATAATACATTCCCACCAGCATCACCTCCATCAGGTCCAATATCTATTACCCAATCTGCGCTTTTGATTACTTCTATATTGTGTTCGATTACAAGAATGCTATGTCCTTGTTCAATCAATGCATCGAAGGAAGCAAGTAACTTTTTGATGTCATGAATATGAAGTCCCGTTGTTGGTTCATCAAAAATAAAAAGCACTTTTTCCTTTGACTTTCCTTTGCCAAGAAAGGAAGCTAGTTTTACGCGTTGAGCTTCACCCCCACTCAGGGTATCACTGCTTTGTCCTAATTTCACATAGCCTAGTCCAACATTGCTCAAGGGTTGCATGGCTTCGGCAATTTTCTTTTCGTCTTTGAAAAAAAGAATTGCTTCCTCAACACTCATTTCCAACACATCAAAAACATTTTTTCCTCGATAAGTTACTTCGAGTACTTCATCTTTAAAACGTTTGCCTTTGCAACTTTCGCAAAGCAAATGAACATTGGCAAGGAATTGCATTTCCACCACCACTTCACCCTCACCTTTACAAGTATCACATCGTCCTCCATCAATATTGAAAGAGAAATGTTTTTCTTGAAAGCCGCGCATTTTGGCAAGCTGTTGTTTGGTAAATAATTTACGCACTTCATCCCATGCTTTAATGTAGGTAACTGGATTACTTCGGGAAGATTTGCCAATTGGATTTTGGTCTATCATTTCCACCAAACCAATATTGTGTAAGTCGCCTTTGAGTGCTGAAAAATGCCCGGGTTTATCATTTCCCAAACCATAATGTTTCATCAATGCAGGATAAAGTGTTTGTTTTACCAAAGTAGTTTTTCCGCTACCACTCACACCAGTTACCACACACAGCACATTCAAAGGAAAATCTACACTTACATTCTTCAAATTGTTTTGACAACAACCTTCTAAAACAATTTTTCCATGCGGTTTCCTATTAAGTTGTGGCACTTCAATTTTCATTGAGCCACTCAGGTATTTTCCGGTAAGGCTTTGTTCATGATGAATAATCTCTTGAAGGGTTCCTGCTGCAACTACTTCTCCACCAAGATGACTTGCAAGTGGTCCCATATCAATGATGTAATCGGCTTCCCGCATCATCATATCATCGTGTTCCACAACAACTACCGTATTTCCTAAATCGCGTAAATGTTTCAAGACGCCAATTAAACGTGCGGTGTCTTTTGGATGCAAGCCTATGCTCGGTTCATCAAGGATGTAAAGTGAGTCAGTAAGATTGCTTCCTAAAAATTTAGTCAGTTGAATCCTTTGACTTTCACCACCAGATAGAGAATTGGCCAAACGATTTAAGGCAAGATAACCTAACCCTACATCGAGAAGCGTTTTGATGCGCTGATTGATTTCAAGGAGTATTCGCTTGGCAATTATTTCTTGATGCACACTCAGTTTTAAATCATTCAGCCATTGAGCAAAATCTAATGCAGGCATGTTAAGCAACTGAGCAATATTGGTGTCGTTTATTTTTACATAAAGTGCTTCGGGCTTTAGGCGCGAACTTTGACATGTTGGACAAGTGGTTTTACCCCTGTAACGAGCTTGCATAATGCGGTATTGCACTTTATACAAGTTATCATTCACCATTTCGAAAAAGGCTTTGATACCTTCTACATTTTTATTGCCTTTCCATAGCAAATCCATTTCTTGCTTGGATAACTGAGCAACAGGCTTATGAATTGGGAAATCATACTTTGAGGAAGTGCGAATAAATTCTTTTTGCCACTCACTCATTTTTTCTCCCTTCCAACAAGCCACGGCACCTTCATAAACACTCAACCTTTTGTCAGGAAGTACCAAGTCTTCATCAATACCTAATACTTGCCCGAAGCCTTCACATTGCGGGCAGGCGCCATAAGGATTGTTGAAGGAAAACATATTGGGTGTAGGCTCATCAAACAACATTCCATCTGCTTCGAAACGACTATTGAAATGCTGCATTTTCTCTCCGTTGATTTCAATGATGCAATCGCCATCGCTTTCATAAAAGCCAGTTTGAATACTATCTGCCAAGCGATGTTCATCATCTTCATCAAATTTCTTCACCACCATTCTATCAATGAGCACAAACAGGTTTTCATCTTCCGTCTTTTCATTGCCACTTATAAGTTCTTCAATGCGTAAAGGCTTCTTTTCTTTTGTCGAATAAACTCTTGAAAAACCTTTGTGAAATAGCATATCCAACTCTTCATTCAACTTCCTGCCATAGCGTGTTTGTAGCGGCACCATAATTTGAATCTTGTTATCGAGCGGTAGCGTTTTAATGAATGACACTATATCCGTCACGCTATCTTTCTTCACTTCTTGCCCGCTAATAGGCGAGTATGTTTTGCCCACTCTTGCAAACAACAAACGCAGATAATCATAAATCTCCGTCATGCTGCCAACAGTGCTACGTGGTGTTCGCGTCGTTACTTTTTGCTCGATAGCTATTGCGGGACAAATTCCATGAATAAAATCTACATCGGGCTTATCCATGCGCATAAGAAACTGACGTGCATAGGAACTTAAACTTTCAGCATAACGTCTTTGACCTTCAGCAAAAAGTGTGTCCATGGTAAGCGATGACTTACCCGAACCGGAAACACCTGTGACTACTACTAATTTATTTTTAGGAATGCTGACGTCAATATTTTTAAGGTTGTGCATGCGCGCACCTTTGATATAAATATAGTCGTTGGTGTTGGGTATTTGTGTTTCGAGGATTGATTCAGGCTGAGCTATTTTTTTTGCTACTAGTTTCTTCTTTGTTGCCATAAAAAGTTGTCAAAAATCAACACAATATTTTCCTCATTACAAAATCATTCATCCAAAAATGACCAATGGGAATGTCTTCTTCATATACCACTTCAAAGCCCATTCTTTCATAAAACAACTTTGCTGCGTTGTATTTATTAACGTTGAGGTCTAAAATGTTTTTTCCTTTTATTAAAACCAATTTTTCTACCTCTTGCAACAACAACATGCCATAACCTTTTCCTTGATAGTTGGGGTGACAATAGAGTTTGTGAAGCTTATAAATTTCATCGTTTTCGCAACGAATTGAATGAGCCGAAAAAGCAACGGGTTTATCTTCTTCTAACAATAAAAGGAAGTCTTGTTCTTTAAATGTGATTATATTTTTCAAAACTTCTTCGGAATACATGGTTTCAAGCATATAATCTATCTGCTCTGACTTGAGGATAGGGCGGTAATTGGTCCACCAAGTGGCAATAGCCAAGAGGCGGATGATAGGAACATCTTCAGGTGTAGCGGGTCGGATGAAAATCATTACCCCGCAAGTTAAAATCTAATTTCATTATTAAAAAAAGAAACCGACGTATTTCAACGCCGGCTTCAAAAATAGTGGGTCTTATTTTTTATTTAGCTTGTGCAAATTCTACGTTTACTTTTATTCTAACTTCATCGCCTACAACCGCTCCACCTGCTTCGGTAAGTGTATTCCATTTTAAACCATAATCTTTACGACTGATTTTGGTAGAGGCTTTAAAACCAGCTTTTGTATTTCCCCATGGATCTTTTGTTGTTCCACCATAAATGACCACGAAAGCTACTTTTTTGGTTACATCACGAATTGTCAAATCACCTTGTAGCAAATATTTTTTATCTGCTACTTTACGGAAGTTGCTACTAGCAAATTTTATTTGAGGGAATTTTTCAGCATCAAAAAAATCAGCCCCTTTTAAATGACCGTCACGCTTTTCATCATCTGTATTGATGCTCTTAACATCAATAGTAAAATCAATTTTAGCACCAACAAAATCAGGTCCTGCATTTTTCATAGAGCCATCGAACATTTTGAAATTTCCTTCTACTTCAGAAATCACAAGATGATCAACACCAAATTTCACTGCAGAATGAGATTTGTCAAGATTCCAGTTTGTTGTCTCAATAGAAGCAGTTTGTGTTGTAGGTGTTTTTAATGGATTAGCCTGAGTAGTTGTTTTACTTTGAGCGTTTGTTTGGATTGTAGCTAGGCTTAAAGCAGCTACTAATAGTACGTTTTTCATTTGTTATTATCTTTTGTGGCGCAAATGTATGTACATACATCTATCTTAACAATTAATTTTGTTGATAAGAGTATTTATATAAAATGTTGCGGTCAGATAATAAATTTCAATATTTATTTAATTTAATTGTAAAAATTGCAAAGGAGGATTTTGTACTCTATTTATTTCTATTGAAAAGATAACATGGCATATAAATGAGTTGTAAATTTTGGTTTACTATGCTTAAACTCGAATATCGTATTTTGTAAGAAAATTATTAATGTCGGAATTAATTATCAAATTCGCAGACTATTTTCAAGTTCGATTTTTATGAAAAAGATATACTTCTTCCTTTTTTCAATTTTAACCTCTGTGATAGGTAACGCTCAAGTTTCTATTACAGCTACCAACTTGACCTACAACCAAGACTTCAATAATTTAGACACAGTAACTATAGGAACTGGATCTTCAAATTTGCCACAAGGATGGTCTATATATGGATGGGGTAGTGGAACGCAGATAATAACAACATATCGCGCTAACATTGGCACATCAATAACTGGTGCAGC
>CAINUN010000062.1 GCA_903853805.1 uncultured Bacteroidota bacterium
AACAATCCAAACCTTAGATGCATAGAAGTAGATAGTGCTGCATGGAGTACTTTTTATTGGACTTATTGGTCTAATAGCATAGATTCTACAGCATCTTTCAGTGAAAACTGCAACTACAGTAGCGGAACAGGAAATAATACAATAGAACAAAGTAAGGCGCTTCAGATGTACCCTAATCCAACAACAGGTATTATTAACCTTACTGCTAATTCAAACATGGAATTAACAGATATAACAGGTAAAGTTTTAATGCAAAAACAAAATGCTAAACAATTAGATATTTCTACGTTACAAGTAGGAATTTATTTGCTGCGAACTGGAGAAAATTTGAATCACACTTTTAAAGCAATAAAAGAGTAAGTGAAGTTTTAAGCCTTTGCTATCGCAAGTTTACTGTCGAGCCTTTGTGAGTTGCAAATTGGTGCTTTAAATATAGTTAGGCACAAATTGGATATCCACTTTTCCTACGCTTCAGACTTTCAGCAATTATAAAGTGAATAAAAAATTGCAAGATGCTGATACGGAAGTGGAGAAGTAAATTTTGTCTTGTTCTGTTTTAAATAGTTTGTTAAGTTAAAGAGAATAATCGTTGATTTTTGCTACAACAAAATTCTTTCTACTGTCCAATATAAAGCCACACAAGCTATTAAACTGGATAATGGATAAACAATTTTGGTGTAGTAATAATCTTTTTTGCCGAACCATTTTGCAATTAAAAAATATGCGGCAACTATCACCGTGATTTGCGCCAGTTCAACGCCTACATTAAATGAAAGTAAAGAAGCCAAAAAATGTTCGGGTGGCAAACCCACGTCCTTTAAGGCATTGGCGAAACCCATTCCATGAATTAGTCCAAAAATGAAAATGATGAGCAAACGCCATGTATTGACTTTATGGTGAAATAAATTTTCAAGAGAAGCAACCAAAATCGAAATAGCAATAATTGGTTCGATGAATGTAGGATTGGGCAAAATATATCCAGCTGCTGTTAAACCAAGTGTTACAGAATGTGCCAAGGTAAAAACTGAACACTGAATAAGTACTGATTTCAAATTTGAATTGAGAAAGAAAATACTCAAAATGAAAAGAATGTGGTCGAAGCCAAGCGGAATAACATGAGCAAATCCCATTTGTAAATATTGTTTTACCACTTCAATCATTTCCATTCCATTATTGTTTCACAAATCTAGCAATGCTTGAAAAGCCTTTGGTGTCAGTTATTTTGATGAAGTCATCGATGGTTTGTTGGAGGTAAAATAGGGCTTCGTCCACTGATTTAGCCTTGTCTAACAATACTACATGATGTCCCCAGGGAACGCTGCTTATGTTCAAGTTTAATCCAACAACTTGTTGGATTGAGTTTTCTTTATTCAATGAAACAGGTTGCTGCGCTGAATTTATATCGGTTGGAATTTCATTCAGTCCAACATCTTGTTGGACTGAAGCAGTTGTATAAAATTGATAAAATTTACGGATGTAAAACAGGTTAGACCGAGAGAAACCCTTCATTTCAGGAAATTCTGCTGAATTTTTGAACGAACACGAAACTTTAATTCTTCCGCTGCTTTTTCTGTAAAAGTGAATGCTACAATTTGTTCGGGCTTTGCTACTTTCTTGTAAATCATGTAGGCGATTCTCTCCGAAACAAATTCAGTTTTACCAGAACCTGCGCAAGCTATAATTTGAAGATTACCCTTCAGTAATTCAGGTTTTGATTCAAATAAGTCGGAATTAAAAAAAAGCATAGGAATAGTATAGAGGTTAAATCTACAAAAGCTTTGGAAAATTACATAACAAAGAGTAGAACTTTATTGTTTTGGAAAATTGAATTACAAAGTATAAAAAAGCATTGAAAATTCTAAATAAACAAACCTAAACCACTATTGATTTGATTGCCAATGAATGAAATCTCATTGTGCTATCTCTAGGAAATCGCACTCCACAATCACTTTTACAAAGAGGTCTTTACAATAATGATCTACACTTCTTTACTGATTTAGATCGTCGCTCGCTGGTGCTGCGCTCCTTATTGTAAATGCCATCACTTCTTTCTAACAAAGCACTTAAAGTCAATACTGTTGAAATACTCTTCCATGATAATCTTAATTGCATCAGCTTCGCTTTCTTTTACTCTTAAAGCATCATGGATTGTAAATACCCTATAACCCTTTGCTATCAATAGCATCAATAGTCCATCAATCATTATTTCTGCTTCTTTCTTTTGCAGCATATTGGAGAAGGCTTTGTAGCTGTTGTCATGTTTGTAGCTATCAACCCAGTTCATGTAAATGGGAAATTGGTTTCTAATTTGGTCATACTCTTCATTATGCTTCACCTTATCAAATGCTACTCTAAACATCAATTCTTTGCCTTGTCCTTTTGGTAAATTCAATGCAGTTTCTATTAGGCTGTATAAACCACCGTTTTGAGCATGATAAATGAAATGGTCATCAATAGTTGGATTAAGATGTGCTGCTATGGCAAATTGAGCATTTGCAATGTCTAATTCAACAAGTTTTTCACCATCAAAAAGTAAGTAATCAAACAGTTCCTTTTTTAGTCCAGTTAGGTTATGGTCTAATCTATTATTGGTTTCATTTCTGCTACAATAAAATAGTTTGTTGTTGATGTTAAACACTGATTGCGCATAGATTATTTCCAGTTGTAGTTGCTTCTGTTCAATAAAGTTTTCAGGTGTATCAATATAGCATTTGTCCTTGAACTGGATTAGTTGAAGATTGTTATCAGTAGCCAGTTTTAAAGCATTATTGAGTGTATACCTATACTTGGTTTTGTTGAAGGTTAAATAGACAAACTCGTCTGTAATTTGGTGGTCAATTTTGATAATGTTGGCTTGTATTTGGGATAGTTCTTTAATGGCTGTATCAACATCATTATTGAAATTGAGTTGATCTAAATTTTGGTAGTAATAATTCTGTAAAAATGCTGTCTGGGAACTATTGTAAAAACAAGGCTCTTGGTGAGGGAACAAATATGATATAGTCGATGTTGTAGAAGATTTTAGTTGAGTTGATTGTGTAAATGTTTGGTTAGTCCTTGAATCTTGTCCTTGAATAGTGTAATAGAATTGATGATCAAAATGAGGGAACAAATATGATATAGTCGATGTTGGAAAAGAATTGTTAGTTGAATTGGTTGCTGGTTTAACCTTTAATTTTTGTCCTTGAAAAGTGTAATGATATTGAGGATCAAAATGAGGACACAAAGGTGATATAGTAGATGTTGTAGAAGTGGTTAGTTGAGTTGATTGTGTAAATGTTTGATTGATACTTGAATAATTAGATCTTGAAAAGAATTTACTATTGAATTTATAGCCTTTACCAATGCCTTTCTTAACGCTGTATTTCTCATCACAAATTAGAATGCCATTAGCCACTAGAATGTCTTTAATTTTTAGATCCCGATTGCTAGGCAAGATTGTTATGAAGTATTTTTTTGACAGGCTTAAATAGTCCGAATATAATTGGTTGTTTACCCTATAAAGGTTGAAGATGCTGGCACATAAATTTTGTGCCTTTTGTTTTTGTAGCGGTGTTTTCCATTTGATGGTGTTTACTGCATTATAAATTGATACCAGAATTGATTGATTAGTCATGTAGTGGTTTTATTTTTTGGGTGGTTTTCGTCAAAGAGGTAGACGGGGTAATTATTCCCGTCCTAAACCACCTAACCTCTTTGACTTTATATTCATAAACTATTAAAAAGTTTAAAAGAACTTGTACTTTTTTAAAAATCACAGCCAGCTACTTATTCTCACCACCGCTCTGTGTCTCCAGGCACGAACCAAGAGCCCAATAGAAAACAATGTGGTTGATAAAACGGCACTTAAGAAAAATTGAAAACTCAATTAGGGTTGATCTGGTCGTTCCTAATTGTTTGGGAATACAAATACACTAACCAAAGTTTTTCGTTGACCAGATCAACCCGAAACCTGTTTAATGAATGTTTAAAAACCCAGCATCTATGGCACGGGTACTATTTGATTTGCGCCACCATTATTTTCAATTCGCAAATCTTTATTTGCATTTCTATCTTTTTCTTATCCGATGGGCTGAGGGTTGAGCTATTCGATAATTTGGCTCTGTAATCGCTAATCTTTTGCTGTAGCGAATTGATTTTGTCAGCATCAATGGGTTTGTGCAGGGTAACTATTGATTCCTTAAATAGCTTGAAAAATTCATTGTAGGTCATTTGATATTTCATTGTTCCTTTTTATTTTTTTAACCCAATTTGGATTACTGTATATATAAAAATGAAACACCAGAAATTCTACTGATAAATTATTGGGGTCACAGTGTTTCTTTATGATTCTTTTTTAACCTCAAAATCTTGGAAGAATTCTAGAAATGGTTTGAATATTTGTAGGTAGTCAATGTTAAGAATATCCACTGATCTTTTATCAGGTTTAATTTCCGTAATTATTTTATTACTCCTTAGGTCAGATAAATGATTTGATAAAGTGCTTTTAGGCATAGGTGTATTATATTTCTTCTTATAATCATTACGGATTTTTGTATCTGTTTTGTAAGTTAAAACTGGTGCAAAAAGAAATAGTTCAATTATTCGCCTAATAGTTTCATTATTAAGGCATTCAAAAACACCCAGTAAAATTTCAATGTTTTCAAAAAGCAATAAAAAAGATTCTCCTTCACTTTCAACTGTAAGCGAATTCAAATTGCTTTGAGTTTGTGTTGTTTCCAAACCAATATTGTTGACGCTATCAATGAAGCTCGTAACGATGTCCCTGTTCATGGAATACTTATATTCCATGGGTTTTATAATGTTCACAAAATTTATCTCACTTAATTTTTTTAAGACATCTCTTCCTTCTGTTCTTTCAACTAGAACTTTTTCTTTTCTTAATTTATTCTTATGCTCTTCAGTAAAAGGTGGTGTTAAAGGGAAAAGGTTTTTAGCAGTTTGATTAGGTGCTTTGGTTAATCTTCGCAAGGTTTCTTGCGCTTTTGGGTCATTCAATAATCTTAAAACATAAACTACATTTTTAATTACCTCACCATTGCTTTCATTAATCAAGTATTCTATATTTTTTTGGGCTGTTTCCATGGTGCAAAATTAACCCATTAGTTGACCAAACATTTATTGAAAGAAAAGAAATTATATGGCCAATTTCAGTTGGCCGAATATGCTTGGATATATATAACAGAGAAGTTATATGCATGAACTATATATTAAATATAATTAGTATTTAATTGGGCTATTCTTTTTACTTTTGCCTAAAGTTTTTCCAAATGCTCAATTTTTTAGAAATGTAGAAAACTTGAATTAATCCAACACCCACTGTAAGGTGTGTGATACCTAAACAAGATTTAATATGAATCACATTAAATAACTCATTAAATATGAAGTCTATAAAATACAGGAAGATACAAATACGTGCTCCTTGATTTAGTTTAATAATCAATAAAATAATTAATTATAAAACCAAACTCAAATGCCTAACATTAAAATAGAAAAAATAACTATTCGTCCACCGTGACAAATCCACACAGTTACAACAAAAATTATTTTTTAACTTAATAAGTTTCAATTTTGAAAAAACATTATAAAAAAGAACGCAAGGTCGTTCAGATTAAAGACCTGAAAAGGCATCCATTTGCAGCCGACATCTATCAAATTAGTGATATTGAAAAACTGGCTGAAAACATCAACCGCAACGGAATAATACATGGCCGCCCAGCATTAGATTCTGATAACAATATATTAGTAGGTTGCAGGGTAATTGAGGCTTGTAGAGCGTTAGGCTGAAAAGAAATAGCGGTTGATGTTTACACAGAAATTACTGAAGAAGAGGCCGAAGAAATAATTATTTCCAGTAATCTCCAACGTGTAAAGACCGTTTATGAAACTACCAAAGAAGCCGAGTACTATCTCTCAAAACTTCCTAAGCAACAAGGGAAGCGTAAGGACATTCATGTTCCTGAAACTGACCAAATTCCAGAATGGGCTATTGGAAAAGAACGCTACCAAGCTGTTGCTGACAGAATGGGCTCAAACATATCTGGACCAACCCTACGTAAACTGTTAGATGTAAAAGAGTTCGAAACAACTCAGCCAAAGGCAAATCTAAATCTATTAGATAAAATCAACTCAGGCGATTTATCTATTGATAGAGCTAAAAAGATTGTTTTGAACTATTACGAGCAGCAAGAAGAGGTTAAACAAATTAAGCCGATAGCACCTGTAGAAAATGAATTTGATGGCGAGCGAATGTGGAAACTATATCATAGTTCCAGTCTATCAATGAGAGAGTTGTTAGATGGCATCATTCAGGTTTGCATCACCAGCGTTCCTTATTTTTCAGTTAGGAAATACGGAAAAGGAACACAGTTGATTCCTGAACTTGGACTAGAAACTTGTTACAAGGATTATTTGAAAAACATGATTCCATTTCTTAAGGAAGTATTTCGAGTGCTTAGTATTAGAGGCAGTTTTTTCTTGAACATTGGCGAAACTTATTCTAAACACACCAACAATAATATCATGCTTCGTTTAGTATTAGCAGCTTGTGATGAAGTAGGGTTTCATTTAGTAAATTCAATTGTGTGGCATAAGACCAATAGTTTACCACAAACTACTGACAAACGCCTCCAACCGAGCTACGAGATGATTTACCATCTAGTCAAGGATGTGGATCAGTATGATTACTATCCATTAAAATATTTGGATAAAAAACAAAAATGCAAAATAATTGCAATTGACAGGCCAAATAAAAAGGGTGGACTGGATATTGGTGAGCCATCTTTGAGTAAGCCCTATAAAAAGTTTAAGGATTTTATTGATGCGCAATACTTTGAGGATATAATTATTTCTAGTTCTGCTGGTTCAGATAGTTCTGCTTTGCGTAAGTTGGATCCTAATATTAAACATTTTGCTATATTTCCTAGCAATATATGTGTACTGCCAATACTTACAACTTCTAAACCCGGCCAAATAGTGCTTGATTGTTTCAGTGGATCGGGAACTACAATTGACACAGCTATTATGCTTGGCCGTAAAGGAATCGGATATGAAACTGAAGAGCGTTTTGTTGAATTAACTCATAAACGAATGACTGAGGCCGAAAAAAGATGTAACGAAAAGGATATGAATATCATTCAAGAATATGTTGAATCAAATAGTATTAATGAAAACAACCAAAGTATTACAAATACTGCGGCCTAATTAAAGAACTAACTACAACTATCTTTTATGAGTTTTTCAGGTTATCACATTCGACCCAGAGAGCAGCATTGACAGTTATGTAGTCAACTGACTGCTGGATATTTTCCAGGATTTTTATAGTGTTAAATATCATTATTTATTGGTAGCAAAGCCTACCGATAAGACCTCTTATTATTAATTAAATATTATTTTTTATGAACATTAGTTCAGCCTCCATATTCTCCGATGACTTTCACAATTGGCTTAAAAGTCTAATGAGAGAAATTATTTCGGAATCATTGCAGGAATTCCGTGGTCAGCAGGAAAATCCTTACTGTAGCCAAATTGCAGACACAAGTGTTACAAAAGTTTACAAACGCAACGAAGTTGCTACAATTTTAAAACGAACTCCAACATGGGTTAGCACCCAGATTCGAAACAAAAAGTTGCAGGCAACTTTTATTAATGGTCAATATTTAATAAGCGAAAAAGCAATTAAAAAATTTATTGAAAAAAACTAGTCATGCTACGAATACATTGGTTATTACGAAACCCACGGAAAAAAGGTAAAACAGCAATATATTTTACCGTTAGATACGATGGGCAGGTTGCCCAGATTTTCCCTAAAGAGAGTATTGAAACTTCTTTGTGGAATAATAAAGATAATAGCAATAGGCCTAAGCCTATTGCTATTAATAAACCCCTTGAAATGCGCTTGATAGAATTTGAAGCGCTCATTAGAAAGGTGTACAAAGAACTAGCAGAGAAAACTATTGGAATTGTTTCACCAAAATTGTTGAAGTCATCTGTATATGCAGCAATGTGTCCTAATAAAGTTGCCAATTCGGAAGTAGTGCTTAAAAAATTAACTGTTGTAGAGTTCTTTGAAAAGTTTATCAAGGATAGTGAAACTGGAGTCCGTTTATCTCCAAATGAAACTAAGATCAAAGACAATAGTATCAAACCTTATTACAGTACCATGAAACACTTTATGGAGTTTCAAAAGCAAAATCGCAAGGTTTATTTATTTGATGATTTTAACCAAGAATTGATTACAAATTTCAATCAGTATTTAATTGCGTTTAAAGTTGATGAGCTTGGAAAAACACTTAGCAGAAATGCTGTTGGAAAATACATGCAGGTCTTAAAAACCATGTTGCGATACGGACAACAATTGAAGCTGATTAGCCCTACTTTATTGTTAGAGGTAGTATTAAGAGTTAGACGAGAAAAAAGTGATAATATTTTTCTTGACGAAAATGATTTGGCCGTAATGGCAACTAATCATTACGAGGGTATTACTGATGTTGTTCGTTCTTTATTTTTAATTTCAGCTTATACGGGTATGCGTTGGGGTGACCTTGAAAGGCTTACCCAAAACCAATTTGAAAAACAGTTCCAAAAGTATATTGAACAAGTTCAAGGCAAGACTAATGGAATAGTAACACTTCCTATTCACCCTAACATTAAGAAGATTTACGAAAAGTATGGAAAAACATTACCCAAGTGTCCTTGTAATCAGGTGTTCAATAAGCAATTGAAAATTATTGCTAAAACAATTCCAAGTTTATCTCAGCCTTTTACTAAAAGAACAACCCGATCTAACGAGAAAAAAACTGATCGAAAAGAGCGTTGGAATTTCGTTAGCGCACATACGGCGAGAAGGAGCTTCTGTAGTAATCTATACCTACAAGGAATAGATACTGAAGTAATCATGAGTTTGAGCGGGCACTCCACCGAGCGTTCTTTCCGACTATATATTGCTGAGGCAGTAAGAAGAAAACAAGCTGATTATATTAACAAGCGTTTTTATGAAAACAATGATGATGAATCAGCTGCATAGTAAACTACCGCCACCTACAAAAGGCCACAAGTTGTAAAAACAAAAAATAAAACCCGCTACTGGAGCGGGTTTTATTTTCTTAGTGGTGGTGTGGGCCGGGATCGAACCGGCGACACAAGGATTTTCAGTCCTTTGCTCTACCGACTGAGCTACCGCACCTACCCTTTTTGGGATTGCAAAGATAAAAGTGGCTATCTATTTTCCAAAAATGATTTTCAAAGATTTTTCATTCCGCCATTGTTACTTTGTCATTTCATGGAAATAGCTGCTTTTCTTACAACACTACAAAACCAACTGTTGCAAACACATTTGACAGAATGGGTTGCAGTTATTTTTGGTATTGTTCAGGTATTGTTGGCTTGGCGCAATCATGTATGGCTTTATCCAGCGGGGATAATAAGCACTGTGTTTTCTGTTTATCTACTTGCAGATGTTAGGCTATATGCCGAATCTTTTCTCAATCTTTATTACCTCCTCATGAGCATTTATGGTTGGTGGCTTTGGGTGAAAAAGAAAAATGAGGCAGCACTTCCAATTTCAAAAACCAATCAGCAAGAATGGACAATTACTTTGCTCATCATTTTTGTAGGTTGGGCAATACTCTATCTTGTATTAAGAACATATACCCCTTCCGATGTGCCGCTTTGGGATGCATGGGTTTCGGCTACAGCTTGGGCAGGTATGTGGTTGCTTGCAAAAAGAAAATTAGAAAACTGGATAGTCTTAAATATTTCCAATGTCTTTGCCATTCCATTGCAGTTTCATAAAAACATTCCCATGTATGCTATGCTGACATGTGTGTTGTTTGTGGTGGCCATTTTCGGTTATTTTCGTTGGAAGAAATTGTTACTAAAAGAAGCAAACCATTGAGCATAAAAAAAATAGCAGTCATTGGTCCAGAATCCACAGGGAAAAGCACTTTGAGCGAAGCGCTTGCCAAGGCATTGAACACTGTTTGGGTGCCAGAGTTTGCTAGGAATTATCTTGAAGAAATAAATCGTCCTTACACTGAAAATGATTTGTTAGAAATTGCAAAAGGGCAATTAATAAACGAAGAAGCAATGCTTGCAAAAGCCAATCGTTATTTGATATGCGATACCGACCTTCATGTATTGAAAGTGTGGAGCGAACATAAATACAATCGCTGTGCAAAAGCCATTCTTGAAGCTATTGCCAAAAATCATTACGACCTTTACATTCTTACATTTATTGACACCGAGTGGACCTATGATCCATTGCGTGAACATCCGCAAGAAGATATGAGGTTGTATTTTTACAGACAATTTGAAGATTTGGTACTCAATAGCAACACGCCCTTTTCGATTGTTTCAGGAAATCAAGAACAGCGTTTAATAAATGCAATGAAAGCCATTCAACAACTCAAGTAAGCTAAGATGCTCATCCACATTCATCCCGATAATCCTCAGCCACGCAATATTCAAACTGTTGTGGAAACGCTTCGCAATGGTGGTATCATTATCTATCCCACCGACACCATTTATGGTTTGGGTTGCGATATCTATAATGCAAAAGCAATTGAGCGCATTTGCCGTATTAAAAACCTCGACCCAAGGAAAGCTAATTTCTCCTTTGTTTGCTCCGACCTGAGTCATTTGAGCGATTATGCAAAAAGTATTGACACTCCTATCTTTCGTATACTGAAACATTCTTTGCCGGGTGCTTACACCTTTATTTTACCTGCAAGTAAAGAAGTGCCGAAACTCTTAAAAAGCAAAAAAGACACAGTGGGCATTCGTGTGCCTGAACACCGAATTACCCAAATGATTATCAAAGAATTGGGACATCCCATTATGAGTGTTTCCTTGCCCATGGAAGCCGATGTTGAATATTATACCGACCCTGAAATGATTCACGATGCTTTTGAAAACTTGGTGGATATTGTTGTAGATGGAGGCATTGGAGGGACTATTCCTTCAACTGTAATTGATTGTTCATCTGGCGTACCCATACTTATTCGTGAAGGGGCTGGAGACTGGGAAGAATTGGATGATTAATTGGCTAATCAGGTAAAAAAAATTCAGAAACAGGTTTCAATCTTTGTTCGTTTCAATTTTTGCTTATCTTTGCCCTCCCAAAAAACGGGATGGAGATATTAGCTCAGCTGGTTAGAGCGTCGGTTTGTGGTTCCGAAGGTCGTGGGTTCGAAACCCATATGTCTCCCTAAAAAATTGAAAGCGCCTTAATTAGGCGCTTTTTCTGTTTCAAACTGACAATAATAATTTTACCTTTGCTACCATAATTATTGTTTCAACTTTTTAAAAAATAAAGAAAATGAGTCTTGAAGTTACCGGCAAATTGTTAGTAAAATATGATGCACTACAAGTAAGCGAAAAGTTTAAGAAAAGAGAGTTTGTTCTGAAAGATGATTCCTCCCAATACACACAATACATTTTGTTACAACTCACTCAAGATAAGTGTGATTTAATAGATAAATATCAAATTGAAGACGAATTAAAAGTTAGTATCAATATTAGAGGTCGTGAATGGAAAAGTCCGCAAGGCGAGGTTAAGTATTTTAATACACTCGAAGCATGGCGTGTAGAAAAAGCAGTTGTTGGCGGTGCTCAAACATCACAACAAGCACCACAAAACTACCAGCAATCATCTGCGCCTTCAATGAATCAGGCTTCAAACTTCGAAAACACTAGTGGATTCTACAATCCTACTCCCGAAGGCACTGATGACCTACCTTTTTAATTAAAATAATCAATCCTTAAACAATCCCATGCAGTTGCGTGGGATTTTTAGTAGCAATGACAAACACAATTAACGAAAAATCTTTCCTAGTGTTTCAAGCTTATGGCGCTGAAACAGTGATGAACGAATGTGTGTTTGCGTTATTGAGTTTTTGTAGGCATCATCAACCAAAAGATTGGGAAAAATGGGAAGTGTGGATTTATACGGACAATCCACAATTTTTTAAACAATTTTCAGATTGTCCATTACCTGTTTTTTATCGAGAAATTAACCAAGAAACTATTCGTCTTTGGCATGGAGAAATTGACTTTGTTCATCGTGTGAAAATTGAAGTGCTACGCGATTTCACGAGCAATCATTCAGGCAACATTCTATATTTGGATACCGATGTTTGTTTTACACAACCTATTAATGATATTTTCAACAACATAGGGAAAGGGGATTTGTACATGCATATTCTGGAAGGAAAAATTCATGAAAGCAAGAATCTTGTTTTGCAAAAACTTTCTAAGTTTTTAAAAACCAATAGGTCATTTACGGTGAATGGGAATACTATTTCAATTCCTGAAGAAACAGCCATGTGGAATGCTGGCGTTTTGGGCTTTCACTCTTTCCAAACACCTCTTTTGGAAGATGCTTTACATTTTACGGATGAAGTGTTCCCTCTGTTTCCCAAGCATCTTGTAGAACAGTTTGCGTTTTCCTTCTTTTTTCAGAAAAACAATAACCTGAAAGCACTTAATATTCATATTATTCATTACTGGAATCTTAAAGAAATACGCCCTGTTTTAGCCGCCTTTTTTAAATATTTTAAAAATGAAAAATGGGAAACATTGGTCCGTTTAAGTACTCTTGTTCAATTTCCAGATTTCATGCAACAGAAAGCTAATTTTTATGAAACAAGAAGTGTTGGTGGTAAGTTATTAAAGAAAAAGTGGACTCCTGAAATTCCTAATTGGAAAGAAATAAAAAAATATTATTAAGCCGTTTTGCGTTTTACTGCATACAAACTTACCATCAACGAAACCAACAAAAACAGCCCAAACAATTGGTGAGATTCTGCTAGCAATTCATAGGTTCCAAATCGCTGATTGCCCATTTTTGTGGCATTGAGAATTGTAAAAATACCGAGTATAATTTGAAAAAATGTCAGAATTACTGGTAGGAAAACAATTTTATTCAGGAGTGAATTGGTTTCAATGGATGCTAATTCCTTTGCTTTTACAAACCAAAATAGGAGAACGATAATGAGTAGGTAAGCAAGCGTTCTGTGTATGAATTGAACGCTAATTGGATCGTTCACCCAATTAAAATTAAAGAAAGTATTAGGGATGATTGAGCCATTTACATCAGGCCAAGTTGGTGCAAATGGTGCCGCTTTCAAACCAGACATAAATGCGCCATAAAATAACTGTACACTTAATAAAATTAGAGAAAAAACTGTGAGTTTATTAATAGACAAGCTGACAATTATTCTTTCGTTTGGAATCAGCAATTTCAACGCAAACCAAAGTGTATAACACAGCAACACCAATGCTGCTACAAAATGTAAAGCGAGTTTGATATGATTGACATAAACACTAGTTTCATTTAATCCGCTCGCTACCATAATCCAACCAATTAACCCTTGCAAAGCGCCTAACAAAAAAAGAATAATGAAGGGAACGATCATTTTTTTATCAAAATATTTTTTTATCAAAAAATAGGCAAAGCCAACTACAAAAACCACCCCCATCAATCGCGCCCAAAGACGATGAAACCACTCCCAGAAAAAAATGAATTTGAAATCATCAATAGTAAACGTTGAGTGTAATAATTGAAATTGGCCAATGTGTTTATACTTCTCAAATTCAGTTTGCCAGGCATTTTGTGACATAGGCGGTAATGCTCCAGTGATAGGCTTCCATTCGGTAATAGATAGCCCTGATTCAGTGAGGCGGGTGACACCTCCCAAAAGTACTTGCATAATTATCATAAATACACCGGATAATAGCCAAATTCCTACAGCCTTACTTTTTTTGTTTACCACATTTTTTGTTTTCAGTGCCGAAATTAAAACAAGGCTACGCGAATAATAAAAAAAATCTTTTAAAAATTTGGATTGAAATATATCTTTCCTATCTTAGTAACATAAAACTAATTGAGGCTTATTAAGTTAATGTGAATAATCTCGTTTTCTTGCCTCTATCCTTGATCCTTAAACTGTTTCAAACTCATGCGTAAAGCCGATGTAGTAGCAAATATTGCTGAAAAAACCGGAATCCCCAAAGTTGACATTTTAGTAGCAATGGAAGCCTTTTTCAATGAGATAAAATTATCGCTCATTGAAGGCGAGCCAGTATTTATTAGGGGTTTTGGAAGTTTTATATTAAAGAAAAGGGCAGCCAAAGTTGGAAGAAATATAAAGAAAAATATTTCAGTAGATATTCCCGAACACCACATCCCTTCCTTTAAGCCTGCAAAAGAATTTATGTCCGCTGTAAAAGAAAAGGCAATAAAAAAATAGTAAGATTCTTAAGCGCTGAACCAAAGGTGTATTTTTGTGCAAAATAACTATTTTGCGCACTAATCATTATTTGACCATATCGACTGCAATTATGTTTATTGCAATTCTATATATATTCGGCAACAATATTCCACCGAAGAAAGATGCCGCTTTCACATCAACCACTTCAGCGCGTGCCAACCACTCTTCGCAAGTAGTTTCATTTAGCAATCTATTAGTAAGTGCTAAAAAAGAGGTTAGTTCGGTAGCTGCGCAGAAAATAGCTGCACTTGAAAGAAAAATTTCTTTAATACAAGATTCTTCTAAGGCAATTTTATTTTTTGACTCTTTAGCTAAAGTTTGGGAACAAGAAAAACATCAAGAAATAGCCGCGCAGTACATACTATTTTCAGGTAAATTTGGTAATTCGGAAAAAAAGCTCACCTTTGCAGCCCAATTATTTTTAAAGCTCGCAGATGCTAATCAAAATGAAGGAATTCGTTCATGGGAAGCAAAGCAAGCAATGTTTGGGTTTCAGCAAGTTATAGCTCTTAATGAAAATAATGAATCGGCGAAAACAGGCTTGGCTCAATGCTACCTCGGTACTGGTGAAACCATGAAAGGTATTTTGATGCTACGAGAAGTTGCAGAAAATAATCCCCAAAATGTGGACGCTAATTTGTTGCTTGGACAACAAGGTATTGTTTCTGGTCAGTTAGATAAAGCTCAGAAAAGATTTGAAAAAGTCTTACAGCTTGCACCAAATAATGTAGAAGCTATGCTTGGATTAGCTGAAGTAATGAAGAGCAAGGGTGACATGCAGAAAGGTATCGATTTGTTGCAGAAAGCAAAGAAAACAATGAATAGTCCTGAATTTAGTAAGGATATTGACCAATATATTAATACATTTAAATAACCAAATAAAATCTTTTATTATGCCTTGTGGTAAAAAAAGAAAAAGACATAAAATTGCTACCCATAAACGCAAAAAGCGTTTGAGAAAGAACCGTCATAAGAAGAAATAATCGGGGTTCGAAGCTGAAAATTTTCAAAATTTTTATTGTTCCTTTACAGCAGTTCCTTACAATTTTTACATTCAGATAATGGAGTAAAAATTGTGGGGTTTTGCCATTTACAATATTTATTTTCAGCACTTACCTTTTGTGAAATCCGGAAAAGAAGAAAGAAGTAGACGGCTGTATGAATAAAGAATTAATTATTAATTCTTCTGGCGAAGGGGTGGAAATTGCTTTGCTGGAAGATAAGCAACTTGTAGAATTACACTACGAGCACGGACAGGCTCAGTTTGCAGTTGGCGACCTTTATTTGGGTAAAATAAAGAAGTTGATGCCGGGTCTAAATGCTGCTTTTATTGATGTTGGCTTCGAGAAGGACGCCTTTTTACATTATACCGATCTTAGTCCTTATTTCCGTTCTTTACTCAAGTTCACTCAATTATCAATTCAAGGGAATACAGAATGGAATCATGATTTTGGGAAATTTAAGAACGAAGAAGAAATTATTAAGACGGGAAAGATAACTGAAGTAATTCAGGGTAAACCTGAGATTTTGGTGCAAATCCTCAAAGAGCCAATTTCTTCAAAAGGACCAAGGTTGAGTTGTGAAATCTCTTTGCCTGGAAGGTTTGTTGTTGTAACGCCTTTCAACGATGTTGTTGCTATCTCCCGTAAAATTCATTCTGCAGATGAAAGAAAAAGGCTTCAGAAAATTGTAGAAAGTGTAAAGCCTAAAAACTTTGGAGTGATTGTAAGAACTGCGGCTGAAGGAAAAAACCTTGCTGAACTACAAGCCGATATTCAAGACCTTGAAAAAACTTGGACATCTATTCAAATAAATTTGAAGAACTCTAAACCTCCTCAAATTATTTTGAGCGAGCAGGATAAAACTACCTCCATACTTCGAGATTTATTAAGCGAGAGTTTTCAGAAAGTAATCATCAACGATAAAAAACTAGCTACAGAAACCCGAGAATACATTGCTAAAATAGCCCCTGAGCAAGAAGAAATTGTACAGTTTCATCAAACAACCAATTCTGTCTTTGACCAGTATGGTGTATCTAAACAAGTGAAAGCTTCTTTTGGTAAAACAGTGAACCTCGAAGGCGGTTCTTATCTTATCATCGAACACACTGAGGCCCTTCATGTAATTGATGTGAACAGTGGCACTCGTAGTGGCGATGTTGGCCAAGAACAAAATGCGCTCACTACCAATCTTGAAGCTGCTAAAGAAATAGCTCGACAGTTGCGTTTGCGCGATTTGGGGGGCATTATCATTGTTGATTTTATTGACATGAAATTGCCAGAAAATCGAAAGAGATTGTATGAGGCTATGGAAGAATTTATGCAACACGATCGTGCTAAGCATACTGTGTTGCCTATTTCCAAATTTGGGTTGTTGCAAATTACTCGTCAGCGCCTACGTCCAGAATTGAAAATTTCTACCACAGAGGTTTGTCCTTCTTGTAGTGGCACAGGTAAGATAGGTCCAAGTATTTTAATTACGGACGAGATTGGAAAAGACTTTAAATATCTTGTGAACCAAGGACATCGTAGCCTCGAATTACATGTTCACCCTATACTTGCAGCTTTTCTTACTAAAGGACGTTTCTTTAACTCTATTGTTTGGAAATGGTATTGGACTTACAAAGCAAAGGTCAAAATCATTAGTGATGCCAATTCTCCAATTACGCATTATCACTTCATTGATAGAAAGACAGAGGAGATGATTAAACTCTAGGTTTGTAAACTATTTTCATTCACTCACCTCAACCGATCCATCGAGCGGACTAATTTCTCATCTTTATTAATGGCAAGAATGGCAAGCACATTAAAGATGATGGCAATGACCGGCATTAATGCGCCAGGCATAAGGTAATGTTCATTAAGAATGTCATTGGTGTGGCTATGAATGAAAGAAATGCGCATCAACATCACAGCTATAAAAGATACACAAGCTGCTATGGCAACAACGGCAAAACGTTTTTGAATTTTGCGATCCTTGTAGCGAAAAATACCCAACAAAGGATAAATAGCCATCACACCATCAATCAACAGTAAAGGATAAAAGTTGTTAGCTCTAAGGAGTGCTTCCACGTCATTTACTGAATAACTAAAAAGTGGTGTTATGAACAATGCCGAGCTAATAAAAGCGGCGATTAACAGCCAAACGGATTGTATTCTCTGAATCATTTGAGTTTATTATTTAATCATTGCTGTACCAAAATATGGTTGCAATGCAGCGGGAAGATGAATGCCTTCGGGTGTTTGATGGTTTTCTAAAATGCAAGCTACAATACGTGGCAATGCCAATGAACTTCCATTCAGCGAATGCACGAGTTGTGTTTTCCCATCACTGCCTTTATAACGAATTTTCATGCGGTTGGTTTGAAAGTTTTCGAAGTTAGAAACAGAACTTACCTCGAGCCAACGCTCTTGTGCTGCGCTATACACTTCAAAGTCGTAAGTAAGGGCAGAAGCAAAACTCATATCGCCACCACAAAGACGAAGAATGCGATATTGTAAGCCAAGAGATTGAATGAGTTTTTCTACATGAAGCACCATGTCTTCAAGAATGCCATAGCTTTTATCAGGATGAGCCAATTGAACGATTTCTACTTTGTCGAATTGATGCACGCGATTCAAGCCTCGCACATCCTTACCATAAGAACCCGCCTCACGACGGAAGCATGGAGAATAAGCCGTCATCTTAACAGGAAGGTTGGTTTCTGAAATTATTTCATCGCGATAAACATTCGTTACAGGCACCTCAGCTGTTGGAATCATATAGAAACCATCAACAGTAACATGATACATCTGCCCTTCTTTATCAGGTAACTGACCTGTGCCATACGCAGTTTCAGCATTCACCATGTGCGGTGGATAATATTCTAAGTAACCAGCATCAATATTATAGCTGAGGAAATAATTGATAAGCGCTCGTTGCAACTTTGCTCCTTGACCAATGTAAACAGGAAAACCGCTTCCGGTAATTTTATTGCCGAGTTCAAAATCTATCAAACCATACTTAGTAGTCAATTCCCAATGGGGTAATTTCTGTGCAGACAAATCAGGTGTTGTGCCCACTGTGCGCACCACTTCATTTTCTTCAGGTGTTTTTCCAAAAGGAACACTTGAATGTGGGAGGTTAGGCAATCTAACAAGAATGTCATGTAACTCATTTTCAACAGCAGAAAGTTTATCAGCAATTTCTTTTGCTCTTTCTTTGTTGGCGGCAACCTCAGCTTTCATTTGCTCAGCTTCTTCTTTCTTGCCTTGAGCCATCATTTGACCAATGCTTTTTGAAGCAGTATTGACAGCAGCAGAAAGTATTTCATTTTCTACTTGCAGCAATCGGCGTTGTTCGTCGAGTTCTATGATTTTATCAACGAGTTCTATTTCTTTAAAATTCTTTTTTTGAAGACCCGCAATCACGCGCTCTTTATCTTGTCGGAATAGCTGAATGGGAAGCATAATGATTTTCTTTACGCGGCAAATATACATTTCAACTAACAGGTTTACCACTAATTTTGAACAAGAATGAAAGGCTTTTTTCAGTGGTTGTTTTTCGGGAATATCTTTCTCGGACTCTGTGCTGTGGCATTGAGTGTGGAAACTTGTTTTCAACTGAATTTGCCAATAAACAAATTGTTGCAACTGCTTACTTTTCTCGCAACCCTATTTTATTACAATATTGCTTACATCTCAGAAAAGCCACCGAAAGCAACAAACGAAAGAAACGAATGGTACTTTAAACACCATAAAGCGCTATTAAATATTCAATTGGTAATTGGGTTGAGTATATTGATTGCCACTTTTCTTTTTCTAAGAAATATTCAAGAGGGGCTGCTTCATCAAAAGATTGAAACGCTTCTTTTTCTTTCCGTTTTCCCAATAACGGCTTTGCTTTATTATGGTATTCATCCTCGTTCGTTTAAGTTTTTTAAGCTGCGCGATATCGGCTGGCTTAAACCATTTCTTATTGGTTTTTCTTGGGCAGGGATGGTGAATGTTTTTCCTATTGTGGTTGATGCATGTGAAAAGAGAAGTTGGTTTTTTATAAGTAAAGAAGTCATGCTTTTGTTTGGTATTAACTGGTTGTTGTGTTCGGTTATTGCACTCTTGTTCGACATAAAAGATTACACTACCGATTACAATGTTCAACTCAAAACATTGGTAGTGAAAAGAGGGTTGAAATATACACTTTGGTTGGGAGTGTTGCCACTCTGTTTAATTGTTGTTTTTTTAGAAATGCTTTTGGGTTGGGCACAACAACGATTGATTTGGCAAATGCTACTTTCTTTTTTGCCAATCATGCTTTTGACTCTTCTTGCATTTACCTTGCAAAAAAGGAAAGACATTTTCTATTACCTCTTAGTAATTGATGGCATTGCATTAGTCAAAGCCATTTGTGGAATATTGATTTGCTTAAGCGCTTAATTGAACTTTCTTCGTTCAGCGCTTTTTTCCCTGCCCCTCAAACCCTAATTTTGCATGCCTTTTAAAAAGAAGCAATTTCTAAAATGAAAAACACGCCGTTTACACAAAAACATATTGATTTAGGAGCCAAGATGTCCGAGTTTGCAGGTTACAATATGCCTATTTCCTATACAGGTATCAATGACGAACACCACGCAGTGCGCAATAATGCAGGTGTTTTTGATGTAAGCCACATGGGAGAGTTCATGCTTCGTGGACCAAAGGCTTTAGACCTTATTCAACGCATTACTAGTAATGATGCTTCTAAATTGACAGATGGAAAGGCACAATATTCTTGCTTTCCAAATGACAATGCAGGAATCGTTGATGACCTCATCGTTTACTGCATCAAAGAAAATTCAGAATACATGCTCGTAGTTAATGCTTCGAACATGCAGAAAGACTGGAATTGGGTTTCAAAGCACAATACTGATGGCGTGGATATGGAAAACATTTCAGACAAAACGGCGTTGCTTGCCATTCAAGGTCCGAAAGCGGTTCAATACATGCAACAACTCACTGACCTCGATTTGGTGAACCTAAAATATTACACGTTTGCACAAGGAAATTTTGCTGGCGTTGAAAATGTGATTGTTAGTGCCACAGGTTATACAGGTGCTGGCGGTGTTGAAATTTATTTTGAAGACAAAGGCGATAACGCTGAGAAAATTTGGAATGATATTTTCCGAGTGGGCACACCAGGCGGCATGAAGCCAATTGGTTTGGGTGCGCGCGACACGCTTCGCCTAGAGATGGGTTATTGCCTTTATGGCAACGATATTGACGATTCTACTTCGCCAATTGAAGCCGGACTAGGTTGGATTACTCGTTTCACTAAAGACTTTACTTCTCGCGCAGCTATTGAAGCACATAAAACCAATGGTGTTGAAAGAAAATTGGTGGGCATAGAAATGGTTGACAAAGGAATCCCTCGTCATCATTACAAGATTCAAAACGATGCTGGCGAAGAAATTGGCTACATAACTTCTGGTACACAATCGCCAACGCTCAATAAAGCAATTGGTATGGCTTATGTTCGTAAAGACCTTGCCAAAGAAGGCAATGAAATCAACATCATGATTCGTGACAAAGCCGTGAAAGCAAAAGTGGTGAAAATGCCTTTTGCATAAAATTGATTAAGAATAAAAATCTTTTGCAGGCTTTTGTGAAACACGGAAGCCTGTTTTTTTGTCTCCAAGAAATAGCGAGTTAGAGCCCTTTTTATTCAAAAAGTATTTGTGCGGAAAGAAATAAATATTATGCGGATGAAAATAATTGAAAAAATTTGGCGCCTACACGCTATATTATTGCTTTATTGAGCATTTAGAGGATATTGATGGAATCAAAAAGGAGCGAAGGGCACTGTAAAAAATGAAATATAACAATCTTTTGTGGAAGAAGTACACATACCCCCCTATTATTTCAATGAAACATGCGCAATAAAAAATGTTTTTGGCTTTTAAAAACTAACTAAACAAAAAAAGGGCAGCCCTTTTAAGACCGCCCCTTTTTGCTGGAATGAATATCTATTTATTTCTTGCCTTGCTTCATTCTTTCGGCATTTGTTTTTTGCATGTCTTCAATCTTTTGTTGCCATTTAGAAGCCGTCACAGGTTTGTTCTTATTTTGTTGAATTTGTGCATGAATTTTTGTTTCGTTGATGATGTATTTCTGAATGATAAATTGCTGCGTAATGCTCATCATGTTGGAGAAGAAATAGTAGAACGTAAGTGCCGCAGCCATTTTATTGAAAACACCAATCAACATGAACGGGAAAATGTAAGGCATCCATTTTAGCATAGGATTGTTAGGGTCTTGCGTGGTCATGTTCTTGTTATACAAGGCAAGGAACAAACTAGAAGCGGTCATCAACAAAGTAAACAAGCTCACATGGTCTCCATAAAAAGGAATATTAAACGGCAATTGTGCAATACTATCATAAGTAGAAAGGTCTTTTGCCCAAAGAAAACTTTCTTGTCTTAGTTCGATGGAAGAAGGGAAGAAATAGTACATCGCAAACAAGAAAGGCATTTGGAAAAGAGTTGGTAAACAACCGCCCAAAGGATTTACGCCCGCCGTGCGGAAGAGTTTCATTTGTTCGGTTCCAAATTTCTGTTGGTCATCGCCATACTTTGCGCGCAGTTCATCAATCTCTGGTTTGAGCACACGCATTTTAGCGGCAGAGAGGTAACTTTTATAAGTAAAGAAAGAAAGGAAAAAGCGAATAATGATGGTCATGAGCATGATGATAACACCAAAATTGCTGATGAAGCCATGAAGCACATTGAAAATGGGAATGATGAGCCATTTGTTGATGTATTTTACAAAAGACATGACACCCGAACCAAGAGGCACCATATTGTCTAAGTCCATTTGGTATTTACGAAGCGTAGGATAATGGTTGGGACCGATGTACCAATTGAAGCTATAAGTTTGGTTGTTGCTAGTGCCAGTTGGTAAGGTAAACACAGTTCTGTTTTGTGCTACGTGTTGAGAATCGAGGTTGGCGGTCGTAGCACTAATATCTGCTTTAGCAAAACCATCTTTAGAAATAATAGTGCTGTTGAAAAAGTGCATTCTAAAACCCACCCAATTCACGCGCTTGTCAAGCGATTCTTTTTTATCTTGAGTAATGGTAAAATAGTCATGGTCACCACTTTGATAACGGTAATAAACTTGGCTATTCATGCGCTCATTGACCACATCACGCTCGGTATGTAAAGTTTGTGTTTTCCAATCAAGCACAAGGTTGTTTGTAGGCATTCCAGAAGTGCTGATTTCGCATTGCATCATGTAATCGTTCTTGGGAAGTGAATAAGTGATGTTCACTACTTTCCCATTTCCTAAATCGGCAGAGAATACAATAGACTTGCTGCCATCTTGTTTCTCTTCTTTTTTAGAAATAAAAAATAAATCGGAAGAAGCCACACTGCCATTATTTATAGGAAGTGTAAGGCTGAGATAATTTTCATTGCCACTAAAGAGATAAAGAGGCTTCTTGTCGTAGGTTTTATATTCTTTAATTAAAGCCGCAACTGGAAAAGCGCCTTTGGTTGTGAATTGAAGTGAAAGTTTTTCGTTTTCTAAAGTCACCATTTCTTCTTTACCCACAAAAGCAGCAGGCAATAACTTTTTCAATGAATCGCTAATGGTATCGGCAGCAGCATGAGCCATTTTGGTTTCATTAATTAATGGCTTGGGATGAACTTTTGCATAAGCAATTGAGTCGGCTTGTTTTTGTGCTTCTAGTTTTTGCTGCGCATTATTATTGACCATGATATAGCCAACCAACAACAAAGCCAGCAGCGAAAAACCTATTACTTGATTACGATCCATGAAAAGGGAAAAATTGGCGGCAAATGTATTGGAAAATGTGGAGAGTAGTTTTTAGAGATGTAATTAGGGTGTTAAAAAAGATAGGATGGTGGGAAAAGAATCTAAAAAATAGTTACGCCTTCTCTGTTTGATGGCGATAAAGTTTTGCATATTGTCCATCCAAAGCCATTAGTCTTTCATGACTACCTTGTTCTATTATCATACCATCTTCCATCAAAATAATTTTGTCGAAATGAAGACTAGTATAGAGTCTATGAGTGATAACAAGGAGCGATTTGTTTTGTAAAAAACCGGAAAGATTATTGACAATGTTTTGCTCAGTTTGTGCATCCACAGCGCTGAGGCTGTCGTCAATAATCAAAAGTTTTGATTTCTTGATAAATGCACGAGCTAAGACTATTCGTTGCTTTTGTCCGCCACTTAGCATCACACCTCTTTCGCCTACAATGGTTTCATATCCGTTTTGAAGATGTTGTAAGTCTTTTTCGAAATCGGCAAGGCGTGCCGCTTCTTTTACATCGGCATCAGTGGCGTTTTCTTTGCCAAATTTGATGTTGTTGAAGACGGTATCAGAAAATAAATAAGTGTCTTGCGGGGCATAGGAAATGTGCTTGCGAATGTCTTGGAGTTGATAGTCTTTGATGTTGTAATCATCGAGCATAAGTTGCCCATCATTCACATCATACATGCGAAGCAACAAATGAGCAAGCGTACTTTTTCCAGAACCAGTTTTTCCAATAATGGCAACTTTTTCGCCAGATTTTATTTCTAAAGAAAAATCTTTTAAAGCTTGAATGCCTGTGTGAGGATAGGTGAAGTTTACTTTTTGAAATTTAATTGCGGCTCTAAAATCGTTTTCATGAATAGTAATATTTCCGCCAATAATTTCTGTTTTGGTATCAAGAAATTCATTGATTCTTTTTTGCGAAGCACTTGCACGTTGGATCATGCTTGCCACCCAGCCTATGCTACTGATAGGGAACATGAGTAAGTTGATGTAAATAACAAACTCTGCAATATTACCCGCACTCACTGTGCCTTTGATGGCAAAATACCCACCTACTAACACGGTACAAAGCATGCTTAAACCAATGAAAAAGTTCATGGCAGGAAAGTAGATGGCTTCGGTTAATGAAAGATTGATAGCACTGTCTTTATAATCATCTGATGTTTTATTAAAAAAGCCAAGCATGTTTTTTTCTTGAACAAAACTTTTTATTACACGAATGCCACTATAGGTTTCTTGAGCAGTGCTGGTTAGTCCAGAGAGTTGGTTTTGAATCTGTTCACTTTTCTTGTAAATGATGCTGTTGACTAAATAGATTGTGAGGGCTAAGATGGGCAGTGGTAGCAAAACACATAGGGTAAGCATGATATTGACATGAAACATGTTCCAAATGCAGATGCCGGTGAGTACTGTCAAGTTGGTTGCATACATAATGCTAGGTCCTGTATACATTCTTACTCTACTTACATCCTCGGATATTCGATTCATTAAATCCCCAGTGAAGTGAGTTTTGAAAAACTGGGTGTGCAACTGTTGGTAGTGATGAAAAATTTCGTTTTTCTGATCAAACTCAATCAATCTACTCATAACAATGATTGTCTGCCTCATGAAAAACATGAAAAGTCCACGTAGCAAAGCCAACCCTAATAATAACAAACCTGTCATCACGACACGATGAATAATTACATCTTGCATTTGGGGAGTTAATGTCCCTTTGCTCATGGATTGTTGTACATCATCAATCACAACGCGAATGATAGCTGCAGGTTTAGCGGCAAAAAAATTGCTAATACCCACAAAGAGCATTCCCATTAATAGGCGCCATTTGTACTTCCAGAAATATTTGTTTAACAAGAAAAGGTTCTTCACAGAAATGCAATATTAGAACATGCAAAAATTATCAAGCAGTTTTCTTAATTATGCAGTGATGAAATTTTTTTTGAGTCCTTTCGGTTTGAATTGTATCCTCTTTTTGTTGGCGTTACTATTTTCAGTATTTCAAAAAAAGAGAACAGCAAATAGGCTATTTATTTTTGGGGGCATTTTTTTACTTGTTATTAGCACACCTTGGTTACCCGATTTTGTGGAAGAAAAGCTCGAAGCTCAATACCCACACCAACTCAAAGCTAATTTGCTGGATACGGCAATTGCTTATGACATACTTGTTCTTGGTTCGGGTCACGATGATGATACATCTTTAGCACCCAATGATATGTTGCAAAGCTCTGCATTAAGTAGGATTATAGAAGGTATTCGTGTTTGGCATTTAGTGCCTAAAAGCCGACTGATAACTTCCGGTTTCTCGAGCTATGGCTCACCTTCGCAAGCTGAATTGTTGAAGAGAACTGCTATTTCTCTCGGAGTTCCTGATTCACAAATGGCTTTACAAGAAAAACCAACAAATACTTACGAAGAAGCAAAAGCTTACAAAAATTTATTTTCAGGGAAAAGAAAATTGATTTTAGTAACCGGCGCTTATCATATGCCTCGTGCAATGATTTTGTTTCAAAGTCAAGGTTTACATCCAATACCGGCAGCCACATTTCATATGGTTAAACATGGCATTCATCAAAAGCCCGTTTTTTTACCAAACCCCGACAACCTTTTTAAACTCGACAAAGCTCTGCATGAATGGGTTGGGTTAATTTATACAAAGAGTTGGCTCTTGAACAGTGAAGAAAAAGAAACTTTAAAACGTAATAGCAATAACAATTAAAAAACGAGCACTACAATCAATTCGTCTATTTTTGTTTCCATAAAACAAACTCGATGCCTTCATTTCATTCAGTAGACCTTTCCAATAAATCATTTCTTGTAACCGGTGGGGCTGGCTTTATTGGTTCACACATCACTGATTATTTGCTCCGTAATGGTGCTAAAAAAGTTCGTGTGCTTGATAATCTTGCAACAGGTTTTCAGCGTAATGTGGACTTGTTTATCAACAATCCTGCTTTTCAATTTATTGAAGGAGACATTCGTGATTACGATACTTGTAAGAAAGCTTGTGAAGGTATTGATCATGTTTCTCATCAAGCAGCTTTGGGTTCTGTTCCTCGCTCTATTAACGACCCTGTGACCAGCAATAACGTAAATGTCACTGGAACTTTAAACATGATGACGGCTGCAAAAGAAATGGGAGTTAAAACCTTTGTTTATGCATCTTCTTCTTCGGTTTATGGAGATGAACCCAATCTTCCTAAAGTGGAAGATAGAATTGGTAACCCCCTTTCTCCATACGCAGTAACTAAAAAGACAAACGAGTTATACGCAGCAGTTTTTGGTGATTTGTATGGCATGAAACTCATGGGCTTTCGTTACTTCAATGTGTTTGGTCCACGTCAAGACCCAGATGGTCCTTACGCTGCAGTGATTCCATTGTTTGTCAGCGGTATATTGAAAAATACCCCAGTTTATATAAATGGTGATGGAGAGCAAACTCGTGATTTCACTTATGTAGATAATGCTGTGCAAGCAAATGTTCGAGGAATGCTTACAGAGAACGACATTGCTTTCGGAAAAGTCTATAATGTAGCTGTTGGTGAAAATTTCTCAGTGAATTTTTTGTATGAAGCCATTCGTGAAATGCTTGGCAAAGAACATCAAGCAACCTATCGCGAACCACGCGCAGGCGACATTCGTAATTCACTTGCCGATATTTCTTTGGCAAAAAATCTCTTTGGGTACCAGCCTACACAACGTTTTATGGATGGTTTAAAACAAACAGTAGATTTTTTCAAAGAGAAATATCAATAATTATTTCAATCGCTTTATTTCATCGCTAATATGCAACTACATTAGCCGACTGCTTTTCTAACCATCCTTTCCAGTCTTCTAATTGTTTTCCTTTAAGCACACGAGGAAATTTGTTCATTGCACCAGCTTTCCCCATGAAATTTAGGTAGTCGTAAAAAGACTGTCGTGGTAAAATAGTGAGGAAGATTTCCCTTAAAGCTGAAGTGCGTTCCACAGCATAGTCATCATTTAATTCACAAAGCGTTTCATCTATCATTTGACGAATGGTGTTGGCGTCAGCATGAGCATCATCGCAACCAATATACCAATGATGCGCAAATAGATTATTGTGTCGGAAACCTGCAACAGTAAATTCGCGAATGGAGATGTTTAGTTTTTTAGAAACTGTTTCCACAGCTTTGTTCATATTGTCAACACTCATGTGCTCTCCACAAAGACTGAGGAATTGTTTTGTGCGTCCTACAATTATTATTTCACCCTCTTTTGCCGATGAAAAACGAACAACATCACCAATGATGTAGCGCCAAGCACCTGCACATGTGCTGAGCATTACTGCATAATCTGTTGTTTCATCCACTTCATCAATGAGAAAAGTTTTCACATTGGGTTTAGGATTGCCGTCTTCGTCAAAGTTTTCTTCGTTGAAAGGGACAAACTCATAGAAAATGCCAACATTTAATACAAGCTTGATGCCTTCTGTTTTTGGTCTTGCTTGAAAACCAAAAGAACCTTCGGAAGCCATATAAGTTTCAATAAATGTAATTGGCTTTCCAAGAATTTTCTTAAAACTTTCGCGATAAGGGTCAAATGCAACACCACCATGAATATAGACATGAAGGTTTGGCCAAATTTCATGGATGTTATTGACCTTATGGTAACGGATAATTTCTTCAAATACAATTTGTACCCAAGCAGGAACGCCACATACTGTACCCACATCCCATTTCTTAGCATTGCGCACAATGAGTTTGATGCGGTCTTCCCATTTAGGGCGTCGCGAAATCTTCTTTCCTGGTTTGTAGTAAAAGTTAGACATCCAACGCGGCATATTGGCTGCACTAATACCACTCATATCTCCTTCGTAATATTCTCCTTTTTCAAACAAAGAGGTGGTGCCACCAAGCATCAAAACCCCTTTTTGAAACGCTATATTCGGAATTTTAAAGTTAGACATCATACACATTTGCTTGAAGCCTACTTTTTTAATGGAGCGAATCATATCCTGTGTCACAGGTATATGCTTACTTGCCGATTCGCTCGTGCCAGAGCTTAATGCAAAATATTTCACCTTTCCAGGCCAGCAAACATTATCCTCGCCATCATAGGCGCGGTGCCACCATTCCTTGTACATTTCGTTATAAGTGCGAACAGGAATTTTTTCACGAAAAGCGGTGGAAAAATCTAATTCTTGGCTAAGAATATCGTTGAAGTGGTAATGTTTTCCGAAGGAGGTATATTGGCTTTTTTCGAGTAATTGACGAAGGGTGCGCAATTGATAGGTGAGTGGCGATGCCACACGCATTGTAAACTTTTTTCTAAGGAATAAGGAACGAGCTACGAGGCTGCCCAATAATGCCATCTTTGATTTTTCTTAGTGGTGTAAAATAATGTGCAAGGCGGCAAAGATAACTTTTAGACAATAAAAATAGAGGTTGTGGTTGTTAAAAGAGGAATATTGGGAAACGCGATTACTATTGTCATTTTTTCACTCCTTTCATAATAACAATTGCTATAGGTCTATGTAATAGCATCCATTTTGTTGGTTATTTTATTTAATTCTAGTAAAGTTTTACTAAATTCAATTAAAATCTTTAAAAAAAAGAATAAAAGTTCATTAGAGATTAATAAAATTATAAAGAAATATAAAAAAGGTTTACTAGAAATCGATAAAATTTTAATCAAAATTGGTAAGTGTTTATTTAATTTAATTGAAACTTTAATTAAGTTAATTAAAAAATACTGCTTACACTATATTTTTGATTGCATTTTGAGAAAAAACTGGTCTGATATGCGTTAAAAACATAATTCATTCAATCTTTGTGAGTCATAACTTCAACTATCCGTTTCTAAAATGTTTTAATTCATTTTTATGGAAATCATATTCCTTTTCATTTTTGTAGTTGATGCATTTGAAAGTTTTTTTTAAGAATAAAAACAGGAAACGATTTTCCATTTAAGTTTGCAATCCTTTTTATGAATATTGAAGAAAGAAACGAGCGCGGTGGCGCATTTGGGAGTTTTAGGGCAGCGCTGCATTTAGGCATGGGTGCAGTTTATCTTGTAGTAGGTTTCCTTGTCATTTATATTAAGTATTTTGGCACCATGGAGCTGCCCACTGGCATGGCTTACACACTTGGTAGTTTAATGTTGCTTTATGGTGTTTTTAGAATTTGGAGAGGTATTGTGGCTGTGAAGGAAAACAGAATGAGAAAATAATCACAACAAATTGATGTCTTTACCGTTCAATAAGGAATATTGTCTAAAATTGCGCCTCATGCAAAAATTGGTATTAGGAATTTTGGGTTTACTGCTATCTTTTTCTTTTTTCTCTTGCGAGGAAGGAGCAAAAGGACCAGTTGACACGTTTACCACAGGCAATATTTTGGTAGAGGCAGATGAATCTTTCCGCCCTATTATTGAAGAGCAATTGAAAGTTTTTGATAGTAGTTTTCCTGAAACCAATATCAAAATAGTGTACAAGCCCGAAGCAGAGTGTATCAAAGATTTTATGACGAATACTACACGACTTATCATTGTCACAAGAGATTTGAGCAAAGATGAGAAAGAGGCTTTGGGTCAAAGAAAAATTATAACCACTTCATTGCCTATTGCTAAAGATGCAGTTGCTTTAGTAGTAAATAATGATTGTAAGGATACGCTTTTCAATATTGACCAAATCAAAGGGATTCTTACAGGAAAATTTGCTAAGAAATACACAGTGGTTTGCGACAATCAAGGTTCAAGCATCCTACGTTATCTGCTCGATTCCATCATTCCTGGTCAGCAATTGGCGGCAAATGTATTTGCAGCAAAAGGAAAAGATTCGCTAATTAATTATGTTGCTAACAATCCTAATGCACTTGGTTTCATAAGCGTTACTGATGTGTCGGATTTCAATGATCCCGAAGGACTTGCTTTTATTAATAAAGTAAAGGTGGTGGAGCTTTTCAATGAAAAATGGAATGGGTCTTACAAACCTTATCAAGCGTATATTGCCCCCAACAAATATCCTTTTACACGAAAAATTTATTACATTCATAGAGAGACCTATCCTGGTCTTGGCACGGGCTTTGCCAACTTCATGAGTAGAGACCGTGGTCAATTAATTTTTAAACAATCAAGAATGTTTCCTTTAAGGTCAGATGTTATCTTCAGGGAAGCAGCTATTAATAACTAAGTAAATATTGCAAGAAAACTACCTTTCAAATCAGTTTTAAAAAATGAACAGTAAAAAATCCCTTTTAGTTGCAGTTGCATTTATGTTTGGCATTGCAGCTTCTGCGCAATCGTTGGAAGATGGTATAAAGATGTATAAATACGAGCGTTTCCAAACCGCTAAAAGCATTTTGTCGCCATTGACCAACACCCCAATGGCAAACTACTATCTCGGTTTGTGTGAATTGAAAATGGGCAATATAAATGCTGCAAAAACAGTTTTCTCAAAATTCCCAGAAGACCCTGCCAACCAATCGGGATTGGCGCGTGTAGCATTTCTTCAAAAAAATGTTTCTGAAGGGAACCGTTTGGTGGGAGTAGTTGCAACCAAAGCTGTGAAAAAGGTTTGGGAACCTTTTATGTATGCTGCAGATGCAATCAATAATACCGATGGTGGTAACATTCAACAAGCCATAGATTGGTATGCTGCTGCTTTGAAAAAAAGTGATAACGCCGATCTACATTTATCTACAGGCGATGCTTACCTCAAAACTCCTGGTGGCGGTGGTGAAGCCATGAATAATTATGAAAGTGTAACCTCCAAAGACGATAAAAATTCTTTGGCTTATACAAAGATTGGTTCAGTTTGGTATAGTGCAAAACGCTACGACCTAGCTTTAGAAAATTACCAAAAAGCAAAGGATGTAGACACTACTAATCCTCTTCCTTATCGCAATCTTGCATTGGCTTATTACTACGTTGGAAAAGGTGATTTAGCACTACAAAACATTGAGTCTTACTTAAGAAAATCTGATAAAACCGATGATGACTTAGTGAACTATTTGAATATTCTTTATCTCGCCAAAAAATATAAAGATGCTATTCAAATTGGTCAGGAATTATTGAAAAAAGGAAAAGATGAACCTGGTTTTTATGGCATCATTGGATACAGTCAAATGGAGTCTAAAGATTTTGGAAATGCTTTAATTACAGTGCGCAATTATTTTGCAAAGAAAGATCCAAAGAAAATTCTGCCGCTCGATTATAAAAACTATGGAAAAATTGCATTGGGAAATTCAATGCCTGATACCGCCGATGCTTATTTTGCTAAAGCTATTGATGCTGATACCGCTAAAAATAAAACAGAAACCTTTCGTGGAATAGCCGAGGCTTTTAAAGAAGCAAAAGAATTTGGTAAATCAGCTCAATGGTATGAAAAATTGATTGCTGCAAATCCAAATGCATCAGCAACTGATTTTTTCTGGAGAGGGACTATGTATTATTACAATAAGGATTATACAAATGCTGCCAAAGGTTTTGAATCTATGCACAATAAATATCCTGAGCAACCATCAGCAATTTACTGGCAAGGGCGCGTGGGAGCAGCAATTGATGAAGAAGCTACCAAAGGAACTGCAGAACCTTTCTACATTGATTGGTTAACTAAAGTAGGTCCAAACTATGATAAGAAAAACGACCTCATGCAAGCCTATCAATACCTTGCCTTGTATTATTTCAACAAAAATGACAAGGATAACATGAAGGCTTACATGGATAAGATTGAAGCAATTGACCCTGTCAATGCTTTCTTGAAACAATTGAAAGAGGCTACAAGCAAACCTAAAAAGCCAGCATCTAAATCCGCTAAATAATAATTATAAAATCGCTCAAAAACCACCTTTTAAAAAGGTGGTTTTTTTTCAAAAAAAAAAGTCTGAGGAGAACCTCAGACTGTGTGACAAAAAAACAAAAAACCAAACTCTTATTAGCCTATTGCAACTCGGTTGAACGAGGTAACATTGGCGCCACCTGCACTCTTTAAGTATTCAGCAACGGTTTTACCGCCGTCTTTTACAAAAGGTTGTGCAAGCAAAGTATTTTCTTTAAAGAAGGCATTCAATTTTCCTTCTGCAATTTTAGCAACCATTTCTTGTGGTTTCCCAGCCATTTTAGGGTCGTTGTTCATTGTGTCAATAACAATGGCTCTTTCTCTTTCAACCACTTCAGCAGATACGCTATCAGCGTCCAAAGCTACAGGATTCATTGCTGCAATTTGCATTGCTACATCTTTACCTGCTTCTTCAGCTTCTTTATCAAGGCAAACCAATACACCAATGCGATTTGCACCGTGAATATATGCTGCAACATAAGGAGCTTCAACTCTTTCAAAAGCTACAATACCAATTTTTTCACCGATTGCAGCCAATTTATCATTGATAAGGTCTGAAACTTTTGCGCCACCTACTGATACTTCATTCAATTCTTCAATTGATTTTACGTTGTTGCTTACTGCTGCTTCTGCAATCGTTTGAACAAAAGCAACGAAATCAGCATTCTTCGAAACAAAATCTGTTTCACAACTGATACAAACAATAAAACCAGTTTTATTATCAGCAGTAGTTTTTGCAAGAACTACACCTTCTTTAGCTTCACGGTCACTACGCTTTGCCGCTACTTTCTGTCCTTGTTTACGAAGCCAGTCAATTGCTGCTTCAAAATCTCCTTCAGATTCTGTCAGCGCTTTACGGCAATCCATCATGCCGGCACCTGTTTGTTGGCGCAGCTTGTTTATGTCAGCTGCTGTGATTGTTGCACTCATTTTCTATGACTTGTTTATGAGAGTTATTATGTTTAAACTCAAAGCCCTATTGTTAGGGCTTTGAGTTTTTTATTTCTTGGAGTATTGATTAAGGTTTCTTTGCGGCTGTGCGGGTACGCCCACCTGGTTGGCGTGTTTTTACACGTCCACCACGACCTTCGCCTTTTCCTTTCGCATCATCTTCTTCATTGATGTTGATGTTGTGTGCATTTTCAGATGCTTCTTCAGTATCGTCTTCTTTCACTTCACTACGCTCTTGAAGTCCTTCCATAATGGCGGCTGTGAGATAGTTGGTGATAATGGCAATAGACTTAGTAGCATCATCGTTTGAAGGAATTGCGAAATCAACTTTAGTTGGGTCACTGTTGGTGTCCACCATTGCAAAAGTGGTAATCCCAAGGCGTTTAGCTTCAGCTAAAGCAATGTGCTCGTGACTAATATCCACCATGAAAATGGCATGAGGTGCGCGCGGCATGTTGGAGATACCACCCAACACTTTTTCCATTTTTTCTTTGCTACGGCTCAATGTTAAGCGCTCTTTCTTGGTAACGCTGTCAAGTGTGCCATCGCCAAGCATTTTTTCAATGCTTTGCATTTTCTTCACACTCTTACGAATAGTTTGGAAGTTAGTAAGCATTCCACCCAACCAACGTTCAGTAACGAAAGGCATGTTCACTTTTGCTGCTGCTTCGGCAACAATTTCTTTTGCTTGTTTCTTAGTAGCAACAAACATGATTTTTTTGCCGCTCTTAGCAATTGATTTTAGAGCTGCGGCAGATTCTTCAAGGCCTTCAATTGTTTTATTGAGGTCAATGATATGAATGCCATTTTTTTCGGCAAAGATGTAAGGAAGCATCTTTGGGTTCCACTTTTTTCTGAGGTGACCGAAATGTACACCAGCTTCCAATAATTGCTGATGCAGGCTTTTATTTTCTTCCATTGTTGAAATTTCTTGTAGGTTAAAAAAAAGAGTTGATACCAGCGATTAACGTTTAGAGAACTGGAAGCTACGACGAGCTTTGCGTTTACCGAATTTCTTACGCTCAACAGAACGTGGGTCGCGGGTTAAGAGTCCTTCTTTTTTCAAAGTAGGACGAAACTCAGGATTCACTTCGCATAAAACGCGTGAGATACCCATTTTAATAGCTTCTGCTTGTCCTTTTGGTCCACCACCTGCAACATTAACAACAATATCATAGGCATTAAGTGAATCGACTGTTTTAAGAGGAAGTTCAACTTGATTTTGAAGGTACATGAGTGTAAAATAATTTTTATACTCTTTACCATTTACCGTAATGGCACCAGCACCTTTGCTCAAATAAACACGAGCTACGGCTTCTTTACGGCGTCCAATGGCATTTTTTTGCTTTTCCATTTATATTCTTGGAATTTGGATTTTAGAATTTTCTTAGAATTTCATGTCTTTAGGTTGCTGTGCTTTATGCGGGTGTTCAGCACCTTCATAAACGAACAGTTTTTTGTACATCGCACGACCAAGGCGATTTTTAGGAAGCATACCTTTAACAGCGCGCTCAATCATCACATTTGGTCTGTTATTAATCATCACTTTTGCAGTTGCAATTTTTTGTCCACCTGGATAACCAGAGTACGTGATGTATTCTTTGTCTTCCATTTTGTTGCCTGTAAGAACAACTTTGCTGGAATTAACAACGATTACGTAATCGCCGCAATCGAAGTGAGGGGTGTAATATGCCTTATGCTTACCGCGAAGTACGGTTGCAATTCTAGACGTCATACGACCCAATGTCTGGTTGGTTGCATCAACCATGTACCAATCGCGCGAAACGATTTTTTCGTTGGCCGATTGTGTTTTAAAACTTAGGTGTCTCATTGCCTGATTAAAATTTTCTCTTATTGTTACTGCCGTGATTTTTTAAAAGAAAGATTTCAAAAAATTTTCGACTTGTTTTTAAAAGGATTGCAAAAGTAGGCGCTACATCAATAGTTACCAAAAAAATCATTAAAAAAATTTAAGGCACTTCCACAAGATGTTGATAATCAGCTTAAAAAATCACCCGAAATATTTTTCCCTTCAGAGAATGCTTGAATAGCTCAATCTAATAATGGTGTTAACTATAAACATTAAAAGAGCAGAAAAAATTTCTGTTAACATTTTTTTGGCAAATTTTTGAATTTCTCAACGAAACACAATACTTTCACCCTAAGTTAACACATTTAGTACACTCATTAATTTTTACTTAACAACAAATCCATTAAAAATGAAGCGTATGAAGAGAACCTTTATGCTACTTGCCTTGCTTCTGTTGGTGGGCATCTCAGCCTTTGCACAGAAGAAGATTACAGGCAAAGTCCTTGACGAAAAAGGACGCGGACTCCCAGGTGCCGGCATCACTGTTGGACGGGGTTTAACAATCGGATCCGTAACCGATGAAAACGGTAAGTTTGAATTGACACTTCCCAACGGTATCAATTCTATTCAGGTACAATCAATTGGTTATGTACCACAAACAGTAAAGGTCAGCGGGGACGAAGTAAATGTTAATATGCGACCTGATGCAAAAGAAATGCAAGGTGTTATTGTTACAGCGCTTGGTTTAAAGCGGGAAAAAAGAACTCTTGGTTACTCAGCACAAGCCGTACGAGCTGATCAGTTAGACAAATCTGGAAGTGGTAATACATTTTCTGAATTAGGTGGAAAAGTTTCAGGGTTGACGGTAATAAATAGTGCCGGAGATCCAGGTTCGGGTACTTATATCAGATTGCGTGGTGTTAATGCACTTACGGGAGATAACCAACCATTGGTTATTATTGATGGTATCCCAGTTGATAACTCTATCAACAATTATGACCCTACAGGTTCTGGTTTTCAAGCATCGGGTTCAAGTGGTAATTTAACTGGTGGTGCTCAATCTTCAAATAGAGGATTGGATATCAATCCAGCTGACATTGATAACATTAGCGTTTTGAAAGGACCAGCTGCAACTGCCCTTTATGGAATTCAGGCTCAAGGTGGTGCTTTGATTATTACTACCAAAAAAGGTAATGATGGGGGTTCTCGCGGTGCTCATGTAAGTCTTTCATCTTCTTACAGTGTTGACCAAGTAAACAAGCTACCTGAACTCCAAAGCAAATACTCACAGGGTACAAATGGAGAATATCAATCTCCTTTTTCTGGGAAGAGTGGTAGAAGACTTTCTTGGGGTGCCTTAATAGATACATTATCATGGACACATGATCCTACCAATCCTTTAAGCCCTGGAGCATCAAACGATTGGGATATTCATGGTGCTGTGGTTGGTATGTCGGATTCTACAGCATTGATTCCTGTAAAACCATATGATAGATATGCCTTTTTCCAAAAAGGACAAACTTTTAATAATTCGATTACTATTACAAATGGAGATAACAATAGTTCTATCCGTGTAAGTTTAGCAAACCTTAGACAAACAGGAATAATTCCTCATTCTGATTTTGAAAGAAGTACGTTTGGTTTTGCTGGTCAAAAAGTAATTAACTCAAGATTGAGCGTATCTGGTGGACTTACGTATTCAAAATCTTTTAGTAATAAAGCCCAACAAGGTTCAAACGTTTCCGGTGTCATGCTTGGATTGCTTAGAACACCAGCAACATTCGATAATGCAAATGGCGTATCAGACCCTGCTAATAACGAAGCTGCTTATATTCTTGCAGACGGAAATCAGCGAAACTACCGGGGTGGTTCAGGATATGACAATCCTTATTGGACAGTAAATAGAAATATTTTCAAAGAAAATATTGACCGCATTTATGGTTTCGGACAAGCAACATTTATGATTAACAAGGCGATGAATATTTTGTATCGAGTTGGGGGTGATGCTTATTCACAAACAGCAAAGAATGCTTATGATATTCATTCAGGAGCATTTGCTCCAAATGGTGCTATTTTCATTACTGATTATTTGAATAGACAATACAACTCTGACTTGATGCTTAACATCGAAAAAGATGTTTCAAGCGACATTCATGCTTCAGTCCTGTTAGGTCATAATTTCTTCGGTACAGAACAACAAACTAGATTTTCACATGGCAGTGAGTTTGTATTACCCAACTTTTTAGATATGCAAAACGTAAAGTCTTACACTTCTTCTGAAGGCTTGTATCGTAAGCGTACTCAAGCATTTTATGCTCAAGCTATGTTCAGTTATCAAAACATTCTTTACTTAACATTATCAGGAAGAAAAGAAACAACTTCTACATTACTGCCTGGGAAAAATAAATTCTTTTACCCTTCTGCAAGTTTAGCTTTTGTGTTTACACAACTCCCAGGATACAATAGCAGTACTTTCTTACCTTATGGTAAATTAAGAATCTCTTATGCACAAGTTGGTCAAGATGCTAAACCATATAGTTTATATAATTATTTTTCAACTGCTGCAATAAATGATGGCTTTACAAGTGGTATAAATTGGCCAATTGCTGGAGTTTCAGGATATCAGATTTCAAGTTCTACCTCAGTATTGGGTAATCCTAATTTGAAACCATATAATACTAGTTCTTTTGAAACAGGTACTGATTTGTCTTTCTTCAATAATAGATTGGGTATGACGTTCACTTACTATCAGTCAAGAACAACGAATCAAATTTTCACAGTACCTATGTCAAGTGCAATGGGTACTTCTGCAGTCATTAAAAATGTTGGAGAGTTATCCAATCATGGGGTTGAATTAAGTTTAAATACTACACCAATTAGACTTTCTTCAGGTTTCCGTTGGGATGTTGATTTTAACTACTCAAAAAACATCAACAAGGTTGTTTCTTTAGCTGATGGTGTAGATCAATTATTTATTGCAGGATTTGAAAATGGTGCTATATATGCAATTCCTGGTCAACCTTTCGGTTCTATTTTTGGAAGTGCTTATTTAAGAGATGCCAAGGGGAATATGATAATTAATGACGATGTAAATGACCCTGGTTATGGAATGCCTATCGTTGGTACAACCAATAAAGTTATTGGAAACATTCAACCAAAATGGTTTGGTTCTATAGTTAACCGATTCTCTTATAAAAACTGGTCTTTGAGTGCTCAAATTGACATCAAAAAAGGTGGTCAGATTTGGAATGGTACTCGTGGTGCTTTAGGTTATTTTGGTACATCTGCTGAGACGGGAACTCGTGGTGATACAACTGTGTTTTCTGGAGTTTTAGGACATCCTAATGCAATTGGAGACATAACACACTTTGGTACTGGTAATACAGAATTGCCGGGTGCAGGTGATGTGAATTCCATTAAAGCTGTGCGTGACCAATATTACTGGCAAAACATCGGAAGTAGTTTCATTGGTGCTGCAGAAGCTTCTGTTGAAGATGGATCTTTTGTACGTCTTCGTCAATTGGGATTGACTTATGAATTGCCATACTCTATCATCAATAAAGCGCATTTCCAGAATTTTTCAGTCACCGTTTTCATGAACAACATATTATTGTGGACCAAGTACAAAGGAGTTGACCCTGAAACAAGTCTTGGTGGGCCAGCTAATGGACAAGGACTAGATTACTTCAACAACCCGGGAATAAAATCTTATGGTATAAGATTAAACGTTGGTCTATAATTCACTCTAAAAATATTCAAAGCATGAAAAAATCAAGATTATATCAAATCATACTTTTAAGCGTTGTAATAATAGCTTTGGGGTCTTGTCGAAAGAATTATATCACAGACGCTAACAATTACGAAAACGGCACACAAACTGTAACACCTAGTGTTTTACTAAGTACTGTAGAAGGTTCTCTCGCTTATTCTCAAGGAGGTGACTTGAGCCGTTTTACGTCTTTATTTACTCAACAAACTTTAGGCGCATCTCGTCAAGCAGAAGCATATTATACTTATGTTTTAACTTCTCAGGACGCTGATGGGTTATGGACAAACCTATACACATCAGTTTTAATGAACAACGACAGCCTTATAGCATTATCAGAAAGGAAACATTATGCTGCATATGGCGGCGTTGCTAGAATAATGAAAGCCTATACCTTTCAGGTGATGGTAGATTGTTGGGGCGACCTCCCTTTTTCGCAAGCACTTCAAGGGTTGACCTATCCAAAACCTAAGTATGATAGCGCTAGTCAGGTGTATAATGCGATTCTAACATTATGTAACACTGCCATTGACAGTTTATCAAGTTCAAATCCTGGTGCTCTTATACCAAGTGATGAAGACTTTATTTACAACGGCGATCTAAACAAATGGATCATGTTTGCTCATGCTATAAAGGCAAGGGTTTATATGCATCAAAGCAAGGGCAACGCAACAATGGCTCAGCATGCACTAGATGAAATTGCACTTTCATTTACTAGCAATGCAGATGGTGCAGTATATCCATTCCTTGGAGGCACTGAAACATCAGCAAATCCTTGGTATCAGTTCAATCAACAAAGAACAGACATCAATTTCTCCACCAGCACTTTGCTTCAAAATATGTTGGCTAATGGCGATCCAAGAACATTTGTTTATGCAGATACTTCAAATGCAGAAACTTTGGGCACGTATTATGGCGATATGACAGGAACTGTTGAATTCATCACTTACGAAGAGTTGCAGTTTATGAAAGCAGAAGCTACGTTAGCTACTGGCGGAACAACTGTAGATGCTGAAACGGCTTACCAAGAAGGCATCACTGCAAGTATGACTAAGTTAGGTGTAGATGCTGGCGATATGGCTACTTACATTGGCACATACGGAACACTTTCTACTTCAAATGATACTGCAAAAACGCAAATCGTTTCAGAAGCGTTCACCGCATTGTATCTTAACCCAGAGGCATGGACTTTATGGCGTAGAACAGGAATCCCTTCTTTAACTCCAATAAAAGGAACTACAGTACCTCGCCGTTTTATGTATCCTCAAACAGAGTATTCATATAACGCTTCAAATACTCCTACTTCTACATTATTTGCTCCAAAAGTTTTCTGGGACAAATAATCTAAGAAGAGTCAATTATTTTCACAGGCAGCCATTTCGGCTGCCTGTTTTTTTTTTAATGACCCCATTTTTCAAAAACCCTAATTTGCAGTTATGAAAGCTATGATTTTTGCAGCTGGTTTAGGCACTCGTCTTAAGCCATTCACCGACCAACATCCTAAGGCTTTGGCAACCGTAAATGGCAAAACTCTTTTGGAGATCTCTATTCTTTTTCTTCAAAAATTTGGCATCAATGAAGTCATTGTCAATGTGCATCATTTTGCAGAACAAATTGAAAAGACAATCAAAGACAATAACGGATTTGGAAGTGTTGTTACTATCTCTGATGAACGCCAAGAAGTTTTGGAAACAGGTGGTGGTTTATTAAATGCTGCTAGCTATTTTAATGGTGAAGAAGATTTTGTGGTAATGAATGTAGATGTGCTTACTAACCTTGATTTGGGGAAAATGATAGCGCAACACCTCAATGAAAAGAATTTTGCAACGCTTGCTGTTTTGCAACGAGAGTCCTCACGTAAATTACTTTTTGATAAACAGATGGTTTTGTGTGGTTGGAAAAACATCTCTACAAGTCAAGAAAAAATAAGCAGAGCAGTACAACCGGCTATTCCATTTGCTTTCAGTGGTATTCAGGTTTTAAACCGTGAAATACTCAATATGCCTTTTACAGGCAAGTTTTCTATGATTGATGTTTACCTCCACTTTGCCAAAACACAAACCATTAAAGGTTTCGACCACACAGGCGATGTATTCATAGATGTAGGAAAACCAACAAGCCTGCAAGAAGCAGGCTCGTTAGGAATATTTTAGTGAACTTTTTTCTTGCTATCTCATTAGGGTAACGTTCCCTTTGTACTTTTCTGATTCGCCCGATTTCATATCCACTGTTATGAGATAAACATAAACCCCCATAGGTTGATCAGCGCCATTGTATTTTCCATCCCAACCACGACCGTCAAGTTTGGTAGTCTCGAACATTAAGATACCCCATCGGTCATAAATTTTCATTTCGAAAGAAGTTATACCTCTTGTGAAAAGATTTCTTGGAATAAAAAAATCATTGGTACCATCGCCATTTGGCGTAAATGCATTTGGAATATCAATGTAACAATCTTTGAAGATTTCAATAGTATCATTTGCATCGCATCCTTTGAGGGAAACATTAACGGTATAAATTCCAGGATGACCTACAAAAATACTGCTAGAAGTAGCGCCCGTATTCCATCGCCAAATTGCATCCGGATTGCCCATGTTATTTACATCAGCTAGCATAAATCCGACAACACCAGGACACATACTTGTATCATGACCCAAGTCAATGCGAGGGAAAGGATTGATAGTTACATTTTTAGTTGTAGAAGCGTCGGGGCATGCACGGAAATGAACAGTAAGCCCTATGTTAAATACATCAGCCGTGTCAAATGCATGACTGATTGGATTTTTACCAGACAAAATAGAACCATCTCCAAAACTCCAATCAAATCCAGTGCTTCCACCGCCATAATATTGAGCGTTGAAAATGATTTGTTGCCCTTCACACAAATTATCACCATTGGTTACAAAATCAACTGTAGTAATAGAATCAACCAATATGACACGACGGAAGGTGTCTTTACAACCACTTGCATTGGTAACTACAAGATAAGGATGATAAAGCCCAGAATTAATATAGCTATGGTTAGGATTGATATTAAGCGCAGTATTACCATCTCCAAAATCCCAGAAATACGTGATAGCATTTGCTGAAGAGGCATTGCTGAACGTAATGATATCTCCCTGACAAATTGTGTCTTTAGATGCAGTAAAGGAAGCGCGAACTTCATCTACAAAAATCCCATAATTAACGGTGTCAATGCAACCTGTTAAATCGCTGAGAATTAGTTTCACTGCATAAGAACCACCAACTGCATATTGATGAACCGCAGGGTTTGTAGTGTCAGACTGATTATCGCCGAAGAGCCAAGTATATGAAGTTGCAGTTTGCCCACTCAATTTTAGTCCAGTAAACTTAATTGTTTTACAAGCTGTTGCCGTGTCGGTAATTTTATAATCAAAGTTCTTGATTGTTATTTGCTTTATAACACTGTCATTACAAGCACCACCGTTTTCATAAACAAACAGCTTTACCGTGTAAGTGCCTTTCACAGGATAAAAATGTGTAGGGCTAGATTGGTTGGTAGATGTGCCATCACCAAAATCCCAAAAAACAGTATGACCTCCAGTAGTTACAATAGACTTATCCGTAAATTTATAGGTATTACAGGCAACTACTGAGTCTGTAAATGCAGGTTGAATAACATTGGCAAAAGTATCAGTTGGTGTTACTATTTGAAGATTATATAAAGCCTGTCCTGCTTGGCCAGATGTAGCGCCCCAAGCATTACTATTATACATCACAATGCCATTAGTTCCGCCTAAATAAGATGAGGCAATGCTAGAAGGAGTGCTCGCTGATTTTAGCCATAAAACACCGCCACCGCCGCCGCCGCCAGGACCTACTTGTTGGTTAGTAGAGGAACCCAACTCATCTGCACCTTTTCCACCATTAGCCATTACCGTAACACTACCTCCAAATTTGTTGGCATTAAGTAAAATAGTGCCACCGCCGCCGCCGCCGCCCATACCATCGTGGCATGTATTACCTCCTAAAGAAGTACACTCAATACCACCGCCACCATTACTCATAATATAGCCAGTTCCGCCTATAGAGTCGGCAGTAATTATTACTATACCCCCGCCATTACCACCAGTAGTATTTGTCACTGTATTTGATTGACCTGCGCCACCGCCGCCACCTAAATAAATTTTGTTGTTGGCGTTGGAATAATTCAAACTTTCACCGCCAATACCACCTGTAATATTTGTAGCAGGGCTTGCAACACAGCCTTCAAATTGGTAACCACCAAAACCGCCCGTGCCACCATTACTTCCACCGCCACCGCCAGAATTATGTCCGTTTCCGCCGCCGCCGCCATTCGATAATTTGCCTCTTCCCATTTGTTTGAAAACAGAAATCGTAGCAATGCCTTCTCCCTTAAAATTACTTGAGTCTTGATTGGCGTATGCATAATAGTCTGTGACGTTGCAATAACTATTGTTGCTTGAAAACGGATTACCTATTGCCCCTTGAAATCCTTTTTCGCTGACGTCAATTCGGTCGTTAATGGTAATTCTGTTGGCAACATTTACGGCAAACACACCGCCCTTTTTCCCATTCCAAGGTGCGCAGGTATGTGCCTGCGAAACCGTGTAATTTTGATAATAAGGCACCCTTACAATTTGCACATTTCCTTTAGGGAAATCATAGTTCTTTAATAGCTTGTATTTCAACTTAAGCGATTTGCCCAGCTTAGATTTTATGATATTGTACTCATAATTTCCTGCATTGTTTAAGGCTGTAACATTGCCAAATGATGCCGTATTGGAAGAGTCAATCACTGCACCTTTCATTTGTATGACAAGAATAGTATCGCCAGTTTTAAATTTTACAGAAGTATCAACCACCAAAGTATTGTTGCAAGGCAAGTAACTTTCTACAGCAGCATAATCATTAATAGTTTTCGAAGGCTGCATAAACGTGTTACAAAGCGCTGCAATTTCCTGAGTAGTCAATTGTCTTTTATACAGTCTTATTTCATCCATATTCCCATCAAAATATTGAGGGTCATTTTGCCACCAAGTACCAAGTCTTAAAGTGCCGAGAATACAAGAGTCAATAATATTCGGAGTGCCAACGGTAACATTTGTTTGCGAAGCAAGTGCCCCATTCACATAAATCTTCTTCAAGCTACTATCAAAAGTCATCACCACACAATACCATTGATTCGGCAGAATTGAAGTGCCTGAATACGCTATATCTTGAGCAAAGTTTCCTGAATAAGCACATCCATTTGTATGATTAGTTGCCCAAAACAAACCCGTACCCGTAAGGCTGCCAAGATTGAAACCTAAGTCATACTGAAAATCCGAAGGCAATCCACTGTAAACAGATTTAGACATCAAATACTGCCCGTTTGCAGAATTGGTTCTAAACCTAAATGCTATTGAAAAGTGGGAACCCGGTGTATGTTTTACAGAAGAAGGAATAGAAACCCATCCGTTAGTGCCGTTAAAACTGATAGCACTATTGGCATTGCCAAACTGATCGGCAACAAAGGTGACACCGCCAAAAGGGATGCCTGTATTGCCATTTCCGGTGGCATCGGCAAAACTGCCATTGAAAGGATAGTAGGCAACCAAGCCTGAATTAAGATTTACTTGAGCATTTGCCAACAAACAAATCGAGAGTAAGCTAAAAAGTAAAAACAGCTTTTTCATCCTTAATAGAGAATTAAAAGTTAAAAGTACGAACTGCATTCGATTTTAATTGCCTTATAAGACAATCTAATTTTCAAAAAAGTCGAAAAATTTTTAACAAAAAATAAAACTGTTTGACAGCATTGATATATTTGTTCAAAAGCGAGTAAAGCAATTTGTAAAATTGTCAATCACTCGTCATGTTCGATTCCACAAAATGGTCAAAGTCTCCATAATCATTCCGTGCTACAATCACGGCAAGTACCTCATTGAAACCCTCAAAAGCATTGAAGCGTCAAAAACAACTTATAGTTTTGAGGTAATCATTGTGAATGATGGTAGTTCAGATGCTTTTACCAATGAATATTTGCAAGAGCTAAAAAAAGAAAATTACAAAGTCATTTTTCAAGAAAACAAAGGGGTTTGCGAGACAAGAAACGTAGGAATTAGAGTAGCAGAAGGCGAATATTTATTGCCAATTGATTCCGACAACAACATAAAACCTGACTACATTCAAAAAGCAGTTGATTTTTTAGAGGAAAATAAACACTACGATATTCTTTACTGCAACGCCCAACTTATTGGCGACCAATCGGGCAATAATATTTGTGGTGAATTCAATTTGCAACGATTGATGCTCGATAATTTCATTGACAATTGCTCTGTTTATAGAAAATCTGTTTGGGATAAATTAGGAGGTTACGAATCTTCTCGACTTGTTGCTGGCTTAGAAGATTGGGAGTTTTGGTTGAGGGCTGCCTTTGCGGGTTTTAAATTTTATTATAGGAACGAAGTATTGTTTGAATACCGAGTTCTTGCCAATTCTGGCATCCGAAGTTTGAATAAAAACAAAACAAGGAACAACCAAATTATGGATCATTTCCAACAGAAAATGGCTTCTGAATTTGGTCCTCACTATGTAGATGAATACATCATCCGAAACCTGAAAAAAAGCCCAATAGGGTTTATGTCTAAACTGATACTAAAAGCATTCTTTCCTGCTAAATTTGCAAACTTGGTCGCCCAAGGCAAACTCAGAAAGTACCTCTAATGGAAAACAATCGTTCAGAAAATTTATCTCGGCTTAGTTATACTTCAACTTCCATTAACGACCCCTATTATTTAGAGTACAAATACCTCTTTCCCGACCTTAAAAACGCCGTCATAAACTATGCTTCAGGTGATGTTTTAGACATAGGTTGTGGCAACAAACCTTACCTCAGTTTTTTTGAAGGGAAAATAAAAACCTATGCAGGCTGCGACATTGTTCAATCCAACCAAAACTTGGTAGATATTATTTGTCCGGCTACCGACATTCCCTTGCCCGATGCCTGCAAAGACACCGTCTTCAACACACAAGTGCTCGAGCACGTAGCCGACCATAAAAAATTGCTTTCCGAAGCCTATCGCATCCTTCGTCCGGGTGGTCACCTCATCCTTTCCTGCCCCATGTGTTGGGAGCATCATGAAGTGCCTTACGACTTTTTCAGGTTCACCAAACACGGGCTTGAATACCTACTGCAAGAACGCGGTTTCGAAACCATTTACATAAAACCCAATGGTGGAAAATGGGCATTAGTAGGTCAGGTTTTTCTCAATAGCATTCGCGCTTCCTTCGAAAAAAAATCTTGGAAAAGAAGCCTTTTCAAAAACCTTTATTTTCTCTTTCGCATCAAGTGGTTAGTAAACGTGTTTTTCGGTTGGCTCGATAAAAAAGACTTCGACGACAGCGCTACCCTCAATTTTGTATTGGTAGCAAGAAAGCCATAAGCCGTTCCCAACCCAACTTCATTTTATTACTTACGCTTTACTATTAAAGCAAGTGAATTTATCATTCTGGCAAGTTTTTCTTCCATTATAGCATTTCATTCTTTCGGTATGTCATCCCGTTCCATCAGTATGTCATCCGGTTCTTTCAGTATCTCATCCCGTTCTTTCGGTATCTCATCCTGTTCCTTCGGTATGTAATCCGGTTCTTTCGGTATGTAATCCGGTTCCATCAGTATGTAATCCGGTTCCATTGAAATGTCATCCCATTCCATCATTTTGCCTGCCGCAACCTGCCAACAATAGCCTCTACCACAAATCCAAGCATTGTTATTCCTACCACTACCCAAATAAAGCCCCTACCTAAACAATTGCTCCTCTCTATCTCATTTCAAAAAATCCTACCTTGCAGCATCATTTATCCTTTGCCTTTCATGCAGTTAGCCGGTAAAAAAATCATTCTTGCAATCACAGGTAGTATTGCTGCATACAAAACCCCTCATTTGGTGCGTTTGTTAGTAAAAGCGGGCGCCGAAGTCAAAGTGATTCTCACACCTGCCGCTACCGATTTTGTAAGCCCCCTTGCATTGGCAACAGTTTCTAAAAACCCTGTTCACAGCAACGTAAGCGACAATAGCGCATGGAACAATCATGTAGAAATGGGGCTTTGGGCAGATGTGCTTTTAGTGGCTCCTTGTAGCGCCAATACATTAGCAAAAATGGCTCACGGTCTTTGCGATAATTTGGTAGGTGCCGTTTATCTTTCTGCAAAATGTCCTGTACTTGTTGCCCCCGCTATGGATGAAGATATGTGGCTGCACCCAAGCACCAAAAGAAATATAGACATCATTCAATCTTATGGCAATACCATTATTCCCGTGGCTCATGGCGAGTTGGCCAGTGGCTTAATTGGTGAAGGGCGCATGGCAGAACCTGAGGAGATTGTTTCTTTTCTTTTTTCTTTCCTTCAAAAAAAAAACGAACAACCACTAAAGGGCATTAAAGCCCTTGTCTCTGCCGGGCCAACCTACGAACGCCTCGACCCTGTGCGGTTTATTGGCAATTTCTCTACCGGTAAAATGGGCATTGCATTGGCAGAAAGCTTAGCTGATAAAGGAGCAGAAGTAACCCTTGTCTTGGGTCCAAGTTCTTTAGAAATATTAAATCCTAAGTTCGAAATCCGAAGGGTAGAAAGCGCTGAAGAAATGTATGAAGCTTGTAAAAAGGTTTTTCCATCTTGTAAAATCAGCATTCTTGCCGCAGCAGTAGCCGATTATAAACCAGATAACATTGCTCCTGACAAAATAAAAAAGCAGGGCGAAACGTTATCCTTAACGTTGACTAAAACCCAAGACATTTTAGCTACTCTTGGCAAAACAAAAAAGAAAGGGCAAACACTTGTGGGTTTTGCATTAGAAACCAACAACGAAAAAGCCAATGCCTTGAAGAAATTAAAAGTGAAAAATGCCGACATGATTGTGTTGAATTCTTTAAGAGATGAAGGTGCAGGTTTTGGTCATGACACCAATAAAGTAACACTGATAAAAGCAAATGGGAAATCAGTTTCATTGCCTTTACTCAGTAAAAAAGAAACCGCCGAAGAAATTGTGAACCAAATTATGCTACTCAGAAATGCGCAATAAATTGATTTTGCTTTTTGCTCTTCTAATGATTGCAAATACTTTTTGCAATGCGCAAGAATTGGTGTGCAAAGTGAAGGTGATGTATTCTGCCATTCAAAACGTGGATAAGCAAGTTTTTGCAACCATGGAAAAAGCTATTTCCGATTTCATGAACACCCGCAAATGGACCAATGATGAGTTTGCAGCCAATGAGCGCATTGATGTGAACTTGATGATAAACCTTACGGGCAAGTCGGCAGAAGAAGATTTGTATTTCGCCACTCTTTCATTGCAAGCAGCAAGACCGGTTTATAACACGAGTTATTCAAGCCCATTAGTAAATTATCTCGACAAGGATTTTGTGTTTAAATACACTCAGTTCAACGCCATTCAATTTGATGAAAATCGCATCAGCGGCAGCGACCCAATGGCTGCAAATCTTCCTGCTGTATTGGCTTATTATACTTACATGATTTTAGGGTTAGACTATGATAGTTTTTCACAAAAAGGGGGTGAGGAAATGTTTAAGAAAGCGCAAAACGTTGTGAACAATGCACCAGAACAAGGCAAATCTATTCCTGGATGGAAAGCAGTAGAAGGCAATAAAAATAGGTATTGGTTAGTGGATCAAATATTGAATCCACGCTTTGCAGATTTTCGTAGTTATTGGTATTCCATGCACCGAGAAGGTTTTGACAAAATGGCTCAAAAGCCCGATGAAGCCAAGCAAAAAATTTTGGACGGAATATCTAAACTTAGTCAACTTAACAAAGAAAATCCAGCATCCATGTTGATGCAATTTTTCTTTGCAGCCAAAAGCAGTGAATTATCAAAAGTAGTTGCTACCGCACCCAAAATGCAAAGAGCTACTTATGTTTCTCAGCTATCACAAATGGATGTTCCCAACTCCGCTAAATATCAGTTGTTGAATCGTTGATGAAAAAAACCTTTTTATTTCTCTTGAGTTTTTCGATTTTGGTTGCTTGTAATAAAGACCAACCAAAAATTAACCCTACAAAAATGCAAGCCATTTTAACTGATGTTCAATATGCTGAAGCCTATAGTATGCAAACGCAAAAGGACAGTGCGTTAAGAGGTAATAAGAAAAACATTGATTCCTTATCAGCCTTTTATGCTGTGATTTTTAATCACCATCACATCAGTAGCGAAGATTATTTTCAAAGTCTTGAATGGTATAAAAAACATCCCACTGATCTCGATAGTATTTATCTGAAAATGATTCCAGAATTTACGAAACAAGAGGATATTTATAGGTAGCTATTTCAACTTTCCAAGAGCTTCCGAAATTCTATTCATTGCATCCTTCAAATTTTCCATAGAGTTGGCAAAAGAAATGCGAATGCAATGATTGTTGCCAAATGCTTCACCCATTACTGTGCTTACATGTGCTTTGTATAATAAATACATGCTCATGTCTTCATCAGAATTGATAGTGGTTTCGCCATCGCTTTGTCCAAAGAAAGAACTGACGTCAGGGAAGACATAAAAAGCCCCTTTAGGATGATTAATTTTTACTCCAGGGATTTGTTCCATAGCTGTCACTACAAAATCTTTTCTTTTGCGGAAAGACTCACGCATTGCTATGGTGGTTTTCAGGTCGCTTTCCAATGCAGCAACAGACGCCTTTTGTGCAATGCTGTTAGTACCCGAAGTAAACTGTGATTGAAATTTATCGCAAGCCTGCACCATGTCTTTTGGTCCAGCCATATAACCAATTCTCCAACCAGTCATGGCAAATCCTTTCGACATGCCATTCACAATCATTACTCGGTCTTTCAATTCAGTAAATTGAGCAATGCTTTCATGTTTCCCTTCATAGTTGATGTACTCATAAATTTCATCGCTAATAATGGCAACATGAGGATGACGTTTGAAGACTTCTGCCAAAGTGGCTAACTCCTCTTTGGTATAAACACTACCTGTAGGATTACATGGGGAGGAGTAAATGAAAAGTTTGGTTTTAGGTGTAATAGCAGCTTCAAGCCTTTCAGGCGTCAACTTAAAATCAGCATCAATATGACAAGGAAGGTATTTTATTTCACCTTCAGCCAAAGTTACCAAGGCACTATAAGTTACCCAATAAGGAGTTGGAATTATGACTTCATCACCAGGATTAATGAGGCAAAGTATAGCATTGGCAAGAGATTGTTTAGCACCTGTTGAAACAATAATTTCATCTGAAGTATAATCAAGTCCATTATCTCTTTTCAGTTTGTGACAAATTGCTTCTCTCAATTCAAGATTTCCCATAACAGGTGTATATTTTGTGAAACCATCAGCCATTGCTTTGGTGGCGGCTTCGCAAATAAAATCTGGAGTTACGAAATCAGGTTCACCAAGACTCAAGTCAATGATGTTGGCTCCTTGTGAACGAAGCTTGCGACCCAACTTGGCCATTTTTATTGTTTGGGGTTCCTGAATTCTATCGAGGCGATGCGCTAAATTCATATCGTTGTTTTAAGGAATAAAAATGAAGCGGCAAATCTAAAGACCTGCAGCCGATAAAACCATGATTGAAAACATTTTTTACAAATGGCTTGCCTTGTTCGACATGTAGTAAAACAAATAAATGGCTAATGCAACAACAATGACAATAGATCCAGTTAGGAAGGAAATAGTACGCTTGTAAGCCTTGTTGATAGTTTTTACCTTGTGCAATTCACTAACATTGTTCAAGATATTTTCCATGCGACTAAAAGCTGTTTCTCCTTTAATCACATAGTCATACGCACCGTATTTCATACTATCAACGGCCACGTCTATCTTGTCTTGTCCAGAAAGCATTATTACTTGAATATCGGGATATTGATCCTTGACTGCTTTAAGAATTTCAACTCCGTTTTTTGCATTAGGAATGTGAGCACTAAGATGGAAATCTAGAACTACAATTTCGGGGTTCAAATGCATTTGTTGCAGCATGTCTTCGCCGCTTTCAAAAGTTTTGATTTCATAAAGAAAACGCTCACTGAGGTAATCTTTCAACATTTCGTTTTGGATGGGTTCATCATCCACTAAAAAAATGTAGCGCTTATCTGTTGCCATATTGTTTGTTTCAAATTCGATGAAAAAGTAAACATTTTTTGGAGAATGGATACATTTTCTACATTCATTTTTTATAGATTTTCTATTCTTTGTTTAAAATAACTATCATCTCAAATCCATCAACATTGCCTTTGCTTGTTCATTTTCGGGATGTTTTTTCAATAGATGTTGCAGTGTTTTTTTTGCCAAATCCATCCGTTGATTATTATGGTACCAAACGGCTAAGTTGATTAAGTTTTGTACATAATCAGGGTCAAGTTTATTGGCTGTATTCATATATTGAAAAGCCAAACCATTATTTCCTGTTTGCATCCATAAAAAACCAAGATTGGTATTGGCTGCTAAATGGTTGGGGTTTTCTTGCAAGATAAATTCAAAGCTTTTTCTAGCTTCTTCTTTTCTTCCAAGTGCCAATAAACACGAAGCATATTTGTTTTGAAAATCGAGTGCATACTTTTTCAATGAAATGGCTTTTTCATAAAACGCTAATGCTTTTTCATTTTGTTCTTGTTGAAAATAGGCTTCACCAATTCTGTAAGCTGTCCAAGCATCATTCAATTTTTTAGGAGCAAGAGAAGAAGCGTATTCAATTACTTTTCCATATTCATTCAACAAGAAATATGCACGAATATAATCGCGATTTTGTTTTTCCTTTTCTTCTCTATCTTTTTCTTGATTGAGGTAAAAAATTGCAGAATCCACCAATGGTGTTTTGCCTCCATAGCGTTCAAAAAATTCCATGTAAGCTCTTGCTTTTGTAATAGCATCGGGCTTGTCGTTGTTATAAGATTTCAAGCCTAAAAAAGCGGCAATTTTTCCAGCGTCTTTATTGCTTAATATTCGCTTACGAATGAAGTGGTCTGTAACCGCAACATGAGGAATGTCAATGCTACCGTTGTGAGGCATATGGCAAGTGATGCAATCGTTGTTTTGTATTTTTCGCAATGCTTCTTGCTCGCTACAATTTTTTCCACTTTCGCCATGACAGTTTTTGCAAGCATTGAGATATTGACTTCTTGGTGTGAATTTTACGCTCACATGAGGATTATGACAAGTAATACAACTCATATTTCCACTTTCGTTGTAGCAACGGCTTTTCTTCATTCGCTCCACATGCGATGCCATAATCATTTTGTCCTCGCCTCCTTCATAAACAGGCATAAACACATTCACCACGTCGCTCAATTTCATGCCCGGACGAAAATCAAAAAATGTTTTTCCATCGTTTAACACAGCAACACCTTGAAGGTGACAACGCTGGCAAATATTGTTTTGCAACTCAGTAGAAAGTCGGCGTGGATTGACAATCGTATAGTCGGGCGTTTTAGAAGTGTCTGTAATTTTTCCCGATTGAATGGCGGCAACATGCAAGCTACCTGGACCATGACATCTTTCGCAATCAATACCTGTTTGAATGGTTTGGTATTTATTCAAACTTCCATCTTCAAAGACTGGGAAACCATCGTGGCAAGTGACACATTCTGTTTCTATAATTCTCGAAAAACGGCTGCTTGCTCCCTTTTCAAAACCAGGTGCTAAATCCCATTTTCTTTTTTGAGTGTAAAAAGTAATGGGAGCTTGAAACAAATAATGATTCACCAAAAACAAATGGCTGTTGGTGTGTTGACCGGAGCCAATGATGTAATTAATGGTTTGTGTTCGTTGATGAACGGTGTCTTTTCCTTCCAATCGGTATTCTTTGATGCACAAAGAATCGCCATTCCAAAAAGGATGATAATAATAGTCGAGCAAGCTATCATAAACCACTGAGTGTTCGTCAAAATCGGCAGCAGATTTTTGATGGGTTGCATATCCAAAAGATTGCCCCATTCCTGTTTTCATAAACGACTCATAAATATCGCTATGGCAACCCTTGCAGGGTTCTTTACCCACATAACGTGCAGTGGTATCAAACACATTTTTCCATTCACTAGCTTCTTCGTGTGATGATTGGTTGCAGGAATAATTACTTAATACCACAATAAATAATGCGACAGGTAAAAACAGAATATTCAGAATGTGTTTGAGTATTAAATTCATTTGCGACACAAAAATAATGTCTTATTTCACCTTCAAGAAAATTCTATCAAATGAAAAGTGGGGTTCCTCCTGTTATTGGAGGAATTAGCCATTTGATAAGTTGGGTCTGAGAGTTTTACAATAATTTTCAAAATACAAATCCCGCTACTTTTTGTGGATATAATACTTGAAAGAACCGTACTTTTCCCATATCTTTGAGCCTTCATAAAAGCCGCTTTCTGTAGCGGTTTTTGTTGCCTTTCGGGGGGTGGGCATTTGGATGTTTCCAAGCATAAATACTCCGCTTTTTAAAAAATAATATGAGCACAGAACAAGAAGCCATTCAGTTATCGGCATCGCAAAGCTATGACGCCGGAAGTATTCAGGTTTTAGAAGGTTTAGAAGCAGTTCGCAAACGCCCCGCCATGTACATTGGCGACATTGGCGTAAAGGGGTTGCATCACCTAGTGTATGAAGTAGTGGACAATTCCATTGACGAAGCACTTGCTGGACATTGTAAAAATATCACCGTTACCATTCACGAAAATAATTCCATCAGTGTAATGGATGATGGTCGTGGTATTCCTACAGGCATTCACCCTAAAGAAGGGCGCAGTGCGCTTGAAGTGGTCATGACTGTATTGCACGCAGGGGGTAAGTTTGATAAAGATTCTTACAAGGTTTCTGGTGGTTTGCACGGTGTGGGTGTGTCTTGCGTCAATGCATTGAGTAAAGACATGCACACCACTGTTTTTCGTGAAGGAAAAATATTTGAACAAGAATATAAAAAAGGAATTCCTCAGTATCCTGTTCGCGAAATAGGCACTACCGACAAGCGCGGCACTTTGCAACATTTCATGCCCGATGATTCTATTTTCATCGTGTCGGAATACAACCGTGAAATTCTTGCAGGTCGTTTAAGAGAGCTATCTTACTTGAATAAAGGTATTCGCATTCACATGATTGATTTGCGAGTAACTGATGAGTCCGACGGGGGCATTATTGATGAAGAGTTTTATAGCGAAGGAGGCATTATAGAGTTTGTGCAAATGCTAGATAGAAATGGCAAACGCGACCCTTTGTTGCCGCAGCCTATCTATGTAGAGGCTTATGATAAAGATGCCAATGTTTCGGTAGATGTGGCTTTGTCTTACAACACTTCTTACAACGAATATATTTTCTCTTACGTAAACAATATCAACACTATTGAAGGCGGAACGCACGTTGCTGGTTTCCGTCGTTCTATCACTCGTGTTTTTAAATCTTATGGAGATAAAAACAAGCTTTTTGAAAAAGCAAAAGTAGATATCACCGGCGATGATTTTCGTGAGGGGTTGAGTGCAATTATTTCAGTAAAAGTCCCTGAGCCACAGTTTGAAGGACAAACTAAAACCAAGCTCGGCAACAACGATGTAATGGGCATAGTGGATGTGAGTGTAAGCCGTGTTTTGGAAGCTTATCTCGAAGAGCATCCGAAAGAAGCGAAGATGATTATCGACAAAGTAATCCTTGCCGCTCAAGCGCGTGCTGCTGCTCGCAAAGCACGTGAAATGGTGCAACGTAAAAGTGTGCTTACAGGTGGTGGTCTACCTGGGAAATTGGCTGATTGCTCCGACCGTGACCCACATCGTTGCGAGTTATATTTAGTCGAAGGAGATTCGGCTGGAGGAACTGCCAAACAAGGTCGCGACCGTTCATATCAAGCTATTCTTCCACTTCGGGGTAAAATCTTAAACGTAGAAAAAGCACAGGAATACAAGATTTACGAAAACGAGGAAATCAAGAACATGTTTACTGCATTGGGTGTAACTGTTGGAACTGTAGAGGATGCCAAAGCATTGAATCTTGTAAAGCTTCGTTATCATAAAGTCATCATCATGACCGATGCCGACGTGGACGGTTCACACATTGCTACATTGATTCTTACTTTCTTCTTCCGCTATATGAAAGAATTGGTGGAACAAGGCTATGTTTATTTAGCCAATCCCCCACTTTATTTAGTGAAAAAAGGAAAAGAACAGGCTTATGCTTGGAATGAAGATGACCGTAAAGCATGGGTTGAAAAATTTGCTCATGGTAAAGAAGACAGTGTGAATGTGCAACGCTACAAAGGTCTTGGAGAAATGAATGCTGAGCAGCTTTGGGAAACGACCATGAATCCTGAAACACGTACACTAAAGCGGGTAACAATTGATAGCGCAGCCGAAGCAGATCGTGTTTTCTCCATGCTTATGGGTGATGAGGTTGCACCTCGTCGTGAGTTTATTGAAAGCCACGCGAAGTATGCGAGGTTGGATGTGTAATTTCTCAAGCAATAATAGTATTGAAGTCCCGCTCATTTTTAGCGGGACTTTTTTATGCCATCTTTTTGGGAGCGCCTTTGAAAATCCGAAGACACAAAACGGCACTAAGCATCATGGGAGTTATGAGATAATAGCGATATGTGAGGGGGCTAAAAACATAGAAACAAATAATGGTCAGATACAGCAAGCCAAGACTGAAATCGTAAGATGAAAAGTTGTTCTTTTTTTTTCGGTAAAAAAGAATCCCTCCAAAACATAATATTAGCATCACCGAGGCTTGAACAATTCTAACTTTTGTAACTTTTTCATGAATATTTCCTTTAAAAAACTGCTCGAAAAAAGGCGCTAGATAATCTCCACTATAAAAACTCCAACCACCATTTTGCCACTCTCCTTCTGCAGCATTATTATGGTACTTCAATCCTTCAATAAAAACAGAAGGGTGGTTTATTAAAAAAGGAAATACATAGAAGCATAAAAGCGAAAGCAATAAAATTGAAATCAGTTTAAAAGAAGCTATCCTTCCGTTTTCAGAATAATAAATATAGAAAAACAAAGGCAGCCAAAACACAAATGTGTACCTCGATAAGAGACACAAAACAATGCCAAGAGTAATTGCCATTTTGTTTCTATGAACTAATGCTACCCCTAAAAAAAGATAGTAGGCAGCAACAATAGTTTCTATTGAAACCAACAAGTCGTTTTCGCCCCAATGTAAATAAGCTAGAAAAGGTAAAAGGGGCAACAATAAAAGAGCTGCATTTTTCAAAATAGCTTTGTTGTTCTTAATGCTGAAAGCTGAAAAATAAAATACAGATACCAACATGAGTAGCAAACCAGACCATCTGACATCAATTGAAAAAAGCTTACTAATTCCTACTGGCATCCATTGAAAAGGCATATAAACTGGAAAGGGTTGTGAGTTTGGAAGATTTACAATTTGATAGGGTTTTTCACCAGCAATAAATCTTTCAAATTGAATAACGAGTTGTGGTATTACGTCCGATATTTCAACAGGGTTTGATACCCGAAGAAATGATTGATGAAACCAGGGGAAACTGGAAAGAAATACCAAAATACCTAGTGCACCAACAATACTTTTCTTTTTGAAAGAAATCTTTTCGAACAAAAGCTCAGTTGTTTCTATTGAATGATAATACAAGCCAAATAAGAATAAGTAACTACCTAAAAGCACCAAAGGATTATACATTTTGGTGAAATAGTTGACCCCCTGAAAGCTTAAATAAATTTGTAGTAAAAACGTAATTAGGGCTAGCGTTTTAATGAGTCTTAAAGGCATAGCGTTTATTTACCCCCTTCAATTTCTTTCTTCACCAACTTCACCAAATCCTTTTCTATTGATTGTTCTACGCTTTCAGTAATGCGTCCTATCTCTTTGTGGTTTTTAAAGAGTATGAAAACAGGAATATTCTTGACTTTATAAAGTTGCTCTTCGTAGTTCAGTGCTTCTTTTTTTCGGTTTAAACCATACATTGTTAATTGAAGCAGTGGGTAATTTGCCATTTGTAAGGTCTTATAAAACTTAGGCAGCAAATCTTTTGTGTCGCCACACCAAGTACCCATCATCACCACTATATCATACTGCGCTAAATTTTTTTTCAAGAAAAGCAAAGAGGCAGAATCAGGGGTGTATTCATTCATGCCTTTCTGCATCCAGTCGAAAGTGGGTTCTTTTAGTAAATCTTCAAACTTGCACTCTCCCTTAAATACAAGTCTGCCATCTTCAGTCAGTCTTTGATAATCGAATTGGGCAGATGCATTCATGCTAAAAAATAAGAAACAGCTTATTAAAAGTATTTTATTCATTGAATTAGTGTAGTTGATCACGAAGTGTAGTTAGTTGTTCTTTTAGTTTTTCCAGCTCTTGTTTTAAGCGCATTTCTGAAGTGAGTTTTGTCTTTTGTTCTTTCAGTTTTGCTCGTGCACCAGCAATCGTGTAACCTCTTCTTTTTACCAAAGTGTAAATAAGATTTAAGTCATCAATATCTTGTGCATTATAAAGCCTATCACCTTTTTGTGTGGTGCGCACTTTCATTGCAAACTCCTTTGTCCAATACCTGATTTTTGAAATGTTGACTCTATAAAGTTCTGCTACTTCACTGATGGTATAGTATTGTTTGGTGGCATGCCAGCCAATTGGCAAATTGCTTTCGTAGTCAATCTTGACCTTCGAGTCCTCTTCTTTTTTCTTAGGTGTTTTTGAAGCGCGTGGTTTTGAAGCCTTCACCGGTTCCGGTTCGTAGGCTTCACCAAACAACGTGAGGATAAGCGGCTTCATGCTTTACAAAGAAACAAAGATTTTTTTGATTGTTCTTTTAGAAAATGGCTTGGAATAATTCGGCTACTTTTGCCCTCCTTAAATAATGATGATGTTTTCCTTGCCTACTTTATATGAACGTGCACTGAATCTTGATTTTCTTTCCATAGAAGAAGGAATGTTTCTTTTTGAAAAAGCACCGCTTACCGAATTGATGTTTGTGGCCAATGAATTGCGCAAAAAACAAGTGCCTCATGGCAAAGTAACTTGGATTATTGACCGCAATATGAACACCACCAATGTGTGTGTTGCCAATTGTAAGTTCTGCAATTTTTACCGCATACCTGGGCATGAAGAAGCCTATATTACTGACATTGAAACCTATAAAATAAAGATTGAAGAAACCTTTCGTTATGGTGGCGAACAATTGCTGTTGCAAGGTGGTCATCATCCCGACTTAGGTTTAGAATATTACACTTCGCTCTTCAAACAACTCAAACAACTTTTCCCTGACCTTAAACTCCACACCCTTGGTCCGCCAGAGGTGGCGCATATTTGCAAGGTTTCGGGTGTGAGTCATCATGAAGCTTTGAAAGCATTGAAAGAATCGGGCATGGATAGTATGCCGGGACCTGGTGCTGAGATTCTAAACGACCGTGTTCGCCGATTGATTTCTAAAGGAAAATGTGGGGCGCAAGAATGGCTAGACATCATGCACGAAGCGCATAAAGTGGGGCTTACCACCACTGCCACTATGATGTTTGGACATGTGGAAACCATTTATGAACGCTTCGAACATCTTGTGAAAATTAGAGAAGTGCAGGCAATGAAACCCGAAGGGGCTAAAGGGTTTATTGCTTTTATTCCTTGGACATTTCAAGATGTAGATACTTTATTGAGCCGCATTCGCGGAACCAAAAACCACACCACAGCCGAAGAATATATTCGCATGATTGCGCTTTGCAGAATCATGTTGCCGAACATCAAAAATATACAGGCTTCATGGCTCACGGTGGGTAAACAAGTAGCGCAAATTTGTTTGCATGCCGGCGCTAATGATTTTGGGTCTATTATGATTGAAGAAAATGTGGTGAGTGCTGCCGGTGCGCCGCATCGTTTCACAGCAAAAGGCATTCAAACCGCTATTCAAGAAGCAGGTTTTGAACCGCAACTCCGCAATCAACAATACGAATTTCGCCAAATGCCTGCTTTGATGGAAGAACAGATAATTGGTTATTAAGTATGGGCTAGGATTATTGAGCAAACACTTAAAGAGTATAAAGAAAAAAGACCGAGGCTGTGCTTCGGTCTTTTTGTTTTAAAAAAAACCAAACACTAATCATACCTTTCTCTTCCTTCTAAAACTCCTTGCTTATCTCCGCTTTTTTCTTTTAATGGGTTGTTGAAATTAATAGCAATACATTTTCTTTTTTCTTTTAGAAAATGTTGATAAATGCTGCGAAAATTTCCATGAAATGACTGACGGTTACTAATGATGATTACTATTTTGGGTTGAAAAGATGTTTTGAATTCAAATTATTTCCGATGGTTCATGTTTTTGTACTAAAAAAACCGAAAAAAGTTCTCCAAAAATTGCTGCTATGAATACTTTATTATCTGCTATCAATACTTTTATCGCTGCTATGAATACTTTTATATTTTCTATGAATGCTAAATTCACTGCTATCAATACCAAAATTGCTGCTATGAATACATTTGTCTCTGCTATGAATATTTTTATGTCTGCTATCAATACCGAAATATCTGCTATGAATCAATTTAAAGAAAAAAACTGACTTTCCGCCCCTGTAAGGTTATTAAAATCCAACTTGCTGAGGTGTCATATGAAAAAGACAAGTAGAATTTAAAGATGGATTATTGAACAAGCGTGTAGCTCTAATGGGTTGCGCGCTTTGTTTTTATAATACCCTCTTTTTCGACCCCAATGCCAACAAACTAAAGCAAAGCAGGGCATTGATTAACAACAACTCGGTGCCAATAGCATAACCGCCAAGAAGGGCTTTGTCGTTGGTTTTTAAATAATAGCACACAATGGGCGAGGCAATGCAGGCAAAAGGAATAATCGCGGCATGAAGGCTGCGGCGGGTAAGGATGCCAAAACTAAAGAGCGCCAACAGAGGTCCATAAGTATATCCGGCAATGACAAGTAGAGTTTGAATGAGCGAGCCATTATCTACTTCTCTAAAGAAAAACACACAGAGCAAAAACAAAGCAGCAAAGCAATTGTGTACAAGCAAACGAATGTTTTTGCGGCGGGTTTCGTCCCAGTCTTTTCTTCTTTGCAAGCCAAGAATATCAATGCAAAAAGAAGAAGTGAGTGCAGTGAGCGCACCATCGGCACTAGGAAACAGAGCACTGACCAAACCAATTATGAAACATACTGTGATGATGAACGGCAGCCCCGACTTTACGGCAATAGTAGGGAAGAGGTCGTCGCCCGCAACTGTAAGCCCTTTTGATTGTGCATAAAGCGACAACAAGCCACCTAAAGAAAGAAAGATAAACACCACAAAAGCTTGCAAAAAACTAAGCGTAACCATATTTTTCTGCGCATCTTTTAGGGTAGTGACGCTGATGTTTTTTTGCATCATCTCTTGGTCGAGTCCTGTCATGGCAATGGTGATGAACGCACCACCAAGAATTTGTTTCAAGAAGAAATTGCCCGCTAGAAAATCGGTGTGGAAGACATTGGTATAACCTGCGTTGGTCATTGCCGTCCAGGCACTGCCTATATTGAAGTTGAGCGAGTGAATGATATAACCCGTGCACACCAACAAAGCTAAAAGCATGAACGTGGTTTGCAGCGTATCAGTCCATACAATGGTTTTCACACCACCACGATAAGTGTAAAGAAGAATGAGGAGGAGAATAAGAACAGCCGTGAATTCGAAAGGAATATTCATATCGGCAAGTATGAATTTCTCTAGCACTTTTATCACTAAATAAAGACGAAGTGTAGCGCCAAGCGTGCGAGAAAGCAAGAAAAATAATGCACCTGTTTTATAGGCAGTGATGCCAAGTCTTTGTTCTAAATAAGAATAGATGGAAGTTACATGAAGCCTGTAATAAAGCGGCAATAAAACATAAGCCACCACAAAATAACCCAACCAATAACCAAGCACTACTTGATAATAATCGAAGCCCGATTTAGCCACCGTTCCAGGAACTGAAATAAACGTCATGCCCGAAAGCGAAGTGCCCACCATGCCAAAAGCCACTACCCACCACTTGCTACTGCGATTACCAATGAAGAAACTTTCGTTGTTGGAATTGCGCGAAGTATAAAAGGCAATGCCCAACAACAAACCGAAGTATGCAACAACAATAAGAAGAAGCACTAGTGAATTCATGGCTGTAAAATAAAAAAGACTTTGTCTGTTTAAGTCAAAGTCTTTTGAAGAAAGAAATAAATTGAAGAATTAGAAGCCAATATTAAAGCCCATCATTGGGGTGATGTTGGCTTTATTTGGGTTAGGATTGTTCGCGTCTTGTAGTACATCATACAATAGCATAATCACGAGTGACGAACGCTCTGAAATAGGTGTTTTGTAGCCACCGCCCACTAAAAAGGTATTGTAAGTAAGGTTGCCACTATACCCATATCCTTTGTATGAAACATTGAACAGTTGCGGTTCAACATGAGCAAATATCTGGTCAGTGATTTTATATCTTGCCCAAGCGCTTAAGGAAACCGTGTTTTGCTTTTCATCCTCAATTTTATATTTGGTGTATTGATAACCAACACCAATGCCTGCTGCAAATTTATCGGTGAGTTTATAGCCTACAGTTATTGGCACATACACATTGGTTACATCGCCAAATTGCAAGCTTAACCAGCCGCCATAAATAAGCTTATCAGTATCAAACCCTTTATCTCTTTTCTGTTGTTTGCGAGCATTCACAGCTTTACCACTACTCGTATAAACTTGTTGTGCAAAAGAGGAGTAGCTTAAGAAAAGCAAAAGGGTAACGACTAACTTTTTCATAAATAAATATTGATTCAAAGAAACTTAACGCTGCAAGCAAATCTTTCTTATTTAGTCTACAAAAATTTTTCCAGGATTTAAGATTCCTTTAGGGTCAAAAACTTTTTTGATTTTCTTCATAATGTCCAATTGAACATTATCAAAGACAATGTCTAAATAATGTTTTTGTACAAACCCGATTCCATGTTCGCCAGAAATTGTACCGCCTAATTTTACTACTTCTTTAAAAAGCTCCCGAATGCCCAATGGTAATTTATTATCCCAATCGGCATCACTCATGTTTTGCTTTACAATATTCACATGAAGATTCCCATCGCCCGCATGACCATAGCAAACTGAATGAAACCCATATTCTTTACCAATTCTTTTTACGGCTTGTAAAAGTTTAGGCAATTCAGCTCTTGGCACTACTGTGTCTTCTTCTTTATAAATTGAATTGCTCTTTACAGCTTCTCCCACTTTACGACGCAGGTTCCAAAGCATTTGTTTTTGCTCATGGCTGTCAGCAAAAAGTACTTCGCCAGTGTCATATTTTTCAATTGCTTTAGAGATGCCATCCATGTCGGCATAGAGTTGCTCCATGTTGTTGCCATCCACTTCAATAAGCAAATGTGCTTGAATGTCTTCCTGTAATGGAATAGCAGTTTGTTGTACGAATTTCATACTCCATTCTATAGCATCGCGTTCCATAAACTCCAAAGCAGAAGGTGTATAACCTGCTAACATTATTTCATTCACGGCTTCGCAAGCTTCCTCTGAAGACTTGAAAGGAACGAGCATCAACAAATCGTGAGTGGTTGCTGGAATCAATCTAAGGACGATTTTAGTAACTACACCTAATGTGCCTTCACTACCCACCATTAATTGAGTGAGGTTATACCCTGTTGCATTTTTCAACACATTAGCGCCTGTCCAAATGATTGCACCATCAGGTAAAACCACTTCAAGGTTCAATACATAATCCTTTACTACACCATATTTTACAGCTCTTGGTCCGCCAGAATTTTCGCTGATGTTCCCACCAATAAAACATGATCCTTTACTTGCAGGGTCTGGAGGATACATCAATCCCTGCTCGCGAACATGATCCTGAAGAACTTGAGTAATTACGCCAGGTTCAGTTGTTACCTGAAAGTTTCTTTTATCAAGCTGAAGAATTTTGTTGAAACGCTTCATGTTCAACACTACACCACCATGCACAGGCAAAGCACCACCACTTAAACCAGTCCCTGCACCACGAGGAGTCACTGGAATTTGCCATTTGCTACAGTAGCTAAGTATCTGACTTATTTCTTCTGGGGTTGATGGTAGCAAAACTATTTCTGGCAAATAGAATAAGTCTTCAGTATGGTCAGAAGCATTTTCTATTAAATCATCATTGTTAAATAACGCATTGGCGTCACCAACTACAGACTGAAAATAGAGGATGTCTTTCCTGTGAATTTTGTTAAGTATCATTTTTGTCTTTCCTAAATGCGCACTAAGTAAAATCCTATTCTGTCAATATCCAAATTCCGTTTACAAAACCTAATACCTATATATTACACACTACTTTCTTAAAAAAGGTACTTTGTTTTGCATAGTACTGTATTTTACCCTATCTTTGCTTCGAAATAAAAAAAACATGGCACTCGAGAATACAGCATCACAAATGAGAAAAGGGCTTTTAGAGCTGTGCATTCTTGGCATTATTTACCGGGAGAAAGAAGCATATCCAAGTGATATTTTAGAACAACTTAAGGCTGCAAATCTTATTGTGCTTGAAGGCACTTTGTATCCTTTACTAACTAGACTTAAAAACGCAGAATTTCTTACCTATCGATGGGAAGAATCCGTTTCAGGTCCACCAAGAAAATATTTTTCATTAACCAAAAGCGGAATCAATTTTTTCTTTCAACTAAAAACTAATTGGGAAGAATTGAGTAACGCAGTTCATTATTTAACCTCACAATAAAATTTAAAATACTATGCAAAGAATTATTCAAATTAATCTCAGTGCTCGCCTTATTCCAATTGAAGAAGACGCATATCTACTTCTGCGCGATTACGTAAATACATTGGAAAGACAATTTGAAAAAGAGCAAGGCAAAGACGAAATCATTCAAGACATTGAAGCTAGAATTGCAGAGCTATTCGGCTATAGATTGGAAGCTGGCGCGACTTGTATTGACACTCCAGATGTAAGTAAAGTTATTGAAACACTTGGACCTGCTTATAAAATGGGAACAGAAAATGAAGAACTTGTAAATCCTTATTTGCCAGAGCAATACTCAGGACAAAAAAGAAATCAACAAAATACTTATAATGGTCATCGTAGAATTTTCCGAAACCCTAACGACAAGATTTTGGGGGGTGTATGTAGTGGTGTTGCCAATTATTTTGAAATAGATCCCGTTATTGTTCGTTTAGTAATGGCTACTCTTTTCTTTTTTGCAGGAATTGGTTTTCTTGCCTATATTATTTCTTGGATTGTGATTCCTCTTCCAAAAACTCCTGAAGAAATGGCATCTATGAGTAGTGGTGTTCCTTTAAATTTTTATGACATCAAAAGGAATGTTGCCTTTGAATTGCAAGACCTGAAAAAACGTGGTGAAGAAATGAGTAAAGAGTTGAAAGATTTTTTTAGTAAAAAGAAATAATTCAGCAGAAAAGAATTGTTTTTCAGAAAAGCTATATTTGCGCTCCATTCACTGGGGAATTAGCTCAGCTGGCTAGAGCGCTTGCATGGCATGCAAGAGGTCATCGGTTCGACTCCGTTATTCTCCACAAAATGAAATAACAAAAAAGGCAGTATCAAATCGAGGCTGCCTTTTTTGTTAGCTTACTTCTTTACCATCTTCATTTCCTTCAACAACCAGCCGGCATCGCCAAATTTCTCTACAATGAAAAGTGTGTAGCGAATGTCGAGTGCTATGTTGCGGCAAAGTTTCGGGTCGTAGTGAAGGTCACTCATAGTGCCTTCCCACGCACGGTCGAAGTTGGTACCAATTAATTGTCCTTTTGCATTCAAAACAGGACTACCCGAATTGCCCCCTGAGGTATGATTAGTTGCTGTGAAAGCAATTGGAACGGTGTTATTCACTTTCCATCTTCCATAATCTTTCTTGGTGTATAGTTCTTTTAATTTTGAAGGCACTTTAAACTCATCCACTTTCGGATCGTCTTTGGCTATGGCTTCATCAAGCGTAGTTTGGTAGCTGTAATTCGCAGGTCCGCATGGGTCAAGCCCCTCTATTTTTCCATAAGTAAGACGCAAAGTTTGATTGGCATCAGGATAGAAATTAGTATTCCAATATTGCGTCATTTGGGCATTCATATACAATCTATTGTAGAATGCCAAATTGTTGTTGTATTGGGTGATGAGCGGTGTAATGTTTAGCTTGCGGAATTGAGCAACAGCATTGTATAAACGCCAACCTGGATCTGACATGATTTTGAGGGTGTCTTTCACAGCAATCTTAGCAATAAAGTTATTGAACTTCTCTTGGTTTGCCATAAAACTAAGGTTATAAACATCGGATGCCATTGCACTCCATTTTCCTTTATAATACTTTAAAGATTTGCGCAGCTCAATTGGCGTCCAACTTTTGATTCCTTTATAGTACATCGGCATTAAAGATTGAAACATGTCTTTGTCGGTCGCTGCATCATAATTTTTGAAAAAAGCATCGGTAGCTTTTGCCAATTTGGTGATAGAATCATTTTTTGCAGCATCGCCCATTGAACTAGAACGAAGCAGGTTTAAAATTTTGTCAAGCGTGGCGCTTTGCTGAATGGTTTCAATGCCAAACACTGCTTCCGAAATATAAGTATCAGCCTTCAATGCACTGTCCACCTTCACAGCATTGACTTGAATTTTCCCTAGCAATTCATGAGCATATCCAAGCTTATCTACATTTGCAGTAGCCCATGCTTGGTAATCAGCTTCTTCTGTTTTTTTCATTTCTATAGCGTTGCTTTGCTCCAAGCCTTTAACTTCTCCTTGCCACTTCTTCCAACCGTTGGCAATGCCTGCTCTTTTAGATGTGTATTTCAAGAAAATATCGCGGCTGGCACTCATGTTTTTCGATAAGCATTCCAATTTTTTAGTGCGAATTGAAATACGAATTGGATCGGTAGTTTTCAAGATTTGATTGAGCTGATAAGAAGAAATGTATTCTTGTGTATTGGCAGGAAAACCATACACCATCGAGAAGTCACCTTCTTTATAACCAGCAATGTTTATGGTAAGAAAATTTTTGGCTTGGTATGGTTTATTGTCAGCACTAAAATCGGCAGGTTTATTGTCTTTGCCTGCATAAATACGGAACATACTAAAGTCACCTGTATGACGTGGCCACATCCAATTGTCGCTGTCACCTCCAAAAGAACCAATACCATTTGGTGGAAATCCTACCAAGCGAATGTCCTTAAACGTTTCGGTTAGAAAAACCCAGTATTGATTTCCGTTAAATAATGGCTTGATGGTAGCGTCCATTTTTGTTGTGAAGCGCCAGCCTTTTTCCAAGTTTTTTATCCTTACAGAAATGATACTGTCCCGTTTAGGATTGTCAAGTGTATCTGGAATATTTTGAAGAATAACGTTGGATACGTTTTCCATTCTTCTTACAAAAGTCACCGCCAAGCCTGGGCAAGGAATTTCATCTTTATTATTTTTTGCAAAAAAGCCATTTGCAAAATAATCGTGGTCTTTACTGCTCAATCCTTGCACAGTGCCGTAACCACAATGATGATTGGTGAGCAACAATCCTTTTGGCGAAATAACTTCGGCAGTGCAACCAGACCCAAACAACACGATGGAATTGTTTAATCCAGTCCCATTGGCGTTGTAAATTTTATCAACAGGAATTTCTAAACCTTGCGATTTCATATCCGCTTCGTTCTTTTTTAAATTTGCCGGAAGCCACATTCCTTCTTTAGCAATAGTATTAAAAAAACATCCGAAAGCGGCAGCCACAAAGGCTGTTTTCAATAAAACCAAACGGTAATTTTTAGTCAAAGACATGAGCATAATTTGTTTTCAAGAAATAAAAATACACAATACTGCAAATGTTTTCACTAAATGGGCTATATTGGCCTAATATAATGTGAAAATTCTTTTTGAGGATTATGAAAAAACGCTTGCTTTTTCTGGCGATTTTGTTGTTGCAACTGATAGACGTCAAGGCCCAAAATTTGTTTAATGCACCCGACACCGTGTGTGCACGCCAGCCCATTCAACTGACGAGCAATGTTTCTGCTTCTTCCTATTACTGGGGCTTTTGTTCTGGTTATATGTTCAATAAACCAGTTGGCACTAATATTGGTGTAATCAGTGGATTTGATGCCCCTACTGCAATGGAAATAGGGAAGGATGGTGTTAACTATTTTGGTTTTGTTGTTAATTCTATTTCCAGGGAATTGATTCGACTTGATTATGGAAGTAGTTTGTCTAATGTTCCCATAGCAGTAAATCTTGGTAATTTAAACAACACTATTCCTGAGTTTACTTCCAAACTTTATCTTACTAAAGACGCTACAGGCAGTTGGTTTATGTTTGTTTGCGGAGGTACAGATTTAGTTAATTCTTCTATTGCACGAATTGATTTTGGAAAGTCATTATCAAAAACCCCTAGCGTTGTAAACTTTGGAAATTTAACTGGAGTTTTCAATGCACCAAAAGGCATTTTTGTTTTACAAGAAGGGATTAATTATGTAGGTTATGTTGCGAATTATACTGATGACAAATTAATAAGACTAGAGTTTGGTGATAATATTTCTTACACACCAAATGTTGTTGAAATAGGCGACACTTTTGCTTTGAGTAGCGCAACTGATATGGTTCCCGTATTTGATAATGGCAATTGGTTTGTATTTGCAACAAACGAAAATAATAGCACTCTTGACAGGTTAGAATTCGGGTCTAGTATTTTTAATGAGCCAATTGGAAATGATGTTGGAAATTTAGGAGGTAAACTATTTGGTCCTACCAGTCTTGCTTTTGTAAAAGATTGCGGACTTTATCACCTTTTAATAACCAATGGAGTAAGCGGCGATTTGACTATGGCTGATTTTTCGAACATAACAGGACCGTATTACTCTAGGATTTTTGTTGGTTTCGGAACAATGAATGCACCTAATAGTATTACGAGAATAATTCGCGATAGAGATAACGTTTTTTCTTTTGTTCCAAATAGCGGTGATAATACACTTACTAAATTTGAATTTCCAAGTTGCACTAATTCTAGTATTGCTTCCTCTATTACTTCAGTACCCCCAACATATAGTTATGCTGATTCTGGTATTTACAATGTTTACTATGCCATAAATGAAGGGCTTCCAAATATGCAGATAGAGTGTAAGCAAATTGTTGTATTACCTGTGCCACAGATGACTTTTCATAATGACACAACTATTTGTCAGGGCGATACAATTGAATTGTTTGTTCAAGCATTTAGTTCTCAAAGTCAAACATGGTATCCTAATTATAACATTGATGACACATCCTATTTCAAAGTTCATGTTTGGCCTGAACATACTATTGATTACCATGTCATACTTCCATATGCAAATGGTTGTATTGTAGATACTCCTGTAACTATAACTGTAAGCAAAATTAAAGCTGATGCAGGAGCAGATAGGACAATAGCAGATGGTGCAGAAAGCATGATTGGAGGACCAATGACTGTATACAATGATAGCATAGGGCTATATACTTATCATTGGTTTCCTTACCAATATCTTTCTGATTCTGCAATTATTAATCCTGTGGTATTTCCTCCTAATAATTTTACTTACTATTTAGAAGTGCGCAATAATTTTGGTTGTTATGATATTGATACAGTTGTTGTTAATGTGGAATGCAATTCAATCAACCTGCCAAATGCGTTTGCACCTAATAGTCGGAATTCAGCTATCAATACTTTTGGTATTCAAAACAATCAACTTGTTAAACTGAATTACTTTGTCATTTTTGATCGTTGGGGTAAAAAGATTTTTGAAACTACTGACGTTACTAAAGCATGGGATGGAACTACTGAGGTAGGACCAGCACCTGTTGGCGTATATGTTTGGGAAGCCGACGGCTTCTGTGCTTCTGGAAAAAGATTCAGCCGATCGGGTAACCTTACCCTGATTAGATAATTACTAGTATTTCCAATAAAAAAGAGGCTATAAAACATAGCCTCTTTTTTATTGGAATGTATTTTACATTATTTATCACCTTCTTGTTCGGACTCAAGATTTTCCTTTGGAGAAGCGTTATTCATTTTATCCAAGTCTTTCAATTGAGATCTGATATCTTCAATTTTTTCGGACTTGTGTTTTAATTTATGTTCAGATTGTCCAATAAGTTTTTCTAAATGAGCCCTTAATTCTTCTTCTTTATTACCAGGAGTAATATTCTCAATGGCTATTTTAAATTCAGTAAGTCGCTCCTTTTCTTCGTCAAATTCTTGCACTAATTGATCAAAGAAGGATTTTGTTTTTTCATGCTTATATTGAATCTGTTTTTCAACAAAAGTCTTTCTCTTTTCACGCTCTTCGTCTTTACGATTAAAGAAGTGTTTACGTGCTGAAATGAATTGATCCCATAATGAATGAATGAATGCCCTTGGTACCATGCCAATTTTTTTCCACTCATCAAACAACTCATTCATTTCATCTGTAGTTTCTTTCCAGTTAGATGAATTCTTTATTGATTCAGCACGTTTGAGTAAAGCTAATTTTTGTGCGTAATTATCTTCGTGTTCTACTTTCTGAGTTTCTAAATGTTGGCGTTTATTGGCAAAGAAAAAATCCTTTGCTGCATTTAATCTGTTCCAAAGGTCATCTGATTTGTCAACAGGTACTCTGCCTATTGATTTCCAACTTTCATTGATGTTTACAAATGCTTGTGATGTTTTAGTCCACTCTTTGCTTTCTTTCAAACTTTCAGCTTTTTCTACTAAAGCTAGTTTTTGAAGATAATTCTGTTCTTGCTCTTGTTGTATTACTTGGAAATGTTCTTTTTTTCTTTGAAAAAAATTGTTTTTAGAGAGAATAAATCTACCCCAAAGCTCTTCATTCCTATCATGTGCCGTTCTGCCAATACTGCGCCACTGGTCCATTAAACTCTTGAATAGTTCTGTTGAATCCTTCCAACTTTCTGAATCTGCAATTGCTTCTGCTTTTTCTACAATTTCCATCTTCAAGTCAAGATTTCGAAGTAGTTCTTTTTCTTGTTCATCTTGGTGTTCTCTCTTTCTTTCAAAGAATTTATTCTTTGCATTTTCAAACCTAGCCCATAAATCTTCGTTACGATGTTTATCAACATAACCTAAACTCTTCCAAGTTTCGCTAAACTCTTTTAATTTTTGAGAAGCCTCTTTCCAGTTTTGGCTTGATGTTGCTATGTTTTCGGCATTTTCAATAAGTGCCAATTTGATAATATAGTTCTGTTCTGTAAGTTGAGAAATAACCTTATCAAGCTCATCAACATGATCAATAAGTTTTGCAAAATTCCCAATTGCATTAGTATGTAACAAGTAGTCCTTTAGACGCGCTACTTTGCCAACGAGCTTTAACTTGTCCTCTGTATTATTCCACTCATCAAGAGTGTCATTAACTCGTTTTTCTACTTCCGGAAATTTTTCAAGCAATGCTTTAATTACAGCTTCGGCATTTTCGTCTGTCAGCAATGCGAGTATTCTTTCAGTTTGTTTGGCTGTGGTTTTTAATATTAGTTCGCCTTTTTCATTTATTTCACAATAATCTTTTCCGTCAAAATCAAAATTATCCCACCAGTTTTGTAAAGAATTTGATTGCGTTTCTTCGTTTGTCATACCAATTCCAATTTATAATAAACATAACAGTTTTTCGTCGTAAGGAGATGCAATATAAAGAGTTTTAGATATTGAAATGCTGCCTTTTATTTTTTTATTTACTACCAAAAACTTTTTGTAATAAAGCAGTAACTCGTGCAGCAGGGTCTGTACGGATTCTGTCTTCTTCTTGTGAAATGGTAAGAAAAAGACCGTTCAATGCACGCTCAGTAACATAAGCAGATAAGTCGGAGTTAATAGGCGTTTTTGTTGTTGGCAGTTTGTTATATAGTCCAAAGAGTTGGTTCCAATATGTTGCTACATTGTATTGGTTTAATGATTTTTCTATCACTGGACGAAATGCTGTGGTTAGATCTGCTGTAGTTTTAGCTTTCAAAAAATTAGTAGCTGCACCTTTTCCTCCTTTTACAATTGCAATTCCATCCTGAATGGTCATTCCTTTGATGGCATTGATAAAAATAGGTGTGGCTTTGGATGCGGCATCTTCTGCTGCTCGATTCATGTAAAGGATAGTCTTGTCGGCAACATTGCCTAATCCAATTGCTCTTACTGTTGCTTCAACTTTTGTTGCTTCTGTAGGTAAAAGAATTTTTACCAAGCTATTCGTAAGATATCCATTTACAGCAGATAGTTTGCCTGAGGCATTTTGAGAGCCTGTTTGCAACATTTCTTTTAGTGCAGCAACAGCATCTGTGTTATTAAAATTGACTGCTGAATTGCCCTTGTTGTTTGTGAGTGATTGGGCTTTCGATATTACGTTGTTTAATAATGAATTTACATTTTGTGCTAAAGAAATTTGCGCAAGCAAAAGCAAAGAAAATGCAACGGTAATTTTTTTGATTGAGGGGTTCATTGTTGAATGGTTTAGTTTATAAAAACAAATCTTGTTCCAAGTTAAGAAGAATACTATTCGCTATCTTCTTGCTTTATGTTGTTGCGTTCGTTTATTGGTACAACTAGATTTTCTTTCGGCTTTTTATTGTTTTTTGAATCGGTTTTTCCGAAACGATATGAGAGTGTAAAGTTAATCACTCTAGTTTCTTTGTCTCTAAAAACAGTTTGTGTGGCATAGTTAAACTCATATATGTTGGTGGTTTTCCTTGAATTGAAAATGTCAGTGAAATTCACCACACCTGTTATATTGTTTTTAAAGAAGTTTTTCCTCACAGCAATGTCCAACCAATACACTTCTTTCAAGGTTCCTTGTGCAGCAATTTTTGGTGCTTCATATCCGCAGCTAATTTGAATAGAACTGTTTTTAGGCAATTTTATATTGGTATTGATTTTTGAAAACCAACTCGAGCCATTATTGTTCAAAGAAGAACTTGCTACACTGCCATTAATGATGTTGTTGAAAAAATTAAAGTTAGCGGTAGCATCCCAAAAAGAAAGGATTTGAAATTTCCCAGTTAGTTCCAAACCATAAGTAATGCCATGATTTAAGTTTTGAGACATGGTCAAACTTCTTCCTGAAGAATCTGAGTTAAATGTTTTCACTCTATCAATCAGGTTTTGAGTGAATTGATAATAGGCGCTTGCAATAATGGTGTGTCCTTTTTGAAATTGTTTATTGTAATTGAATTCTACATTATGAATGAATTCAGGAATCAAATTTGGGTTGCCGGCTAGTGTATCCATAGGGTTGCCCACATCTTTGTAAGGCATCATTTGGTAAAAACTTGGACGATTGATGCGGCGAGTATAACTAGCATAAACTGTTTGGTTTTTTGGAAGTTTATAACTCATGTATGCTGATGGAAAAAGATTGAGAAACTCGTTGGAATAATTGTTTCCTTTAAGAAGAGAAGAAGAGCCATCATAGCGCGAATACTCTAGCCTCAATCCTAACTGATACCCAAACTTTCCATACTGATCGCTGAATCTTGTATAGGCAGCTTGTGTTTGTTGCAGATAATGATAGTCATTTTGCAAAAGACTGTCTTTCTGAAAACCATTGCCATCTCCATGATTTATAGTGGCATTATTGCTTGTTTCAAACCACATCAACTGCGATTTCCATCCTGTACTTAATATGCCGTTTGTGGTGAAAAATGGGGTTGTAAAATCTGCCTGACTCGTAAGGCTTGTATTGCCACCACCACCTGGCATTTGTTGAATTACTTCATTGCCTTTTTGATTTCCAGCCGAATCCAATTTTATGGTATGATAATTTTGGTCGCGGTACATGTTGTTTCTAGCAAAAGTGATATTGGCACTCAGTTCTTGCTTTTCTTTTTTGAACTTGTGTTTATAATCTAAAGACGTAGAAACAGAAATTGGTCCGCCCCAAAAATAGGTGCTGCGCGATTCTGTGGAGTCAATTTTATCACCAGTAAAATAATGATAATCGGTAAGCGCTTTGTTGCCCCAACGCATTTTATTCAAGTTGCCGGTGAACACAAAGCTTGTCCTTTTGCTGTAAGTATATTCTGCGCCAAAAGTGTTGAACCATGCATCGTTGTATCGAGTACTATTTTCATAACTGCCAGTTGTTAGCAGCCCTTCAAGTGTTTTTCTTTCGTTGGCAATGTGTTGATAATTGGTGTTGTAGCGATAACCGGTGTTAAAGAAAATATTCCAACGGTCGTTGCGCAAATTCAGGTTCAACGAAGCATTGTATTTATCGCCAGTACCGGCACCCACCGAAACCATTCCGTTCTTACCAAATTTCTTTTCTTTTTTGGTGATGATGTTGATGATGCCTGCCATGCCTTGTGCATCATAATTGGCAGTGGGGTTTGTAATTACTTCCACGCTTTGAATCACACTTGCAGGGAGGCTTTGCAATGCATCTGCAATTTCTCCGCCAAGCAATGTGGCAGGTTTGCCGTCAATCAACAAGGTGGTTTCTTTTCCGCGAAGCAAAATATCTCCATCCACATCTACCGAAAGGGTAGGGATGTTTTTCAACACATCGGTAGCACTGCCGCCCGCCGAGGTAATGTTCTTTTCTACATTAAATACCTTTTTGTCGGCGCTTAGTTCAATCATGTTTTTCTCGCCCACAATTTCCACTTCCTTCAATGTTTGTGAAGTGCCACTTACAGAAATCTTTCCCAGTTTTTTATCAGGATTGGTTTTTGAAAGTTGAATGTTATCCAAAAATCTTTGCTTGAAACCAAGGGCATTTATGCGCAGCAAATAATCGCCATCTGCCACATGGTCAATTTCAAAACTGCCATTTTCCTTTGTCATCGCGCCATTCACCACCGAAGAATCTTTCTTCAACAGCGTAATAGTTGCCAATTCAACGGCTTTGTTTTTGGCATCTAAAACCTGTCCGCTAATTTTTCCATGAAAAGAATTGGTTTGAGCAAAAAGGGAAATACAACTAAATAGAAAAAGGGGAATCAGTAAAAAGTGCTTCATAATAATGTTTGCAAATTTGAAGGAATAATCTCAGCTAATGAGCAAGAATTCGTTAAAAACCATTAGAAGTTTACTAAATAAATGGGCTTAAATAGTGCAATTCGTATTTGATTTTAATCAAAAGCTGTTTTCAATCTTTAATTGTGAGTAATTCTTCCCTATTTCTTTTTCAAAAAGGAATAAAATGGTGTTTAGGATATTGATTATTTGATAATTATCATGAGAAAAACAATAAATAACTCAAGAAAAAAGGCGTATTTCTTGAACTAATTACTTATTTACTCAATAAATACATTGTTATTTTTAATAAAAAGAATAAATTTACTGAGCAAATCATTTGTTTATTCAAGTAAAATATTAAATTGTCTCTAATTACAAACGAGTTTTTATGAAAAACAAACGTACTAAAGTGAAAATACCTCATGGTACAAATGACTTAGCCGCACTTATTAATAATGTTTATGAAAAACACCAAGCGGATGGCGCAAATTCACTGCTAAAAATGATTGTTGAGCATACGAATGTCGATACCTTTAAGCAACGCATTGACGAAGCAATGCTCCATCATAAAAAAGCGGAAGAAGCAAGCAGAGAAATGGAAAAACAATATGCACAAAGAGACATTTTGCTCAAACCACTTGTGAAAGAACTGCGTAGATCAGCTCAGTTTTTAAAGTCATTTCATTGCGAAAACACCTATGCTTTGTGTTTGTGGGGTTTCGATGTTCAAGAAAGTCGCCCGCCTAAAAAGAAAAAAGTTGCTGCCCAAAATAATGAGCAACAACCTTAGTGATTTTACTTTACAGAAAAGACTTTCGAAAGATTATTAAGCCACTACTTGATTGAGAAAATCAACAAATGGTTGCATGGTTTTATAAGTTTCAAAACATTGCTGCGCAAAGTCTTCTGTCGTTAAATTTTTATCGGGCAAAGGAAACATCACCACAAAGCTTTTCATTTTAAGGAACTCAATTGCAGGGTTATCTGCCGTATATCCTTGCGGAATGGTTTTTAAAGCCTCGCCTTCAATTTTGGGGAATAGTTTCTTGAAATATTTTTGGTTTAAGATTTTTGAAAACGCTTCGAAATTGTAGTCAATTTCCTGACGAATGGCTTTCAACATTGGCGACTCAGGCATCCACACACCACCTGCTAAAAAACATTTCCCACCCGGCTGAATGTGCATATAATAACCCGCAGCATTTGCCTTCTTGCCACCTTTACTAAAATAAGCGCCAAAGTTGGGCTTATAAGGACTTTTATCTTTTGCAAAACGCACATCACGGAAAATGCGGAAGATGCAATTTTTAGCCTGTTGGTTTTTAAAATCAGGCTCTAACGCCGATAACAACCCAAGCATTTCTTTCACAAAAACTTCAAAATCTGTTTTTGCTTTCGCATATGCATCTCTATTTTCATCAAACCAAGGCTTGTTGTTGTTTTCAGCAAGTTCTTTAAGGAATTTGAGGGTTGTTTTTTGGAGCATAAGATAAAAAATGACTGTGCAATTTAAGTGGAAAATGAAAAGTAAAACCGACGCCAATCTTCTTTTAAAAGAAATACCTTTGCGCTCTTCATGAAAAACGACTCTCAGGGAATGAAACGATTAGCCATACTTGGTTCAACAGGCTCAATCGGTACGCAGGCATTAGATGTTGTTGCGGCAAACCCACAACTTTTTGAAGTAGAAATATTAAGTGCTCATGGCAATTCAGAATTATTAATCGAGCAAGCACAAAGATTCAAACCCAATGCAGTTGTTATTACCGATGATTCAAAATATTTAGACGTAAAACAAGCGCTATCATCCTTACCCATAAAAGTTTTTAGTGGTGCCGCAGCACTAAGTGAAGTAGTGCAATGGGATACGGTGGATATGGTTTTAGGAGCCATTGTTGGTTTCGCAGGGCTGCCATCTATCATTGCAGCTATTGAAGCTAAAAAAACAATTGCCCTAGCAAATAAAGAAACACTTGTAGTTGCTGGCGATATTGTAATGCAAAAAGCCATTGAGAACAGAGTAAGCATTATTCCTGTAGATAGCGAACACTCTGCTATTTTTCAATGCCTAGTAGGAGAAAACTTAGACAATATTGAAAAAGTAATTCTCACAGCTTCCGGCGGACCTTTCCTTGGAAAAAAACCAAACTTCTTAGTCAATGTAAAAGCCTCACACGCTTTGCAACATCCTAATTGGACGATGGGCGCAAAAATTACCATAGATAGCGCCACGCTCATGAATAAAGGCTTGGAAATGATTGAAGCAAAATGGTTATTTGGCTTGCGAAACGAACAAATTGATGTAGTAATTCATCCCCAATCCATTATTCATTCCTTGGTTCAGTTTACCGATGGGTCATTAAAAGCACAATTAGGTCTACCCGATATGAAGCTGCCTATTCAATACGCAATGGGCTTCCCCAAGAGATTGAATAACGATTACAAACGCTTTAGTTTTAAAGAATACACCAGCTTTACATTTGACCAACCCGATTATAAAACCTTTCGCAATCTTGCCCTTGCCCGTGAGGCAATGGAAAAAGGAGGCAATCTACCATGCATCATGAATGCTGCCAACGAAATTGTGGTACATGCATTTTTGCAAAACCGAGTTGACTTTCTAGAAATGAGTGAAATCATTGAAAACATCATGGCAAGAATACCATTCATGGAACACCCTACATTGGATGATTATTTTCTTACCGACAAAGAAGCAAGAGTTTTAACAACAGAATATGTAAAGAAAAGTCAGCTTTCTATTCACTAAGATTATCTTTGACCCGACATGCAGTTACAAACCATATTACTTTTATCTGGAGGGTGGACTCAAGCTCTTCAATTGCTTGCAGCACTTTCAGTTTTAATTCTTCTTCACGAATTTGGTCATTTCTTTTTTGCCCGTTTGTTTGGTACAAGAGTTGAAAAATTTTACCTCTTCTTCGATTTCATGTTTCCTTTTTCAGGATTGTTGAATTTCTCTTTATTTAAAAAGAAAATAGGCGATACAGAATATGGTTTGGGGTACTTCCCTCTTGGAGGCTATGTGAAAATCTCAGGCATGGTGGATGAAAGCATGGACAAAGACCAAATGAACCAACCACCACAACCTTGGGAATATCGCTCCAAGAAAGCCTATCAACGTTTATTCATCATGTTGGGAGGTATTATCATGAACATTATTGTGGCACTTGTTATTTACATTGGAATTTTTTCGGCCAATGGCGAGTCTTATTTGCCAATGAATGAAATGAAATATGGCATTGCGGTAGATTCTATTGCTTATAACATTGGTTTGCGTGACGGGGATAAAATTCTTAGCCTCGATAGTAAGCCAGTTAAAAACTTGAAAGAATTTCAGTTAAGCATCTTGCTTCGTGGAAAGAAAAACATCTTGATTGAAAGAGAAGGGCAGCAACAAACTATTACAATTCCTGATGGAACTATACGTAAAGTGCTAAAAGCTAAAGGTGCTTTTGTGGATTTGCGTTGTCCAGTTGTTGTTGATTCTGTTGCGGATAATTCTCTTGCTTCAAAAATGCACTTGCAACACGGCGATAAAATTCTTTCACTTAATAACGAACCTGCCAATTATATGCACCTTTTTGGGTTGGCTAAGAAAAACCAAAGCGGAAAAGATATTGAGCTTACTTTTTTACGCAATGATAAAGACACACTAAAGGCAAATGGTTTTTTGGCTAAAGACAGTGCAGTTGGTTTTATGATGACCATGCCTGATAAGTTGCTCAACTTCCAACATTATAATTATTCTTTTGCTGGCGCGTTTACTCGTGGCTTTAGTTATACTTGGGAACAATTTGAGTTTTACTGGTTGCAATTCAAACTATTATTTACATCCAAAGAAGTAAAGGCATCTGAAAGTCTTGGTGGCATTGTTTCTTTTGGTAAAATGTTTCCTGAAGAATTTTCTTGGTTGAAGTTTTTGAATCTTGTAGCCTTTGTCTCCATTATACTTGCTTTCATGAATTTATTGCCAATTCCTGGTTTGGACGGAGGTTATGTTATCTTCCTTTTGTTCGAATCTTTTACTGGGAAAAAAGTAAGCGACAAATTCATGGAATATGCCACCACAGCAGGACTTGTTTTGTTGCTTGCGCTGATGGTTTATGCTAATGGCTTAGATATTTTCAGGCTGTTTAAACATTGATAGTTATTTCAACTTTATCAAATAAAAACTCTTCAAGGCTTTATCTCTTGTTATAGGGTTAATAAACATTGGTGTCAATTCGCTCACTTTAAACATCTTGCCTTGAAACAGTGTTGTGTAGCTGTGGTTGTGTGCAGCTAAACTATCCAAACCACTATTGCAAGTCAAAATATATTCGGGCATAGTAGGTTTCAGTGTATCATTTCTAGGAATAATAGATTTGGTATAAAAATCAAGACCAACAGCAGGGTCTTCAAATTGAAACAGGGATAGTTTGTCAGTGGGAATATGGTTCTTCAAAATAAAACGGCTAATTGCGCCACTTCCCTGATAGTCAGAAAGTAGGGTTTTGTAAAAATGATTGGTAGCAATAATATTCAAACAAATCATAGCAGACGCACTCATCCAAAACATTTTATGGCGGGCTTTCAGCAACAGCAGCAACCAAACCCCAACGCCTAAGAACCAAACCAAATAGCACCACCAAGCTCCTTTAAAGACATAAACAAAAAGTAAAAGAGCTACCAGCAGTAGCATTCCACTAATGAATATTTGAATGGCATGGATTGTTTTAAAAAGTGCTTTAAACTTTGCATCAAAGAAATCTTCCAGCAATTTCGCCACCATCAATGCTGCTAGAGGAAAGACAACGAAAATGTAGTGCGGCAACTGATATTGCGATTTGGCTAGCACGATATAGGTCAAAATAAATCCACCAATCGTAAGGGCTTCGTCCTGTTCTTTTAAATGAAATTTTAGTTGGAACAATTGAACGACACGAACTACCATTGCTATACAAAAAAGCAATATCCAAGGCTGGAATGCCCACAACATATTTTCGAACAAAAAACTGAATGGCGCATCATTATCCCACTGATTTTCTCCGGAAAGTCTGCCGAAACTTTGGGTCCAGAAAAAGAATCTTAATCCTGAAGTGTGGGTTTGCCCATCAATTATTTTTTCAGGGTGCAAATCAAATTGTTGGTACAATCCGATGCACATAGGCACAAGCAACATCCCCATAAACACGACTCCTGGAATGAATATGGGTTGCAAGAATTGTTTCCATTTTCTTTTCAATATCCAATCGGGCAAAAAGCAAAACACAGGAACCATTAAGGCTATAGGCCCTTTGGTCATCATTCCGAAAGCAATAGCGCCACATCCCGCAAAAAAGTAAAGCGACTTTCTGGTCATTTCCCATTCCTTGATACACCAAATAGCAGTAATCACCCAACTCATTAAAATGGTGTCGGTGCGTACATCATTGGTCATTAAAAACAAAGCCTGACAAGTGCCTAATATCAAGGCTGCCATTCTTGCTGTACGTTCATTATAAAGCAGTTTGCCCAAGCGATAGGTGGCAAACAAAGCCCACAATGCAAAGAGGAGGGAAGGAAAACGATAGCCGAAATTGTTTACACCAAATATTTTCATACTTGCTGCACTCGCCCAAAATAGAAAAGGGGGTTTATCGAGGTAATCTTTACCGCGGTCGAAGACATGTAAGTAATCTCCTTTTGCCAACATTTCTCTGCTTATTTCGGCATATTGAGAAGCATCAATATCCATCACATCCACACGTGTGGCGGTGAAATAAACCAATGCAAGCACTATAAAAATCCAATAGGGTATTCGTGGTAAGGTCATAATTTGCAGGGGCAAAAATAACCCAACTTTAAGTAGATGCTCAAAGTCAATCATTATTCTTTCAACCTCGCATTTGAATATCCTTTTACCATTTCCAAAGGAACCAAAACGCACCAACCTACGCTTATCGTTTCCTTAGGTTTGGGCAATTGGGTGGGTTATGGTGAAGCGCCTGCTATTGCTTACTACAACGTGACGGTGGAGGGTATGATTGCTGCTTTGGAAGCCAAGCGATTTGTGTTAGAACGTTTTGCACTCACCGACCCGCAGCGTTTTTGGCATTTCTTAGAACATCTTTTGCCTGGACAACATTTTTTGATTGCTGCCCTCGATATTGCCGGTTGGGATTTGTTTGCCAAAATGCGCCGTCAGCCTTTGTATCGTTTGTTAGGATTGAATAGAAATACAATTCCTTTGACCGATTATACCATAGGGTTGGATGCGCCAGAAGTGATGGTGGATAAATTGAAAAAACATCCTGCGCCTATTTATAAAATTAAATTACGCAGCGCCGATGATATTGATGTGTTGCGTTTATTACGCGCTGAAACGGATAAACCGTTTAGAGTAGATGCCAATGAGGCTTTTCAGTTTGAGGAGGCTAAAAAGTTATTGTCGGAATGGAAAAAATTGGGGGTCACTTTGGTAGAACAGCCTTTGGCAAAAAACGAATGGGAGGCGATGAAGGAACTCAAAGTTATTTCGCCTTTGCCCCTGTTTGCCGATGAAAGTTGTGTGTTGGAAACGGATGTAGCCAAATGCAAGGATGCGTTTCATGGCATCAATATCAAGTTGACGAAATGCAGCGGCATAACACCTGCTTTACGGATGATAACCGAAGCAAGAAAACTTGGACTAAAAGTGATGATGGGCTCCATGAATGAAAGCACAATTGGCACGGCTGCGGTAGCGCATTTAATGCCTTTGCTTGATGAAGTGGATGCCGACGGACCATTGTTGTTGCAAGAGGATGTAGCCACAGGGCTGCATTATGAAAATGGTAGGATTGACGTAAGTGAAATGCCGGGATTGGGGGTTGAATTTTGGGGAACTATTTGTAGTGACCCCCAGTAGTTACCTTTGCTTATGCTCATTCAAAAAAATGTTTCTTTAAAGCCTTATAATAGTTTTGGAATAGATGTTAGCGCAAGCCATTTTGTGGAGTTGACCCACGAATGGGAATTGGAGGAACTGACAGCGGATGAAACAGTGCCCACTACAAGATTGGTGTTGGGCGGAGGAAGCAATATTTTGTTTACTAAAAATGTGGCGGCTTTAGTTATTAAAAACAACATGATGGGCATTGAGGTAGCAGAAGAAAATGAGGAGCATGTTTGGCTGCAAGCAAAAGCTGGGGTAGTGTGGCATGAGTTGGTGCTGTATGCTATTGACCATAATCTTGGTGGTATTGAAAACTTGGCGTTGATTCCGGGTTGTGTGGGTGCGTCGCCGATGCAAAATATTGGTGCTTATGGTATGGAAGTAAAAGATGTGATTGACGAGGTGGCTTGCTGGCATTGGGAAGAAAAAAGGATGATGGTGTTGCGGAATGAAGATTGCCAATTTGGCTACCGAGACAGCATTTTTAAACAGGGATTGAAAGACAAAGTGCTGATTACTTCTGTGGTTTTTAAGCTAAACAAATTGCACAAGGTGAATACTAGCTATGGTGCTATTCAACAACAATTAGCAACGATGGGTGTAAGCAACGAACCTACAATAAAAACAGTTGCCAATGCCGTGATAGCGATTCGTGAAAGCAAATTGCCCGACCCCAATAAAATAGGAAACGCAGGAAGCTTTTTTAAAAACCCCACCATTTCATTGGAACTTTTTAAAGCCATCCAATTGCATCAACCCAATATTCCCGCTTACCCTGCAAATGAAGGCGTAAAAGTGCCTGCGGGTTGGCTGATTGAACAATGTGGCTGGAAAGGTTATAGAGATGGCGATGCAGGAGTTCACGCTTTACAGGCATTGGTATTGGTGAATTATGGCAATGCAACAGGAGCAGAAATGCTCCACCTTTCAGAAAAAATTATTGAGTCGGTAAAAGAAAAGTTTGGGATTGAATTGGAAAGAGAAGTGAATATTTGGTAGCCTTTATACCATAGGCAATTCAATGAAAAAGGAGGTTCCTTGATTGCTTGTTTCAAACCAAATATTACCGTTCCAAAACGCAATAATTCTTTTAGTCATAGCCAAACCTAAACCTGTTCCTGAACCTTTGGTTGTGAAGTAAGGGTCGAAAATATGCTCCACCACATCAGCAGGAATGCCACTACCGTTGTCTTTTATTTCTAATAGGGCTACTCTTTCTTTTTCTGTTAGCATAATTTCAATTACACCCTTCTTGTCTTCAGGAATTGCTTCAATGGCATTCTGCACAAGATTGGTAATAACGCGCAGCAATTGGCTCTTATCGATAAAAACAATTAGCTCGGTAGTAGTGAGTGTAAGGTGTAAGTCAATATTGTTCTTGTAAATTTCTGTTGCCTTTTTAATGAAATTATTTAGCTCCATGTTTTCTGGAGCAGCCTCTGGCATTTTAGCAAAGTCGGAAAAAGCAGATGCAATATGAGTCAGGTTGTCAATCTGTTCAATCATTGAGTGCGCCACTTGTTCTGTCATTTGTTTAGCATTCGGATGATTGTTGCTCAATGCTTGTTGTAAGTACTGAACATTTAACTTCATAGGGGTCAAAGGGTTTTTAATTTCATGCGCAACCTGCTTTGCCATTTCTCGCCAAGCCGATTCTCTTTCGGTTTTAGAAAGTTGCTGGGCTTGAACTTCTACCTTTTTAACCATTTTATTATACTCATTCACAAGCAAGCCTATTTCGTCTTCGTATGGCCATTCCAGCGTTTCATTTGCTTGTAAATTGAAGCCTTTGAATTTGTCAATAATCATTTGGAGTTTGCTTGTCAACCAGCGCGTTATAATCACGGTAAACAATCCTGATATCAGGAAAATTATGGCGAACAAATCTATCAATGCCACCACAAGATTTGATATCTGATAACTGAGTTCTTTTTGTGATGAGAAAAATGGAATATTGATATAACCTATTGTTTCACCATGCTCAGTCTCAAATGCTAAATAAGAGGAAAGGTAATTTAGCTTACCTATTTTTTCTTCTTGAACTATACTATTGCCCCCATCTTGCAAAAGCTTGAAATAGGCATCTGGCATAATAATCCTGGCAAGTATAGATTTGTTGTAAATCCCTTCTTGTGAGGTGGCATTTAAGCTACCAAATTTGTTGTAAATATTGATATCAATTCCATGCTCTTCAACCAAACGGTTGATGAAGTTTTTAAAAGAAGCGCTTTCAGTTACTTTATCAAAAGAATAAGCATCGGGAGTTATTTTACTGTCGATAAAATATTGCTTTATGGAACGTTCTGCCACTTGCATGGACTGTTGTAACTTTTCCTTGTTCGTTTGTTTTGATTGCTGAATAAAAAAGGAAATGGTAACAATTCCGATGATTAATAAAGCTACAATCACCAAAGACAACATCGAAAACTGAATTCGCTTTTGAAGTGTTAGCTGATAGATTTTTTGTTTTTCTTTTTTGAAGAAAAATACCAGGCTATAATAACTAACAGCTATAAAGGCTGATATGAAAACGACAATACCCAATAAGTAAGAAAATAGGGTTGCCGCTTCAATCATTTCGTTATGACTATCGACAATAACTACCGATTTTTCAGCATCTACTTGATAAACATTTCCTTTAAAAGCTTTTTCATTAAGAAAGACAGGAAATGAATAATTCCCTATTTGGGATTTTAATTCTTGATTTACGTAAATGGCACAAGCGGCGTTTTCATTGCTCAAATTTTCATTCAAATTTTCTGGTAACAAAAGCTCAGGGTAAATTGTTTCTTGTTTTCCAGACTTTAATTTTAGATCAATAAAAACATAGCCGACTAGGACTTCCTTTTCATTAAAAATTGGAATAAGTGATGCATATGTTTCACCTGCTTTTTTACTTTCACTATGAAAAAGAAAAGCAGCAACAGAATCAGCATTATCAAGCTTTGATTCTATTGAAGAAAAACTAACGGTATCACTATTGTAAATTGGTTTGTAGTTATTGTCGAACAGTAAAAATTTAGAATCAAATCGGTTGAGTGTTCCTGAAAAATAACTTGTGGTAAGGTGTTCATCTATTAATATTCTTGTGTCAGCTTGCGGTGAGTCTAGGTACGTCTGAAGCCAATTATCTTTTAAGATATTATTGGCAATATTCTCAAACAAAAACTCCATCATATTGTCGCGCTGATTGACAATTCTTTCAGCATAGGACTTGAGTTCTGTTTCTTGTTTTTGATGAGAAAAAATCAATAAAGCTACTGTATTGCTTAACACTACAAATGTGGCTAGAAGAACAAGGCGTGAGGAAAAGAATTTGGTAGATTTTTTACGTAGAACAAAATTGAGCAAACCCAAAAAAACTGCAACCCATGCTACTCCATAACCAAATTGAATTCGATTGTTTTGGTCAACAAATAGAAAAACAAAGAAAATTGAGCCAATGAAATGTATTATTCGAGCATAGTAACCAGGGATATTTTTGGTCAGTAACTCATTAATGTAATAAAGACCCAACACTGTTTGGGTAGTGATAAGCAACACACAAACTAACCCGACAACGGTATAGATGCCTATGGAATAAAAATGAGCAACATCAAATGAAATATTAGAATCAAGGACAAGGCTTCGGATTAATTCAAGGGATAAAAAACTAACAATGCCTAATGCTACAGAAACAAGAGAAATAACAATCCCTTTTTTGAATTTACTTTCTATTTTTCCTCTTTTATGAAGCAGTAGAAAAAGCAACAACCATAAAGAGGACGATAAGTAGAAAATTAGATACCCAAGTGAAGAAAGAATTTTGCTTGAGGCATAAAGTCTTGGCGAAAAAAATAAGGTGTTTTCCAGTTGAAATGGAAGCCCGAAAAAAGACACCCCCATACAAATAACACCAATGGTTGCTGCTATTACACCAAAACCTAAATAATTTGATTTCCTTTTTGATAAATCAACTGCAATTAATGTTATCCAAATAATAGTTAGGATAATTGAAATGAGCATTAACGCACAAGTAGTACTGTCTGGGACTAGTGGTTTGTTATTCACATTGTCTACATAAAATACCGTTTTTCCCTCAATGTCTTGAATTGAATTTACCCCTTGGTTTTTTACTACTATTTCTGTGGAAATATTTTCATTAGCTGCTAGATGGGAAACCAAGTATTTGTTTTCGAAAGGATACTTATATGCTATTGGGAATAAGGCAATTAATTTCTGGTTTGCTTTATTAAACGGAAGACATTTTTTTAGGTAAACACCATTATTAAACAACAAATTGGATTGGGTTAACAGTTCTGAATCATTGCATGAACCAATTACATAGTTGTTGTTCCAAAAAATGAGCTCATTATTACGAAATGCGTAAAGTAAAAATGGTTGTTGCTCTAGTTCTTGTATTTCTTTAAGACTAAGTTGGCTTTGAAATATCTTGGTTAGTTGAAGTGTATCATTGAGTAATTTTTGAAAAGAATTTTCTCGCGTTATTAAATCATTACTGATTGTTGCAGCAATAGCTTTTGGTTGTAAAATTTGTTGTTGTTGGTTATGGAGAAAAAGCAATGAACACCAACAAATTAATGTTGTCAACAACCAACCATAATATGGACTTTTCCTAAACAACTATTCCGATTTTTTAGCAAGGTTCCAAAGTGCATCCATTTCTTCAAGGGTCATTTTATCTAGAGTTTTACCTGCTTCGTTTGCCATCTTTTCTATTTGCTGAAATCGGCGAATGAATTTCTTGTTTGTTCTTTCCAATGCGTTTTCAGGGTCAACATTTATGAATCGAGCATAATTTACCAAAGCAAAAAGCACATCACCAAACTCATCTTCCATTTTATCTTGTTCTCCACTTGCAACAGCTTCATACAGCTCGTTAATTTCTTCGTCTACCTTTTCTTTAACTTGACCCACATGGTCCCATTCAAATCCTACTTGCTTTGTTTTGTCTTGTAACCTCAAAGCTTTTACAATGGCAGGTAATGACTGCGGCACTCCACTCAACACTGATTTCTTGCCTTCCTTTAGTTTTAGTTTTTCCCAGTTTTCTTTTACTTGTTTTTCATTATCAACTACTAAGTTGGTATAAATATGCGGATGTCTTGAAACCAGTTTATTACATACACCTTCTATCACATCATCTAGAGTAAATGCTCCTTGCTCTGCGCCAATTCGGCTATAAAAAACTATGTGTAACAACACATCGCCTAATTCTTCTTTCAAAGCTTGCCAATTATTTTCAGTGATGGCATCTGCCAATTCATACACTTCTTCAAGTGTTTGAATACGCAAGGATTGAATGGTTTGTTTTTTATCCCATGGACATTGCTCGCGCAATTCGTCCATGATTTTTCTGAGTCGTTCTAACGATTTTGAATATTCCATGTTTTCTTTTTACCGCTAGAATTATTCCTGCCAACGATAACTGTTTGTATTAATCCCCGCAAGTTGTAATGCTCTGTTGACAACAGTTGCTGCAAGTTCTTCAAAGTTGGTTGGTTTGCTATAAAATGACGGTGTTGCAGGACAAATAATTCCGCCAGCTTCCGTTAAGGCAGTCATGTTGCGTAAATGAATTAGGCTATAGGGTGTTTCTCTTACCACGCATATCAATTTCCGGTGTTCTTTTAGCATCACATCTGCCGCGCGCGTAATTAAATCGTTGCTCATGCCTGCTGCTATTCTTCCTACGGTTCCCATGCTGCAAGGACAAATAATCATGGCTTCAAATGATGAACTACCTGAAGCAAATGGAGCCATGAAATCATTTTTAGCATAGACTTTAAACGGCAATTGTTCATAGTCTTTATTGCCCAATTCATATTCCCAAATTCCAGGGGCTTGCTCGCTCCAAACAACATTCACTTCAAGCGATTCGTTTGATAATGCATGTAGTTTTTCCATCAAAACTTTTGCATAAATCGAACCGCTTGCGCCGGTTACTGCTACTACAATTTTCATTTGGTATGATTTTGGAATTAGGACTTTCCTAACAAAGCTAATAGGATTAACCCTTATTTTCGTTTGCTTCGTAAAACTTTGACATTTTCACCAATTAATAAATCATTTCAGAATGAAAAACTTTTTTCTCGCTATTGCCTTTTTATTGTATGCCAACACTTTGGTTAACGCCCAAGAAATTCAATGGATGAGCCTCGACGATGCGCAGGTTGCCATGAAAAAACAGCCCAAGAAAATCTACATCGATGTGTACACGGATTGGTGTGGATGGTGTAAAAAGATGGATAAAACCACGTTTCAAAATCCGGAAGTAGTGAAGTATATGAACGAGCATTTTTATGCTGTAAAATTCAATGCAGAAATTCGGGATGAAATCATGTTTCGTGGAAAAATGTATGGTTTCAACACTGATAAAAAAGCCAATCAATTGATGGTGGACCTCATGCGCGAACAAATGTCTTATCCTACAATGGTTTTTATGGAAGAAAACTTTCAAAACCCAATGCCTGTGCCAGGATACATGGATGTTGCTACGTTGGAAAAGGTCTTAAAATATCTTGCTGAAGGCTTGTATAAAACCATCCAATACCCTGAATACGAAAAGAGCTTTAAGCCAAGTTGGAAGTAGTTTTTACAACAACGAATAAAGGTCGTTGTAGGAGTCTTGCAAGCTATTAGCACGCTCCAAAAAATCCCATCCCTTTTGCGCGAGTTTATAACGCCCTTTGTGAATCTTTTCTACCAAACCTTTTTCACACAACGTGCGAAAATGTTTGGAGATGGTCATCGTGTACAGCCCTTTTAAATGCGCGAGTTTGCAGGTGTCACCATCGGGCGTTTCGCACAACTTTTTTAAGGTCAATGCCATTTTTTCTTTGGCTGGAATTGTGGCGGTAGGCACCACTTCTTTTTTCAATAAAAAAACAATGATTTTGGTATCGGTGGATGCCATTTTTTGTTGAAAAATTTTGCGCTCAAGGGATGCAATTACTTCTTCGAATTGTGCAGTTGTTTCTGGAAATTCGGTAAGTGTTTCCTCTATTTTTTGCAAGAGTTCTTTCTTTTCCATTGAAGACAAAAGGGGGGTGTTTTTAATGGTAAAAATACGCAATCTTATAGAAAAGGTAGTATTTACTGGAAAAGATAAATACGATTATGAACCCCCCACTTTATTTATTAATTTTTAAAAATAATCTGTACAGCTTTAATGATTATTAAAATGAAATAATAAATAAACTGTGCTACTATAAAAGGTATTTAATTAAAAGCATAAATAAATTGTGCTACTGTAAAGCTTATTTATATAAAATCATAAATGAAATTATGCTGAATAATTGCATAAATAAACATTGTTAAATACGAGGTTATATTTCCCAGTCCCTAGAAAAATAAATGAAACTCAGGTTGTTCTTCCTGCTTCTTTTTTTGCTTCTAGTGGGTTGATTGGTGTTTGCATTTCTTCTTGCATGAATTTGCCTTTTTGTTGGAAATATTTGCATGCATTTCTGATGCCACACACTTCACATTTTGGTCTTCTTGCCATGCAGATATAACGACCATGAAGGATGAGCCAATGATGTGCTTTGTGAATCAATTCTTTTGGAATTTCTTTTACCAATTGCTGCTCGGTTTGCAAAGGATTCTTTGCGTTGGTTGTCAAGCCAATTCTTGCTGCAACTCTAAAAACATGAGTATCCACTGCCATGTTGGGTTGATTGAAAATTACGGATGTAATAACGTTTGCAGTTTTCCTACCCACACCCGGCAATTGTTCCAAAGCCTCTACATTATCGGGTACATTTTCATTGAATTTTTCTACGAGCATTTTTGCCATCCCAAGCAAATGTTTTGCCTTGTTGTTGGCAAAGCTGATGGACTTGATAATTTCAGTTAGCTCTTCTACATTAGCTTGCGATAATGCAACAGCAGTTGGGTATTTTTTGAATAAAGAAGGCGTCACAATATTTACGCGTTTATCAGTGCATTGTGCGGATAGAATCACAGCAACGAGCAACTCGAAAGGGCTTTTATAATTCAATTCTGTTTCAGCTTCAGGCATGTTTTCACAGAACCATTGAATGATGAATTGATAACGCTCTTTTTTAGTCATGTTATTTGTTTTCTGGCTCAAATTCTAAAACGGCAGAATTCATGCAAAACCTTTTGCGCGTGGGTAATGGACCATCATCGAATACATGTCCAAGATGCGAATCGCAACGACTGCAAGTAACTTCAGTTCGGTCCATTCCATGAGTGTGATCGGGAGTATATTTTACCGCATCAGGACGAATGGATTCGAAAAAACTAGGCCAGCCACAAGATGAAGCAAACTTGGCTGTGGATTTGAATAAATGATTGCCACAAACAGCACAATAGTAATCTCCTTTTACATCTGTTTTCCAATACTTTCCAGAGAAGGCAAATTCTGTTCCTTGCACACGAGCAATGGAATAAATTTCTGACGGAAGAATTTTCTTCCATTCATCATTTTTTACGTTGAGATGATGTGTATCAATCCGGCTGTAGTAAGGGTTTTTATTATTCATGGGATTTTGAGCGTTAGTGCAATTAGTCAAAAAAGACAAACCGAAAATAACTGAAAAGAAAAAAGTAGTTTTCATAAATCTTGTTTGAAAAGATAACTGTTTTATCTGAATAATATTTCGTGAATGAATGTTAAAGTTGAATGGAGAATATTAACCATGCCTGTTTTTATTGTTGTTTTAAGTCATTTCATTTTGTACAGGTCATTATTGTCACTCTCTTAAATGACGGACATCAATTTGAGTTAAGCAAAGGGGCAATACCTTTGCCTCATGACACCTAAATATATACCCGCAGAAGAAGCTGTGAAAATTATTGAAAGTGGCAACCGTGTATTCATTCACGGAAGTGCCGCCACACCATTAAAGTTAATTGATGCGCTTTTAAAACGTGCAGGAGAGATCAATAATGTAGAATTAGTAGCCATCTCCACATTCGGAAACATTGATTGGGATCACAAGATTGTAAAGGAAAGTTTTTATTGGAATTCACTATTTGTTTCCTCCAATATTCGTGGATGGGTGAATAGCGATCACGGTGATTATATTCCTATTTTTCTCAGTGAAATTCCTAAATTGTTTACACAAGGATATTTACCTCTCGATGTAGCAATGATACATGTTTCACCTCCCGATCAACATGGATATTGCACCTTAGGAACTTCAATAGATGCCGCACATGCAGCCGCAATAAGTGCAAAGAAAATTATTGCACAAGTAAATCCTTATATGCCGAGAACGCAGGGCGATAGTCATATTCATATCTCCAAGTTCAATGCCCTTGTTTGGGAAAATGCTTTGTTACCTGAAGTGAATTACGGGGAAAAAGTAGATGCTTGTTCTTTAAAAATCGGCGAGCATGTTGCTGGTTTAGTGGAAGATAGATCTACTATTCAAATGGGTATTGGAGCCATACCTGATGCTGTACTTCGTTCATTGACGAATCATAAAGGTTTGGGCGTTCACACTGAAATGTTTTCGGATGGTTTAATTCCATTGGTTGAAAGTGGCGTGGTAAACAATGAGCATAAAAAAATTCGTCCAGGAAAAATTGTTACATCTTTTGTTGCAGGCACGCGCAAGTTGTATGATTTCGTGAACGACAATCCTGGTGTAGTTTTCTTAGATGCCTCTTTTGTAAATGACACTGCTGTCATTCGCAAGAATCCAAAAGCAGTAGCTATCAACAGTGCAATTGAAATAGATTTCACAGGACAGGTTTGTGCGGATTCCATCGGCACTTATCAATTTTCAGGCATTGGTGGTCAAATGGATTTCATGCGTGGAGCTTCTCTTTCGGAAGGAGGCAAGCCAATTATTGCCATTCCTTCAATCACTAATAAAGGCGTTTCAAGAATTGTACCTCACTTAAAAACAGGTGCTGGAGTTGTCACTACAAGGGGGCATGTTCATTTTGTTGTAACTGAATTTGGTGTTGTGAATCTTTATGGAAGAAATATGGAACAAAGAGCAAAGCTGCTTATTTCAATTGCAAACCCAGCTCATAAAGAAGATTTAGAAATTGCTTATTTTGATAGGTTTGGAAAGTTGCCGTGAAATTATTTCGCCAACTCATACTTCTTAGCAAAGTTGCACCAACGACATTTTTCATCGCCGCAGCCTTTGTCAAATTCATGGTTCATAATGCGGGCGTAGGTTTCCTTGATTTGTGCTTTCACTAACAGTTCGTCTTGCTGCGTCATAGGCACAATTATTCTTTTGTAGTCGCCAGTGTTTTTGTCTTTTTCAAGATAATCGAACATGCCTGAACTTACCTTCATTTTAGTGTCGGGCATGTTTTCGAGCAAGAGTTTATAGAACACCATTTGCCGCCAATAGGCGCCGCCTTTAGGGTCGGCATCATTGGGGGGGTGGGTATATTTTTTAGCGTTGTCGGACTTACCTGTTTTGTAATCTACAACCCTATAGCCATCTTCTTTTTTTTCAATCTTATCTATTTTTCCAGTCACAGGAATACCCTCTAATAAAAACCTATTGATGTTCATTTCTATCAACACATCGGTGTTGAGTGTGCCCATGTATTTGTCGTAATAATCGGAAAGCAGGGTGTGTCCTTGCTCCATTCTGCGTTCGTATTGCAACGTAGTGAAGGCATCTCTTTCTTTATACATACCAATTTCGAAAGCCTTTATGAGTTCTTCTTTTGGAGGAAAAACGCCTTTGTTTTCCTTCATGTTCTTAAACCATTTTTCCAACGCACTGTGAATGGCACTACCAAAGGCAAGCGAGTCGTTTTTAAGGAACGGTACTTTCAATACTTTTTCAAAATAAAAACTCACCGGGCAATTGAGGTAACTGCTCAAGGAAGATGCACTCATATTGAAATTGGCAAGGCTCTGCGTAATGTAGGCTTTGTTGGCAATATCAATATACACCTCCGCCACAGGTCTCATGGCCCATTCCAAGTGGCCCACTAGGTCGTCTTCATTGCCTGCAAAAATTGTTTTTTCTTCCTTCTTCCTTATTTCATCAACAAACAAAGAGTTAGACAATTCTTTGCCTGCATTGTCTTTCAAGGCATAAGAAATTTGTAGGAATTTTTTGGCTCTTGTCATGGCAACATAAAACAAGCGGCGCGCCACCACAATTTTGTTTCCTTCTTTGTCAATGTCTGCATCTTCCCGCGTATTGGTAATGGTGTCGGGCAAAAAATACATGTTTGAAACCCCCTTTTTTGCTTCCCAAAATTCTTTGGTGCAACCTATAAGAAACACATGCTCAAACTCATTTCCTTTGGAGCTATGGGCCGTAAAAAACTGAACACCGTTTTCATGTCGAATGGTTTTTTGAAGCGGCAATGCAATGCCTTCATCTTTCATTCTATCTATCATTGCCAAAAACTCTGTCAAAGAAATTCTTGGATTTCTTTCAAAACTCTCTCTTACAAAATTGAAGAAAGTATGCAACACCTGCACATTCCACACATGGTCTTTGCTGTGAAGGTTATACCCCATCAAACCACTGTCGTACATTATTTTCTCCAACAACATTGGCAGCGTGAGCGAAGACATTTGCTGCAACCAATTTTCAACGCAAACACCAAAACGAATCATGGCATTGGTAGTTTCTAATTGAAGACTGCTGAGCAACAATGCATTGGCAAGCGTGAGCCGCCAATAATTGAAAGCATTGGCTTTGTCTTTGCTTTTGTTTTGTTGCATATGCAAAGAGAGCAAAGCAATGTCGGTAGGCTTAATGCCAAAGTAGGGCGAGTGAATGATTTCAAACAAAAGCGCATCGCCACTCAACATGGTTTTTGATTCTATCTCTAAGTAGCGGAAAATGGCAATCAGTTGCTGCACCAAGGGCAAGTCGAGAATGTTCACCGCCTTTTTCACACTATAAGGAATCCCTTTGCGCTCCATCAAAGCAATGATGTTGTCGGCTTGTTTGTGTTGCGCATAAAGCACAGCCACCTCTTTCAAGTTTACGCCCTGCTGGTACAAAGCTTCCAACTGAAGAACAATATCTGCTTCTTCATGTAAGATATTATGATAGGCTTTGACAATAGGCACCGGAAATTGTTCTTTATCCCATCGCTCATTGGCGGCAACAATGTTTTTATTAAGTTGTAAATCCTTTAAAGAATCTATTAAGCGTTTCTCGCCATTGTTGACAATAGTAGCTGTTGATTTGTCAATAATTGATTGCGAAGACCTGTAGTTTTTAGTGAGCACAATAGTCTTTAAAACTTTTTTATAGCGCTCATAAAAATCGGTGATGTTCTTAATGCGCGCGCCTTGAAACTCATAAATAGATTGGTCGTCATCGCCCACCACAAAAACATTTGGCGTTTCATTCCAATAATTAGCTAAAAATTTCAACAATTCATTTTGCGCGCCATTGGTGTCTTGAAACTCATCCACCAAAAAATGATGATAGCGTTCTTGGGTTCTTTGCAACATAAATGTGCTATCGTTAAATGCCTTCAAAACCCAAATAATCATGTCGTTAAAATCATAACGCCCCATTTCTTTCATCTTGTTTTCAAAGACTTCGAAGAGTTTGGCAGCGGCTTTTGTTTTTTCAACTTTCTTTATTGCCTCATCAATTTGCGTTTGCTTTAAGTCACCCTTTTTAAATCCATTTCCATTTCGCTTGTAAACATATTCATCACGGTTGGATAGGTCTTCAATATAGATATCAATTAATGCTACCATGCGCTCCGTAGTAAAATATTCCTTCTTCATAAAGTTGAATAAATTCTTCAACAACGGCACATCATAATAAACCTCACCACTTAGACGACGAAGAACATGCCCCTTAGGCAATTCATCAATCATGTCATATAAAATATCGTTTAGCTCTAGGTCGGTTATTGGTTGCAAAGATTTCTTTGAGAAATAATCGCTATAGTTTTGAATAACATTATTGCAAAAAGCATGGAAAGTGAAAATGTTAACTTTATGCGCAGCAGTACCAATAATGTCCACCAACCTTTTGCGCATAGAATTAGTAGCTTCATCTGTATAAGTAAGACAAAGAATTTCATGTGGCTCTACCTGCATATCAGAACGCAGCAGGTTGGCTATACGTAAAGAAAGCACTTCCGTTTTTCCAGTTCCAGGACCGGCAATAACCATCACTGCACCTTCAATAGTTTCAACAGCTAACTTTTGCTCTTCGTTGAGTTTATTATACCTAACGTGGAAAATTTCTTCGTTTATGGAAATCATTGGAATTAGAAAGAGATGAAGATAGCAAGGATGAATTTTGAGACAAAAAATAATTGGATTCAGCGCGTAAGAGAAAATTATCACCCCTTTGTCAAAATAGCAGACGGGTCTTTGTTTTTAAAAGGCTATTCTTACCTTTATATATACAAGCTCATCTTTTCAATCCCGTATTTTATGAAACTACTGTTTATTCCCTTCCTCATTTGTTTGCTTCCTTTTTCGAAAGTATCTGTTGCACAAGTTCCACAATACACGCCTTCTTGGGTAAAAATGATGGAAGACCCCAAAACTAATTATTATGAAGCAGTCAAAAACTTTGATAGTTTTTGGAAAGGAAAAGAAATGCCAATGGAGGAAGCAGAGTTGCTTAATGAAGATATTTCTAAGGAAGATAAAAGAGAACATCATCGTGCAGAAAAAAACTTAAGCAAAATGTCTGCGGCAGATCGTCAGCAATATGATTACCTCGCTTATCAGTTCAAGCGTTTCAACAACTGGCGTCATGAAGTAAAGCCATTTGTTCAAGAAGATGGTCATATTCTTTCTCAAGAAGAACGCAATAAAATCTTCGAACAACAGCAACAAGAAATCAACAATCGCAAACATTAATCCTTCACTATTAAATCATTCAAGATGAACAAAAGAATTTTACCACTAGTTTGGTTGGTTTTGTTGCCTTTGTTGTCATTTGCTCAAACAGCCAATTGGAATGCAGTATTGCCTGCATTGTTTCCAACTAACATGAGCGGACAAATTCATGGACTTAGCCGTTGCTCTCAAATCAAGTTTCATCCAAGCAATGCCAACAAGATATATGCAATCAGCGCACGTGGTGGGTTGTTCATATCCACTAATGGCGGCAATAACTGGAATGTAGCTCCAGGCACTGATTATATGGCTAGCATGAGGTTGGCGTCAGTATGTGTAGACCATACCAATGATAGCATTCTTTATTTAGGCACTGGCGACCACAACTACTATTATTCGGGCAGTGGTGTATATAAATCAATAAACGGAGGTCAAACATTTACTTCTTCAGGTCTTTCGGGGTTGTTAGTATGCGATATGTTGATGGATCCGCTTGATCCTAAAGTAATTGTTGCCGTAACCAATTCAGGCATATATAAAACAACAAATGGCGGTACAAGTTGGAACATAAAAACAGCAGCAAGGCCATTTGATGATATTAAACAGAAAGCTATCAATTCAAGAACACTTTATGCAACCACAAACGACTCAGCTTTCTTTCGTTCAACTGACTTCGGAAATACATGGTCACAAATCACTTCTGGCATTGTGCTTCCATCAGGCGTTACCAATGGAAATGGATGCCGAGTTGCAGTTACTCCTGCCGATACCAATGTGGTGTATTTAGGTATGGTGGCAAATGGTGGATTGCTTTATAAATCAACTGATGGTGGAAGCACATTTAGCGCTATGAAAACAGCATCTTCTCCTTACCTTACTTATTACAGCAATGCTTCTACTTCTTCTGGCCAAGGCGACTATAATTTTTCAATTGGGGTAGATAGAACAAATGCATCCATTGTTTACTTAGTTGCACACAATATTTGGAAGAGCACAAACAGTGGTGTAGCATGGACACAAATGACAAATTGGTGGGAGAAATGCCATACAGATATGCATCAAATCATAACAAGCCCTTACAACAACAATAACTTGTATGATGTAAATGATGGTGGTATATTTCTTAGCACTGATGGTGGCACAACCTGGAATCCAAAAAGTGATGGACTTTATGGATATGAAATTTATCATGGCAGTTGTAGCCCTACACGCAAAGATATGTTTAGCATTGGCACACAGGATAATGGGGAGTTATATGCAACAAGCACGGGTTGGTACACCAATCGTGGTGGAGATTGGCAATCGCATTGTGTGTTCGATTATCGTGCAAATAGCGCAATGGTTTATTACTATAATCCAGATTGGGGAGGCACTCCTGTTCCTAAGAGAAGATTAGTAACAGGCAGCGAAAATACTTATGGATTGCCAGCAGCAATTGCCGACATTACTGATATTGCTTTTAATCGTAGCGACGTCAATCTAGCTTTTGTTGCAGACTCTGTTATTTTAAGAACCAATTCCTTAACCTTACCTACACCTACATGGACACAAATAGCAAGCCTCGGTAAAAAGATAATGGCAATTCATAGTTCTATTGCAGATGCCAACAGACTTTATGCGATCACAAGCGATGGAATGATTTATGTAAGCAACAATGCGCTAGCATTAACACCAACATTTACAAGTTATTCATTGCCAAACAGTACTAATAATGCCGCAACAATCACTACAATAAAATCAAATTCCAATGTGGTTTACATCACAGCAAATACACAAGTATATCGTTCAGGGGATAATGGTGCTACTTGGACAAGCATCAAATACAATCTACCTTCTGTAAATCATGTACGTATTCTTTCCGACGAATATTTTTCTGCAAATGAAATGGTGTTTATAGCAAGTGGAAGTGCAGTTTATTACAAGACAGCTAATGCTCAAAGTTGGAGTATCTACAGCGATTTATTACCTACAAGAACTAGTATTGTTGAGATGTATATTTTCAACGATAGCACATCAAATACAATGTTGCGCGTTGCAACTTATGGACGTGGTATGTGGGAAACACCTATCAATAACTTACGCTCTCTAGCAGCAAATTTCGCAGTTGATAACGTAAATCCTTGTTTAGGTCAAACAATTACATTCTCCGATTTATCTACAGGTACATCTACATCGCGTTTATGGTCATTTCCTGGCGGAACGCCATCAACATCAACTGCTGTTAATCCAACAGTTACGTATAATTCGGCTGGAAGTTTCAATGTGACATTAAAGGTATTCAACGGAACAACCGACAGCAGCACAATTAGTCGCACCGCTTACATCACCACAACAGGGGGAGCCCTTCCACTTGCCGAAGGATTTGAAGGCACAGATGACCCTCCATTGGGTTGGAAAAATGTTGATTACCTAAGCAACGGATATCTCTGGCAAAAAACAAATACTACGGGTGGGTTTGCTAATTCAGCTAGTAGCATGTATTTTGATAACTACAACTGGAATGTCCCAGGACAAAAAGACCAATTAATTACTAAACGATTAAGTTTTGCAGGTTATAATTCAGCTACACTCACTTTTGATGTTGCCTATATGCCATATACAGGGTATTCTGACACTTTTAGGGTGTTGGTTTCAACTGATTGTGGAGCAACGTACACCCCAGTTTATTCTAAGGGAGGAAGTGTTTTGGGAACAGTTACATCTGGCACAAGTTATTTCACGCCAACAGCTGCTCAGTGGAGAAAAGATACGGTTAGTTTGAATAGCTATATAGGTAATAATAGTGTATTAGTGGCATTTGAAAATATTAACGGTTATGGAAATGCCCTTTACCTAGACAACGTAAATATTAATGCAACTGTAGCTGCTAATGCAGGCAATGATGCATCTATATGTTCGGGTAATAGTGTGAATATTGGAATGCAAGCAATAAGTGGTATTAATTATTCTTGGTCGCCATCAACTGGCTTAAGTAATGCAAATGTTAGCAACCCAACCGCTACCCCGACTACTACAACTTCATATGTGCTGACAGCAACCCATGCTCTTTCTGGAATAACAAAGACTGATACTGTGGTTATCACCGTTACACCACTACCTACACTCAATGCCGGAAGTGATGTAAGTGTTTGTTCTGGAAATGCAGTTACCTTAAATGCAAGTTCAAACACTACGGTTACTTGGAACAACGGCATTACAAACAATATTGCGTTTACGCCAATTTCAACAACAAGTTATATTGCTACTGCAATAAATAATGGATGTATCAAAAAAGATACTGTATTAGTTACGGTGAATCCAATACCAACGATTAATGCAGGGAATGATGTTAGCGTATGCTCAGGTAATGCTGTAGTGTTGAATGCGAGTTCTGCTACTTCTTTTGTTTGGAACAATGGCATATCCAATAATCAATCTTTTACTCCTATTGCTACATCAAATTATATTGCAACCGCTACTAATAATTTGGGGTGTTCTAAATCTGATACTGTTTTAGTTACCGTGAATCCTCTCCCAACAATAAATGCTGGAGATGATGTTGCTGTTTGTAATGGAGGCAACATAATACTCAATGCAATTTCTAATGGAACTGTAACTTGGAATAATGGCATCATCAACAATCAACCTTTTACGCCTGTTATAACTACTACTTATGTTGCAACTGCAACTTCTTCTTTTGGTTGTGTAAATACTGATACTGTATTGGTTTCTTTGTTTGCATTATCTGTTGCTAATCCTGGGACTGACAAAGCAATTTGTCCTGGTGGTAGCACAACCTTAACAGCAACAGGAGGAGGAACATATTGGTGGAGCAATGGAGATACAACAGCATCAACTTTAGTATCCCAGGCAGGAACTTATTATGTTGTTGTAACCAACAATAATGGCTGCAGAGACACCTCTTCATTAGTTACCGTATCTATGAAGACAATGCCAACTACTATCAAAATAAAAAGCACTGCAGTTAGTACCACTGTGTGCGAGCCTAACAATGTTCCCTTTGTTATTGACTTGGCTTATGGTTCAACAACTGGATTTGATTATCAATGGAAATTAAATGGTTCACCAGTTCTTGGTGCCACCGATTCCACATGGAATGCAGTTCAAACAGGTAGTTATTCACTCACTGTTTCTGGCGGTGCTAATTGCATCAAAACTTCAGCTCCAAAAACAGCTACTATTAAACCGTTGCCAATTGCCTCTTTTACAATTGGTGGACCAACAACTATATGCACAGGTGGTAGTGTGTCTCTTACAGCGCCTACTATTACAGGTTACACGTACACTTGGCTTAAAGATGGATTGAGTGCTGGAAGTGGAAACACCAAAGTGTTTAAACTTGCCGGTGTATATACGGTGATTGCAAAACTTGCTGGTTGTAATGATACTGCTAGTAACCCTGTAACAATTGTTGTCAATGCTTTGCCTACTGCTTCTGTTATTGCAACAACTTCTTCCACTTTTTGTGCAGGTGATAGTTGCATTATCAGTGCTTCTCCTGCTGCTAGTGGATTTAGTTATGAATGGCATAATGGCAATACAATAGTTGCTACAACAACAACTTCCGATTATAACGCACTCATTACCGGAACATTTAAGGTCATGATTACGGATACCAATAGCTGTGTGAGCAAGCTTTCTACCACAAGTGTAAAAACCAAACAGAACCCTATTCCTACGCCTACTATTTCTGTTACTGGCGCTACAACTATTGCTGCGAACGGAAGTACCAAACTCAACGCTATGCCTTCTTCGGGCGTAACTTGGCAATGGTATAAAGATGGTAACATGATTATAGGTGCCACCACCAAACAATTAATTGTAACAAGCGGAGGAAATTATTCTGTAGCTATCACAAAACTGGGTTGCATTGGTTATTCATCGCCAATTACCATTACACAAACACCGGCTAAAGAAATTCAAGGAACCGTTTCAACAGATAACTTGTTTGAGTTTTCTGCTTTCCCAAATCCTGTGAGCGAAATATTAACGCTGCAAGTGCGTGGACTTGAAGACGTAAATGCCACCGTTTATATGCTCGACATTAACGGACAAACTGTGGGTAGTTGGTTGTGGCGTTCCGACAAAAATTCATTGAAAATTGACATGAGTAAACTGTCTTCGGGCATTTATTTAATTCGCTATAAAGATGCTGCCGGAAGAACCGGCACTGCAAAAGTGGTGAAAGAATAAACAATCTTAGTACATAACCAAAAAGGACGCTGACCCAGGTCAACGTCCTTTTTGGTTTTTTTGTTGCTATGTGTTTTCGAAAAAACCCAGACACAAAAACACGCAAACACTATTCTTTAACCACCTTCACCGTCTCACAAACCTCCCCATCATCATACTGCAACAAATAAGTACCCTCAGTTTGGTGAAGCATACTGCTTCCTGTTTTTTAGTGACGAAGGCACAGCCTTCGCCAAACTGTTTTATTTATAAGCTACGGCGAATAGTGGCATTGAAATAGTAGTTACTTTACTTTATTTACAAGCTCTTTATCAATACCCATCAACATATAATTAAGTCTATCTTCAAAATATTCATCTTGTTTCATAGCTTGAATCATTTGTTTGGCTTTTTCAAATTGTTTATTAGTTACCATGTACCTTAAATATCCCTCAAAAAATTGAGGGTGCCTATCTAATAACAATACTTTACTTTTTATAACTCTATCTATGACATTCTCCTTAATAGAATCAAAAATTTTGGGGTTTGTTTTCATCATAAACTCGAAAGCTGCAAAGTTGAGTTTAGTATCAATTAATTGCTTAACCCTTCCATTCATAGAATTGCCAAATAATTTTCTAGAAAAAACACCGAAATAAAAATTATCATTAAAATTTTTATTTTCAACTAAAATAAAACTGTCTATTGGTCGCAGTATTTTGTTTAAAAAATTCAACTTCTTTTTATCGTCTTCAGAACGTGCAATATTCCAATTATTTGATAATTCAGATAATAGTATGTTACTAGTAAGATTAACTGAAACATCACATCCCCATTGAGATTCTATCTTTTCATTCTTCTTTATTTCATTAACAAAAAACTGAAAATAATCGTAATTGTTGTCTCTTTGACTAATTAACGCTCTAATGGCGAACATTCTAAGTACGCCACTTATGTTTTCGGTAAAATCTACTAGCTCTTGGTGTGAAATGATTTTTTTTAGTGCTTGAAAATTTTCATAATTGTTATGTTCATTAGGGATTTTGTTTAATTCTGCATTTTCCGCTTCTGATAGTTCACTTGGGTCAATCAGTTGAAGCCCTCTCTCTTCACTCTCTAAACGATTTATTTTTAGTATTTGTTTTATGATTTCATCTTTTGTCTGCGATAGTGCGCAAAAAGGAAAATGAAACATTAACAATACTGCCAATTTCATAAAAAATTGTTTGTTCATCTTCAAACATTCCCCCCAGTTCGCCATAGTTTGTGTCATAACAGTTGGATGAAGTATGCGGCTTCGTCCTTTTTCCGATAAACTTGGTTTCATAACCGATTTGATTAGTTGTTTAAAATTAGTTGTTTTTTTTGTTTTCCCAGTTTGTCAGGCTGAGCTTGTCGAAGCCCTCAACACACTCTTCGACTGTGCTCAGAGTGACACATCAATTGGCTTTTTCAAGTCAACCTAAGCCTGCCGAAGCTCTTTTCCGTTCTCCTTCGACAAGCTTAGTTGACATTAGTTGTCTGAACTGTGATTCATTTGATTCTTGTGATTGCTATGATTTTCTATTCGAGGTTCTTATAAATCATAAAAATCAGGGCAATCATAGTTCAGACTATCCTTCAAACACCACTTCTATGGTGTCGCTAACAAGCCCTGTTTCAACGCCATCATACACACCATGAACGCGGTATTGGCGTTTTTCGGGCTGGCCGGCTACAGCCAACGGGCGGGTGTCGTGATAAGGAGAATGATTGTCGAGCGCCAAAAATTCCCAAACATTGATATCGGTGCTGCCCACAGGGTGGCTATAAACATTGACTCCGTCGAGGTCTTTTTTGGTGAATTTAATCACCACACTGCCTGTCTGCGTGGTGGCAGAAATTTCGGGCTTAAATTCTGCCATTTTAAACTCCACATCATCGCCCACAATGCCAAGGTCTTTGCCTATGGCATCGGTGTAGGCAGTGGTGTTGCTTTTGATGCGACCCACTATGCCACTGATGTATGTGAAAATGCCTGCCGGACAAATTGCAGGTGCAGCCGCAACAGTAAGCACAGGAATAGGACCAAGCGTAGTGCCATTGGGTGCAATGCTGAGGATGTTTTTAAACGACACGAGGTTATTTGAAAACGTTTTGACCTGTTCAATAAATCCGATGATATATGCATAAAAAGCAGCCATCTTTACGATGAGGGCTACTTCGGCAGGTGTGAAGCCAAAAAGAGTGGCATAAGAGCCAATTTTACTGGCAAAATTGTTGA
>CAINUN010000063.1 GCA_903853805.1 uncultured Bacteroidota bacterium
CATGCTGTTTGATATTAAAACATCATTGTTTGCATTGATAGAATTGGAATTATATCCATTTGGACCAGTCCAATTTGTTGTAGGTACTAATCCATTCGGGTTAACACTTAACCACAAATGATTGCCTTCACACACCGTCATGGTACAATTAGGTAGCGATGTGTAGTTTTGGTTATTGATGCTTCCTTCGCAAGTAAAACTTACAGGTGCAACTACAGTAATTTGAGATGTTTGCGTAGTACTGCATCCATTTCCGTTGGTAACAGTATAAGAAATAGTTACAGTTCCCGAAGCGACGCCTGTAACTATACCTGAGGAATTAACCGTAGCTTTATTGATATTGGATGAACTCCAAACACCGCCGAGTGAAGTGTCGCTTAATTGAATGGTACTTCCTACACATACACTTGAATTACCTGTGATAGCACCTACTACTGGAACTGATGCGGTATGAATGGTAATTGACTTTGTAGAAACACAACCATTTTGGGTATAGGACATGGTATAAACACCCGCATTTGAAGGTGTTACACTTGTTGTCACAACAATATCGTTATTAGTGTTAGTTGATGTAACAGAAAATCCATTCGGTCCTGTCCAGGTTGACAATGGGAAAGGCAAATTATTTGGATTCATGCTCAACAACAATTTCATGCCTTCGCAAATTGTTGTATCACATCCAACAGGTGTACCCCAATGAATGCTATCACTACTCACTTCACAAATCAATGAAATGGGATTGGTTACATTAAGCAAAGCAGCACTTGAACTAATTGAACCGAAACTATTGGTAAAAACAGCGTGGTATTGATAATTATTGTATCCAGATGAAGGAGTAAAAGTATAAGTTGTATTGGTTGCACCTGAAATATTGGACCAACTGCTTCCACTGTTCGAACTAAATTGCCATTGAATAGTGGGGGTTGGTGTACCAGAGGCTTCAGCTGTAAAAATCACATTAGTGCCGCTGCAGATTGCAGCTGAGGTAGGGTTAGATGTAACTACTGGACTTTGGGCAAATAGATGATTGTTAAAGAAAAACAGAATGAACAATTGAAAAATTATTATTCTTTTTTTTAAAGTCTCCATTTAATGTTTTGCTTTTTGTTTTGTTTGTTGATACAAAGTAAGGTAGCCATTACCGTGCAAAATCATTATATAACGTCAATAACAGAAGTTTTGAAATTGGCTAACATCCCACACAGAATTCATTAACTATCACTTTACAATTCAAAAGGCTGCCCGAATACGGTAACCTTTTTGGTATATTTTAAGGGTGTCTAAATAATTGCGTTTTTGACAATTTGAATTTCAGATTTGTTCACAGAACTTCCTTTATTTTTACTAAGGGTTTTTGTGTTTTTATTATAGCAACAAACATTACATTTGCGGCTCAAAATCTCCATTCTTTTATGAAGCGAATAGCTTTAAGTCTGTTACTACTCGGGGGCATTACCCTGAATGCATATAGTCAGGCTACAAAAATCAATTTCACAGAATACGATTTGCCCAATGGTTTACACGTAATTCTGCACGAAGACCACTCAACACCAATTGTAGGAGTGTCTGTTATGTATCATGTAGGTTCTAAAAACGAGGACCCACAACGTACAGGTTTTGCACACTTCTTCGAGCATCTTTTGTTTGAAGGCAGCGAAAACATTGGTCGTGGCGAATACATGAAATTGGTGCAAGCTGCCGGAGGGCAGTTGAATGCGAATACTACTCAAGATAGAACCTACTATTACGAAATTCTTCCATCAAACCAACTAGAATTGGCTCTTTGGATGGAAGCTGAAAGAATGCTTCATGCCAAGATTGATACTACCGGTGTGGAAACACAACGCAAAGTGGTGAAAGAAGAAAAGAAACAACGCTACGACAACTCCCCATATGGTCAATGGCAACCCCTTATTTTTGAAAATGCATTTACTAAGCATCCTTATCGTTGGACAACCATTGGTAAAGAGCAATATATAGACCAGGCTCAACTCAGCGAGTTCATGGATTTCTACAAGACTTTCTATGTGCCTAATAACGCTGTATTGTTAGTTGGTGGTGATTTTAAACCCGAACAAGCAAAAGCATTTATTGCTAAATATTATGGCAGTATTCCTAAAGGAACTAAAGCTATTCCTCGTCCTAATATTGTAGAACCAGCACAAACTGCCGAAAAGCGTTCAACTGTTTACGACAATGTGCAACTTCCAGGAATCTTCATGGCTTACCACACTCCTAAGTTAGGAACAGATGATAGCTATGCGCTTGATTTATTATCACAATTACTTTCTACAGGAAAAAGCTCTCGTTTTCAAAAAGCTATTGTAGATGAGCAAGAAAAGGCAGTGCAAGTAGGTGCTTTCCAATTTCCAAGTGAAGACCCAGGTGTAATGATTATGGTAGCTATTGCTGCTAACGGTGTAGCTGCTGAAGATTTGGAAAAATCAATGGATGCTGAGATTGATAAAGTAATCAACAACGAAATTAGTGATGAGGAGTTCAACAAACTCATTAGCCAAGCTGAAAATGATTTTGTACAACAAAACCAGCAAGTAGCCGGCGTTATCAACAACCTTGCTACTTACTATACTTTTCAACACAATGCCAACCTAATCAATACAGAGTTAGACAAGTATAAAAAACTTACTAAGGCAGATTTGAAGCGTGTAGCACAGAAATACCTAACCAAAAACAGTAGGGTAGTGCTTTATTTTTTACCAAAATCTATGAAGAAGTAAACCGCTATTGTTGAACGCTTAAAATTTCTAAAAATGAAAAAAATAATTCTCTCCATATTATCCGTTACACTTGTCATTTCAGCAAGTGCACAAAAATTAGATCGCAGCATACGCCCAAAGCCGGGTCCTGCACCAGAAATAAAATTAGGTAAAACAGAAAGCTTCACCCTTGCCAATGGCATGAAGGTTTTTGTGGTTGAAAATCATAAGCTTCCTGTTTTCTCTGCCTCCATACAACTTGATATTAAACCTGTTCTTGAAGGTGAAATGTCGGGAATGAGCACAATATTCTCAAGCATGTTGGAGTCGGGTACAAAAAACAGGAGCAAAGAACAACTAAATAAGGATATTGACAACATTGGCGCTCGTGTCAATGCGTCTTCTGAAGGAATTTTTGGTAGTGGTTTGAAAAAGCACCAAACTAAAATCCTTGAATTGATGGCAGACATTACGATGAATGCTGACTTCAAACAAGATGAGTTGGAAAAAACCAAAACCCGTACATTATCTGAGTTGGAATCGGGTGAAGATGAGCCAGACCAAATGTTAGAAAATGTTAGTGCTGTCATGAACTTTGGCACCAAACATCCTTTTGGAGAAGTACCGAATAAGGAATCAGTGAAGAAAGTAGATTTAACAAGTATTCAAAAATACTATTCCACTTATTTCCGTCCTAATGTAGCTTATATGGCAATTGTGGGCGATGTGACTATGGCAGAAGTAAAACCTTTAATAGAAAAATACTTTGGCAAATGGGAACAAGCAAATGTGCCTGAAGCTGTCTATTTTATGCCCAATTCTCCAGCAGCAACTCGTGTTGCATTTGTGCCAAAAGAAGGAGCTGTTCAAAGTGTTATTAATGTTACTTATCCTATTTACTTACGTCCAGGAAATGAAGATGTCATCAAAGCAAAAGTTGCCAATGCTATTTTAGGTAGTGGTTCCGATGGTCGTTTGTTCCTTAACCTTCGCGAAAAGCATGGTTGGACTTATGGTTCTTATTCTTCTATTAACCAAGATTACATTGCAGGTCATTTTACAGCTTATGCTAAAGCAAGGAATGCCGTTTCAGATAGTTCTGTTACTGAAATTCTTGCAGAAATGAACCGTATGCGCAACGAACCTGTGAGTAAAGAAGATCTTCAAAACCACATCAACAATATGACTGGCGCATTTGCCATTGGTTTGGAAAGTCCTCAAACAATAGCACAGTATGCCATCAACATTGAGCGTTACAAAATGCCTAAGACTTATTATCAAGACTACTTGAAAAATTTGGCAGCAGTTACAATTGCCGATGTTCAAGAAATGGCTAAGAAATACATCAAACCCGACAATGCTAATATTGTTGTTGTAGGTAATAAAGATGATGTTGCAAAAAAACTTGCTCGTTTTGCTGCTGATGGAAACGTAAGTTACTATGATGCTTATGGCAAAGAAATCAAACAAAGCACTTCCTCAATTCCGGCAGGAATGACGGCTGATATAGTAATGAAAAACTACATCAATGCTATTGGCGGTGAAAAAGCAATTCGTTCGATAAAGTCTATTAAAACGGTGATGACAGGTAGCTTACAAGGACAAACTATAACCATTACGGAGGCAAAACAAGATCCAGGTAAAATGTCACAGTCATTTAAAGTGGGTGCTATGGTCATGCAAAAAGTAGTATTGACAGGTAATAAAGGTTATCAAGAAACTCAAGGTCAAAGAGAAGACCTTAAAGGTGATGACCTTAAAGAACAACAGCAAGATGCCGATATTTATGCAGACTTAACACCTGAGAAATATGGTATTAAGCGCACTATAAAATCAATGGACAACATTAATGATAAAGATGTTTATGTAATAGAAGCTGTTGATGCTGGCGGTAAGAAAACTTTGGAATATTATAATGTAGCCGACGGTTTCTTAGTAAGGCAAATTTCAACTATGGAATCTCCAAAAGGTGCTGTTTCATTAACTTCTGAGTTTTCTGACTATAAAGAAATACCAGCAAGTAATGGATATAAAATTCCTTACACTGTAAAAGTACCTCTTGGACCAGGTTTCTCAATAATTGCAAAAGTTGAAACTGCAGTTGTGAACAAAGATGTAGATGAGTGGGACTTTAAATAAAGAAATATTGATTGATTCAAAAAAAGCCGTTTTCGAAAGAGACGGCTTTTTTATTAATACAATTGAAAAATGCGAGGGTAATAGACAATCAACTGTGTCAATGCAATCCGATAGAAAAGATTATGTTGCCACAACTGTGTCAATGCAATTTGATAGAAAAGATTGTGTTGCCGCAACTGTGTTAATGCAATCCGATAGAAAAGATTGAGTTGCCGCAACTGTGTCAATGCAATTCGATAGAAAAGATTGAATTGCTACAATATTTTATGGTAGAAATAGTGGAAAAATAGGAATTACAGCTCCTTATAAATAATAATAGTTCTATCTATTTCATACAATAGACTAGATATAGAATCAAAAAAACAAAAAGCCGCCCAAATTGAGCGGCTTTTTTTTTATTTCTTTATCCTTTAAAAAGTTAAATTAGAAATTATTTTTTTGGCATATTGTTTTTCGCTTCAATACTCAAGGTAGCATGTGGTACTGCACGAAGACGAGCTTTATCTATCAATTTTCCAGTTACTCTGCAAATGCCATAAGTCTTGTTTTCAATACGTACTAATGCTTTCTCAAGATGGCTGATAAACTGAATTTGACGGCTTGCTAATTGTGCTAATTGTTCACGTTCCATAGCACCACTACCATCTTCTACATTATTAAAACGGTTTTCAGTATCTTCAGTACCTGCTTCATCTTTACGAGTAATTAAAGCCTGTTGGTAAGTCAATTCTTTCTTAGCAGCATCAAGGCGTTTAAGTATTAATTCTTTAAATTCAATCAACTCTTCATCACTATAACGATAAACTGTCTTTGGTTTATTTTCTTCATGATGTGAATCTAAAATTGAACGAGTAGTTTCAGGATTGTAACTCATCATTGTTTTCCCAACATGATCTTTACTTTTACCTTTATTATCTAACCGACGGTGTGCTACCACAATTCCTGGTTTCTTTTCCTCAGTTACTCTCATTGCAGAAGCACGTTGTGCCATACTTGGTAATTGAGACGGAGCAGCAGGTCTAGAAGACTGAAAAATGGTTTTAGTAGGCTTCGATTTATTAGACGTTGGTCTAGATGGCTTTTTAGGTTTTACTTCTTTTACTGGCTTTACTTTTTCAGCCTTTGGTAGCTTTGCTTCAACTTTTTTTGTTGGTTTAACTTCAATTGGAGCAGTTTTAACCTTTTTGGGTGCTGGTACAGGTTTCTTTGCTTCCACTTTTTTAGTAGGAGCAGCTTTCTTTGCTACCACCTTTTTAGCAGGTTCTACTTTCTTAGCGACCACCTTTTTAGCAGGTTCTACTTTCTTAGCGACTACCTTTTTAGCAGGTTCTACTTTCTTAGCGACCACCTTTTTAGCAGGTTCTACTTTCTTAGCGACTACCTTTTTAGCAGGAACTACTTTGCTAGCAACCACCTTTTTAGCAGGCACCGCTTTCTTAGCGACAACTTTTTTAGTAGGAGCAGCTTTCTTTGCAACTACCTTTTTAACAGGTACTACTTTCTTTGCTTCCACTTTTTTAGCAGGCACCGCTTTCTTAGCGACTACTTTTTTAGCAGGCATTGCTTTCTTTGCAACCACCTTTTTAGCAGGTGCCGCTTTTTTAGCTACTACTTTTTTAACAGGTGTTGCTTTTTTAACTGAAGTTCCTTTTTTCGATACGGGTTTGGCAATTACAGCCTTATTCACTTTTTTTGACACTACTTTTGTGTTTATTGGAGTTGCTTTTTTTACAGGTTTAGCAGTAGCAACTTTTTGGATTGGTTTTACTTTAGAAGGAGCGGCTTTTTTAACCGGCTTTACAATTGGCTTCGATTTTTTGGAAGGAGCAATGGCAACACTCTTTTTTGAGGTAGGCGCTGCTTTTTTTGCTGCTTTTGGAGTTGGTTTCTTCTTGATAGCCATATTCTAATTTGTTTTAGAAATTAATAATTTAATTTTCACTTCATTTACTTCAATGTCATTACCTTCATCTAATTCGCTAACTAAGCTTATCTTGTCTGCTAAAATTTCGGCGCAAATATAGTCATTGTATTGATTAACAGCACTATTTATTAATTCACAATCTTCTATTTTTACTATAACTCTATCAGTAATATCAAAATTTGATTCTTTTCTTATTTTTTGAATCCGATTCACTAATTCACGGGCATTTCCTTCGTTTTGCAATTCTGGAGTTACAGTTATGTCTAAAGCTACTGTCAAGTTATCTTTATTAGCTACCGACCAACCTGGAATATCTTCTGCAATGATCTCCAAGTCATCAATATTAATAGCGATATTTTCCCCATTCAAGTTTAAATCAAAGGTTTTATTCTTTTCAATAATACTAATATCTTCCTGACTCATTTGGGTAATTGCAGCAGCTGCCAACTTCATTTTACCCCCTAACCGAGCGCCTAATGTTTTAAAGTTTGCCTTTACTTTCTTTTTGATGAATCCTTTAGAATCAATAAGATACTCAATTTCTTTTACGTTAACTTCATTCTTTATAATATCTTCTACTTTTCGAATTAATGATTCCATATTATCGTTCATAATAGGAATCAAAATCTTTTGCAAAGGCTGACGAACTTTTATATTTACTTTCTTTCTTAACGATAAAACCAAGGAACAAATATCTTGTGCCAATTGCATTTGTTCTTCCAAAGGCTTATTAATAACGCCCGAATCAGCAATAGGAAAATTAGCCAAATGAACAGATGCAGCTACAAATCTTCCAGTTGTTTTATTCAAATTTTTATACAACCAATCGGCAAAGAATGGGGCAATTGGTGCCATCAAACGAGCAATCGTTTCTAAACATTCATAAAGTGTTTGATAAGCACATATTTTATCATGTTCATATTCGCCCTTCCAAAAACGGCGACGACAAAGACGAACGTACCAATTACTTAATTGTTCATCTAAGAACAATTCCATGGCACGACCTGCAATCGTAGGTTCGAAATCATCAAATGCTGCAATTACATCCGACACTAATGTATTTAATGAAGATAATATCCATTGATCAATTTCAGGACGCTGATTTATAGGGATATATTCTTCATTAAAATTAAATCCATCAACATTAGCATACAAAGCAAAGAATTGATAGGTATTGAAGAGAGTTCCAAAATACTTTCGTTGAACCTCCTTAATTCCTTCTAAATCAAACTTTAAGCTATCCCAAGGAGAGGCATTAGTAATGAGGTACCAACGTGTGGCATCAGCACTATACTTTTCAATAGTTTCAAATGGGTCCACCACATTTCCGAGGCGTTTACTCATTTTATTGCCATTCTTATCTAATACCAAACCATTAGATACAACCGTTTTGTATGCTACTTTATCGAATAGCATAACTCCTAAAGCATGAAGGGTATAAAACCATCCACGGGTTTGGTCAACACCTTCAGCTATGAAATCAGCCGGGAAATTTTGTTGTAAATTATTATTGGTGTTAAACGGATAATGTAGTTGTGCATAAGGCATCGCACCTGAGTCAAACCATACATCTACTAAATCAGGTTCGCGGGACATAGAATTGCCCCGACTATCTGCTAAAATGATCTGATCAACATAAGGTTTATGTAAATCTAGCGTGGTTTCATCAAAAACTTGATTGATACTTAATGCCTTGTTGGCATTTTCCATCTCCAATCTCAATTCTTCAATGGAGCCAATACATTTAGTTTCTTTACCATCTTCGCTGACCCAAACGGGTAGGGGAGTACCCCAAAAACGAGAACGGCTCAAATTCCAATCTACCATGTTTTCCAACCAGTTACCAAATCTTCCCTCACCTGTTGCTTTAGGTTTCCAATTGATGGTTTTATTCAATTCCACCATTCGGTCTTTCATTTCTGTGGTTCGAATAAACCAGGCATCTAACGGATAATAGATAATAGGTTTATCAGTACGCCAGCAATGCGGATAAGTATGTTCGTATTTTTCAACTTTAAATGCTTTGCCTTCAAGTTTTAATTTCACGGCAATATCTACATCTACATCTTTCCAATCGGCATCATTTTTATAATTTTTCACATACCTTCCAGAAAACTCGCCTGTGTAATCATTGAATTTTCCTTCTTTGTCCACCATTGTCAGAATGCCAATATGATGTTTTTTCCCTACCTTATAGTCATCAGCACCAAATGCAGGAGCCGTATGCACAATACCTGTTCCATCTTCAGTAGTTACAAAATCGCCGGTAATTACTCGCCAAGGGTCACCGCCTGCAACTTCTTTGGTATTGCCTTCAAAAGGAAGAAGTTGTTCGTAGCGAATTCCTTCTAAATCTTTGCCTTTAAAAGAAGAAAGAATAGACCAAGGAATCAATTTTGTTTCTGCATTAAATGCCTCAAAATCAGCATTTTCTCCTTCTTGCTTAAAGTGTTTTCCAAGCAATGCTTTTGCTAAAATAACATGAATTGGTTGGTGTGTATATTGATTAAATGTCTTTACTAGAACATATTCAATTTCTGGTCCAACGGTCAATCCGCAGTTAGATGGAAGTGTCCAAGGCGTAGTTGTCCAAGCCAAAAAATGAATGTCAGCATTGATATTTTCAAATAAAAATGCTGATTGTTCATTCCTAATTGCCTTAAACATTGCTACTATGGTAGTATCTTTCACATCCTTATAAGTGCCTGGCTGATTCAGTTCATGCGAACTCAATCCAGTTCCTGCAGCAGGAGAATAAGGCTGAATAGACACACTTTTATACAATAAATCTTTATCGTATAATTGCTTCAAAGCCCACCAAAGCGTTTCAATATATTTATTATCAAAGGTGATATAAGGGTCACTCATATCCACCCAATAACCCATTTTCTTGGTAATCTCTTCCCATTTATCCTTATAACGCATCACCACCTCGCGGCACTTTTTGTTATAATCTTCAACAGTTATCTTCTTGCCAATATCTTCTTTAGTAATCCCCAATTCCTTTTCTACACCCAACTCAACAGGCAAACCATGCGTATCCCATCCTGCTTTTCTTTTTACTTGATAGCCTTGCATCGTTTTATACCTACAAACCAAATCTTTCAATGTACGAGAAATGACATGGTGAATGCCCGGCATGCCATTGGCACTTGGTGGACCTTCATAAAATACAAAGGGCACACTGCCTTCGCGTTGGCTAACACTTTCTTCAAATGTATTTTCTTCCTCCCATTGTTGCATGATTTCCTGCTCAATGAATGGCAAACTCAACTGTTTAGATTCGGGGTATTTTACTGACATCTTGATTGCTGACAAAGCACAAATAGGCTTAAACTAAAAAATAAGGCGCAAAGGTAGGATTTGAGTTTGGATTTGGGAAGAAAGAAATACAGGAATGTGGATTAGCCATTCACTATCCTTTTTTTGTTTAAATTATTTTCCCATAATTTACGTTATGTTAAGTAGAGTTTAGGTTTTGTAAATAATGAGCTGAGTATTGTATTTATATGCTCTGTTGTAATGAGCATGATTCGTTAATGAAAATAATAGAAGCTATCCTTTCGAATAGCTTCTAGCGATTCATCTTGCAATTGATCTTACGGGTTGGTTATTTTATTACACAACAAGCAAAATCACTGCAATCACTTACCATACCATTAATGCCAAGTGCAACGATCCTAAACCAATATTCTTTTCCTTTGTCAAGGTTTGAAATAGTGATTCTTGATGAAGTTGAAATGCCTGCATTTTGCCATTTAGTAAATGATGGCTCATCACAAAATTCAACAGAATAACTCCTTGCATGTTCTACTGGTTTCCATTTTAATTTTGCTTTGCCCGACTGAATGGACACTGCTGTAAATCGCAATGGTTTGAACAATATATTGGTCAATTTGCTAGGTTTACTTTTCACCAACATGCCTGCTTTATGAGCAATACTCGGGTCTCCGTCGCTCACTTGACTAACATATAAACCTAACTTTTTCAAGCTATTTTCCACCTTCTTGCGTTTTTGATTGCGAATGAGGGTCTCTTTTTCACCACCCAAAAAGGTATCTATTTGTGCTTGTTCCAATTCATTGATTTGTATATCAAAATCTTTGAGGTCAATTGGCATTGCAGTAAATATGGTTGCATTTAACTTCATGCTTTTTGAAACAAGGCGTCCATATAATATTAAGTCGCCCACGTTTTTACTTTGTAAATTCAAAACTACGTATATCATTTTTATTACGTTTTATATATTATTGCCTACTTTTTAGTTGATACGGCTTCCCATCTGAGGCATCAATAAGGATTACCGTTTTTTTCGGATTTTTTTCAAGTTTATGGGCTTCCCCTACATCTATATTTCATTTTGTGAATTGTTTAATATTTATTTTTACTATACCATACCCTGTTGGTATTTTATTGAACAGCATGAGAACGAAACAGCATACGTAGATATCTCAATTTGGTCACCTTCCTCCGAAACATCTATCCAATCATACCTTATCATCACTTCAAAACAAATTAGCCCAATTTCTAGATAGCCATTTATATCTGTAGGTCGCCTACTGATAATCATTCCTCGCGTCATGACAATATTTTCTGAGGAAATGACATCCTGTTGAAGGAATCTAAACTCATTCTGTTTGATTATCAATTGATATTGACTAAGACCATAGTCATGGCTTTGAAAAGTATTGATACTCATGAAGCAATTAAATTCATGTTGCCCAATTAGGGGCTTTTTCTCCCAAGGCATCAGTTCCTGTTCTAAGAAAGTGTATAGACTACTTGGTATTTGCATATAAGTTTCTACTGTACTATTCATCTTAAAGGGCTTTAAAAGATCATTTTGTGGTATTTGAAGCTTCATTTTATTCATTTCAACTATTTTTTATTTTTTATTGATTAATTTTTTAATTATTGTGTAATTAAAGCAAAATATCTTTTATTACTAATCACCATATACTCAAACTGTGTGCCAATTATTAGAAAATGTTATTTTCTAAATAAAGGTATGCTACTTTAAATGATTGATTTACAATAGAAATAAATTGGTAGTCACTATGAATATTTGCAGAAATTTATTAGTCATTGCTGAATAGATAATGATAGTAAAACGACTATTATTCAATAATACGCATTAGCTATTGCATATGTTGTCAGGAATTTTAGCAAAATTAGGAGGAAGATTAATGGATTCATGACAAATGGGTGACAATGTGTCGCATAAATCAATTATTACATGAGTTATTAACAAAAACAAGAGGAAAGACGGTTAAATAAGTGAAATTTTGTCAGTGTGCTACCCTACCCTATTTTTGTCCCAGGTCATAAGTTCATCTTGTGGAGTTCTACGCTGCACTCGCGTGACCAATACATTCCCATGCTGTTTGAGGTGTTCCGTAGGGCACCTCGAACCCAAGAATAAAAACCCTTCTTTGGAAGGGATTCCTCAATGCTCAATATCCGTTCCCATGCTGTTTGAGGTGTTCCGTAGGGCACCTCGAACTCAAGAATAGAAACCCTGTCCGTTCTGCAAACGTCACTTTGTGGTAGCCTTGTGTGTAGCAAAGGACGTTTGCCAACTGTGTATTATTCCTAAATCTTACTCCGTTCTGCAAACGTCACTTTGTGGTAGCCTTGTGTGTAGCAAAGGACGTTTGCCTACTGTGTATTATTCCTAAACCATGCTGTTTGAGGTGTTCCGCAGGGCACCTCGAACTCAAGAATAGAAACCCTTCTTTGGAAGGGATTCCTCAATGCTCAATATCCGTTCCCATGCTGTTTGAGGTGTTCCGCAGGGCACCTCGAACCCAAGAATAGAAACCCTTCTTTGGAAGGGATTCCTCAATGCTCAATATCCGTTCTGCAAACGTCTCTTTGTAGTAGCCCTATGTGTAGCAAAGGACGTTTGCCAACTGTGTATTATTCCTAAATCTATAACCATGCTGTTTGAGGTGTTCTGTAGGGCACATAGAACCCCAAGAATAGAAACCCTTCTTTGGAATGGATTCCTCAATGCTTCACTGTCACAAACGTTCAGCGCAGCGCTCTGATGACTTTCTAACCTCCATTATCTGACTGAAACCTGCGCAGAATGCTCATTTTTGTGTCAAGATTTTAACGCTCGTAGCTTATAAATTTTCAAAGTCTAAGTCAAAAGTATAATGAAGTCTTATTATCTTTGACTTGTTTTTAAATAGGTAACGAATTTCAATAGTCATTGTTATTTTAGGTTTACCTTACTTATAACTAGCTTCTATTGGCATGAGTTGCCTTTATGGGACTCACGTAGCGTAAGCTTTGAACTAAAAGATGAATACATTCTTCTGTTCTGCAAACGTATCTTTGTAGAAGCCTTGTGTGTAGCAAAGGACGTTTGCTATTAGTTTCTGAATCCAAAATTTAAGCATGAATTGGCTTGTAGGTTAGGTATTTTTTTCTGCAAACGTCTCTTTGTAGAAGCCCTGTGTGTAGCAAAGGACGTTTGCCAACTGTGTATTATTCCTAAATCTATAACTTTACTTAATGGCTGTAAGGAAAACAGCAATTCTACAACCTGGCTTTTGGTTTTTGACATTTACTTGCAGCAATTGGATTTCTTTATTCGAAATTACCAATGGATATGACATTGTCTATAAATGGTTCAAACAGCTTCGTCAAGCTGGACATAAAGTAACGGGCTATGTAATTATGCCCAATCATGTTCACCTCCTACTTGCTTATAAAGGCGGCAGCCAATCTTTAAATACCTTGGTAAGTAATGGTAAACGTTTTATGGCTTATGAATTGGTAGAAAGACTTAAGCAACTTGAAAGAAATGATATTTTAAAAATTTTGGCGGATAAAAGAACAAAAGCTGAAATTACCGCAAATAAAAAGCATAAAGTGTTTGAAACTTCATTTGATGCATTGTTGTGTACTTCTATAAAATTTATTCATCAAAAACTCAATTACATTCATAACAATCCATGTGTGAAAAAATGGACTCTTGCGGCATATCCTGCTGCCTACAAACACAGTTCTGCAGCATTTTATGATGATGGAAATGTTGGCAATTATTCAGAAATCACTAATTTTATTGACTTAAATGAAGGCGTATGGATGCATTTATTACAAGAGTAAAGAATACTGCACATGATGCGAACGTCCCTTCCTGCCCACAAAAAGGCTGGGCTAAGGAGACGTTCGCAGAACACGAAAAGATTAATGAGAGGGGTGGTTCAGTTGGGGAACGCAACACAAAAAATGAAAATAATAACTATAGAAACGATCCTGATGGACACCCCGATGCAGGAGAAGAAGGCGTTCCTGAACATCATGGCCAAGGACACTACCATTCTGAAAATGCAAAAAGTGAAAAAATTGTTATTCCTTATCCAAAAAAACGATGACATTTTATATAATTCCATACAATAATTACGACGAAGTGTTTTTTTCATCAAATTATAATATAGAAGATGGTTGGTATTTCTGTTGTGTAAGATTTGACATAGAAGATTTTGGATTTTCTAGAACAAGTTTTACTTCTGAACTTCTCAATAGTTTACTTTCCGATGATATTATATATGCAATTGACAAAAAAGAATATTTACCATTTCGTTGCCCAAGTAATATTCGTTCTAGTTCAATAGTTTTTGCTAATGGAAATCTAGTAGAATCTCAAATCCAAATTGATACGGAGAATATGGTTATCGAAAAGAGAAACCTATTACTATCAAGATATAATAAGCCCTTAATAGAAACCAAACCTTGTTTAATATCCTCTATGAAAGAACTCAAGAAATTTGATTCTCCTGCAATTAAAAAGATGATAAAACAAGGTTTGATCCGATGTTTATACGAATGGAATTTTTATGGAGATATTCTGATATATACAAAAGAAAACGGCTTTTATGATAGTGTTATAAAAATTTTAAGTGAAAAAAAATTAAAATACATATTATGTAAAAGTGTGAATGAAGTTCCTGTTTAAGCCACTCTACCTTATAATTATGAGTCATAACTGTTTGGTATTAGGCTGTTCCTTTTATATGAGCATAACATAAATTCATACATTATCTATAGCTTTTGCAAACTTACTCAAACATATCACCCTCTTCATATCCGTTCGGAATGCCAATGCCAAATCGTAGTTTTTCTTATCAAACTGGCAGTAGTTATAGGTTTGGGTTTAATGGACAATCAAAAGATAATGAGGTGTATGGTGCTGGGAATTTAAATACAGCCTTGTTTTGGGAATATGATACGAGGCTTGGGAGAAGGTGGAATTTTGATCCTAAACCAACGGCAAATGAAAGTCAATATGCAACTAATAGGAATAATCCTATTAGATATAATGATCCATTAGGCGACACACCCGGAAGTGGCGATGAAGATGTTATGCCATCACCAGCTGGTTTGTTGTATGAGGCTTTCTATGGTATGAACAATAGCATATTTAATCTGATGTCATTTGTGGGTGAGGAATTAGGATATGGTAAACCAGGTGTAAGCATTAGAAAGGAGATAAAATATGGCGAAAATGGAGAGATACTCGGTAATGAAGTTGTTGAAAAACCACGATTGAGTGGTTGGAAAAAAGCTGCATCAGTTGGGTTAGATGCAATTTCAGCAATTCCAAGTAAACCTAATACACAGGCACTTGGGCTTTTATTTGCCAAACCAGTTTTATATAGACAAAGTGTTGTTCAAGTTGTAAGATTTATCCAAGGTGCTGGCGATAAAGCGAGACCTATAATAGTTAAATTACCTCCAGGTTTCAAGGAAGTTGTTAGTAACGGGAAATCACAAGTATTTTCAAATGGTAAAGTATTTATTTCCCCTGATTTAGATGGGCATCTTGGGGGAATTTGGAAAATGGCAGATAAGGAAAAGAACTTATGGAGAAAGGATACACGAATTGGAACTTACAATGAAGATTTATCAAAAAAAATTGGAAAGTAAATGGAAACTTGGAGATACAAAGCAAGATCAGTAACAAAGTATAATCCTCAAAATTTCAATTCAGAAGGTGTATTTTTATTAAATGAATGGACTTCATATTCAGACATTGGCAAAATCATTGATTTAAAAACCAATTCTTTTCTATCAAAGAAAAGTTATTTGGAGGTTGAAAATAATTATGTGTATTCAGTTAAAATGTTTATGCAAGAATTGAATACAGATAAAGTAAAAATAACTAACATGCATAAAATATCTGATAAGGATGATTTTATAAAGCATAAGGACATGGATTTATATAAATTTTATACAAAACTTGCTGAAGGAGAATATAGCCTGGATAGTATAGAATTAATAATGAAGCTTGTACTGAGGGAATATATTCAAGTTACAATTGAAATAATTACACACAATAGAGATTCTTTTATATATTTTGGATTTGACTATTATATGTATTTTGTCAGTGATTCTGTTGATTTTAACAAACTAAAGAATAAATTAATAAATTACGGAATGTACTTGACGTAATATTTGGAAATGGATTAAACTTAATCTTTTGCGACTTTAAAATACAATAGGTTGTCATTACCCACAATTTTTGTGTAATGTAAACGGTCGGTTTAATGAACTTTTTACTTCTGTGGCTTCCTTCTTTTAGCTAAGAATCTGATTATTATAATAAACTGTATCACAATGATAATTGACAGCCTGTAAACGTGCGAATATGCAGTTTCAACTAATCGATCACTTACATTTGGGAAAGCCTCAAACTCATATTTGATATCAGTTAGTGCACCTAAAAACATTAGTACAAATGTCACGAGCAAAAGAATTGTAGCTCCCCAACTTGCAATCCAAATTATCTTTTTCAATATGTTAAATTTTTAGTAATCATAATCTTGACTGCTGCTGCTGCCACTACCACTACCAAGAGAGTATTACTGATTTATGGCTTCATGCCCCCTACATTAATTACTTTTCCATTTTTATCAAAAAAGAAAAATAAAACTTCAACATTTAATGTGTCATACCCATTCTTATTTGAATAAAAACACTGTTGACCTTTTTCAACAAAATAAAAATACTGTTCTACGTCATTAGTTTTTTGTTGTATATTTGGTATTCCAAAATATTTTTCAATATTTTTTTTTGTTTTACCATAAAGCACTTTTTTCTTCTCTATTATTTTATAATAAATTGATTTTCTTTTATCCAAACAAGAAATAGAATCATTAATCCAAATA
>CAINUN010000064.1 GCA_903853805.1 uncultured Bacteroidota bacterium
CAGCACTCTCCACACCATTTGCATAATCATTCACAGTTGTAAAAGGGATAGTTACTGTTCCACCTGTTGCAGAACCATTACCAGTGAAAGTGATTTCAAGAGCATTTGATAAAGCCAATTGAACTGTTTGTGAAGCGGTTCCAGAAGCATTTGATTGTGCGAAAGAAGCTGATGTGAAACCGAGGATTGCTGTAGCAGCGATGATAATTTTTTTCATTTTGTTTTGTTTGTTTTTGTTTGTTTGATGATGCAAAGATGCGGCGGGTTTCACTACCTGCAACACAATTCATGGGCTTAACACGGGTTTTGTAAGCGCGTAACAAGTCGTTAAGAAATGGGATTAAACAAAACATTCATTTCGCAATGATGAATTGATATATTTTTGTCTCAATGGGCATTGTATTCAGGCAGTCAGTAAAATCATCCATCGTCATTTTTGCAGGCGCTTTGCTTGGTGCACTTATCATTTATCTCCAACAACTTTATTTTCCTAAACAAGAGTTTGGTTTCATCCGAAATTTCACAAATCAGGCGGTAGTAATGTCACAGGTTACAATGTTGGGGATGAATATTGTAATGGCTATTTACATTCATAAATATCCAGCGGGCGATGCGAGAAAACCCGTATTGATAACATTGAGTTTAATAATCCCTATAGTCATTACAGGATTTCTTTCTTTATTCTATTTTTTACTGAAGCCTCAAATCATTCATTTTTTTAAGCCAGTTGACCAACCATTTATTGACCGCTTTTATTTGTGGCTTCCCCTTTTCACATTGTTATGGAGCGTATTGCTTCTTTTGGAACACTACTTAAATAGTCAACTTAAGATAGCACTTTCGGTAATGATGCGTGAAGTAGTGTTGCGCTTGTTCAACATTGCAATGATTATTTTATATGTAGCTAGCTATTTTTCTTATACACAGTTTGTGATTGGCAGTGTGTTGATTTATCTAGTTCCTATTATTTTTCTTTGGGTAATTTGTAAAAAGACTGAAGGTTTTGGGCTTTCTTTTCAATGGAATCTTATTTCAAAGAAAGAATACAAAGACATCATTCACTTTGCTTGGTATCACACCTTGATGGGCATTTCATTGAACTTGCTTGGTTATCTTGACGCTTTAATGTTAGCACCGCTTGATAAATCAGGAATGAGCTCTGTTGCAGAATATTCTATTGCAGTATTCATCATTACCATCATGCAAATTCCTTACCGTTCCATGGCAACTGCAACACTGCCAGACCTTACTAAATCGTATGAAGCCAACGACATGATTAAGGTAAATGAGTATTTTAAACGAGCTGCAATCAATGTCTTAATAGTTGCCTTGGGCATGTGGCTATTGATTGTAATGAACATGCATAATGCAGTTCTTATTTTACATAAAGGTTACGATTCTGTAACTAATTTGGTGATTATTCTCTCTATAGGAAAATTGGTGGATATGGCTACAGGATTAAATAACGAAATGATAAGTGTTTCGAAACACTACAAGTTCAATTTCTACATTTCATTAATTTTAGTAGGAATGATTTTTTTGTTCAACAGAATTTTGATACCAGTTTATGGCGTTTATGGCGCAGCATTTGGGACCACATTGGCGTTAGTCATTTTCAACATTTCCAAGCTTATTTTTCTTTGGAAAAAAATGAGATTGCAGCCGTTTACAAAATCAAGTGTTTGGGTATTAGCAGCGGGTGTTGTTACAGGAATATTTTCCTATTTGGTACCTTTTATGATCAATCCCATTATTGATGTGATTATCCGGAGCACGATGATTGTGGTGATTTTTGGTTTTCTTTTGGTTATTTCAAAACCTTCTGAGGACTTAAATCATTTTTTAGATTCCGTAAAGAAAAACAAACGTTTGTTTTAACAAAAAAGCCAACCCAAAGGTTAGCTTTTCAAATAGTTTATTCTTCTGTTGTTTTCTTTTTAGTGTTTTTCTTTGGCTTTTCTTCAGTCACAGTGGTGTTGTCATGTGCAGTTTTTTTTGCTCTTGATTTTTTTGCAGGCTTTTCTTCTTCTACTTCCACAACAGCAGTTGCCTCATCTTCTGATTGGTTGTTTTCTTGGACAATTTCAAACTTGAGCAAATCATTTTTTTTCAACACTTCAAACCACTTCAGCATTTTCTTCATGTCGCTAACATAAACACGCTCTTCATCAAAATCAGGGAATATGCTTTTGAAGTATGATTTAATCTCGTTGTTGCTCGCTGTTTTTACTTTGGGTTTTTCTACATTTTCGTTTTCTTTCATTTTCTGAAAAACCTCATGAAGACGAACATTATCTGAGACAGTATAAACCTCTATACTTTCGAGTGGAGTAACATTATGTAAACGCGAAGGAATATACTTGATAGTATTGTCATCAAGATTCCTGACGATGGCGCCATCGTTTTTGGTTGCTTTCAGTTGGAAAAGTCCGCCCATTCCTGTAACGGCAACTATCTCTCTGTAATCCATAATTTTTCTTTAAAGGTGCGCAAAAATAAGTCTTTACCTCAAAGAAAAACACAGTCAGAAGAAATTATCGAAGCAGTAAAATATCCCCCTTAAATCGTTGCTCTACGTTTTGTTTATATCCACATAGCGCTCGGATATAATAATAGTAAGAGCCAATCACCTGTTGTTCACCGTTGAAAGTGCCATCCCAGCGTTCATTTACATTCTTACCACAAAAAACGCGTTGACCATACCGATTGTAAATGGAAAATTCTTTTAGCTCCATATCACCTTTAAACAGCACACCAACACCATCATTTCTTCCATCATTATTTGGCGTGAAAGCTGATGGCACAAAAACGGTACAACAATCATCGTAGTTGACTTCAGCGAAAGCAGTGTCTTCACAACCTTTCGCATCTGTCACAACTACGAAGTACTTCCCATTATTTAAACTAAAGATAGAATCGGCTGTTGATGATGTGCTCCACAAATAAACATAAGGAGAAGTGCCACCCGCTACTTCAACGCGAATAGCGCCCTCATTATCTGTGCCGATGCAATCATTGTTTCGGATGACCATATTCATGTCCATTACTTTCGGCGAAGGAACATAAACCGAGGTATCCTTAACACAACCTTTATCATCCGTCACTTGAACAGCATAGTTGGTGCTTGCTAGATTTGAAAAGAAATTAGATAACGATGGAAATCCATTGTTGATAGCAAATTGTAAAGGAGGGTTTCCTCCAGAAGCATAAACTGTCAATTCACCATCATCCACCCCAAAACAGGTTGCAGGTTTTGTGTTTACGCTGTCAACATAAATATGGGGATAACCAATTAGAATAACATTGGTGTCTTTCAAACAACCATTAGCATCCTGAATGGTTACAACATAGATGCCCGCTCCAAGATTTTGGAATAAATTGTTAAGAGCAAACCCTTCATTATTCAGTTGATATTGCAATGGCAATGTTCCACCATTGCTGCTAACGGAAATACTACCATCTGAAAAACCTTCACAAGTTGGTTGAGTAATTTGAAATGACGTAATCTTCAAAATTTGCGGTTGAGAAATGACAGCAGTTGTGTCTTTAATACAACCGTTTGCATCTTTTACGGTAATAGTATAACTGCCTACCGAAAGGTTTTTTATTGAATCATTTATTTGAAATATTCCGCCATTGACTGCATAATTGTAAGTCGGAGTACCGCCAATTCCATTTACAATTACAAATCCATTTGCATCTCCAAAACATTTTGTTTCAAATTCTGTAATAGCAATTTGAATAGAGGAAGGTTGTAAAACATTAATTGTTGTGTCGTGGGTACAATTGTTAGTGTCTTTAACAGTAATAATATAACTACCTGCAAAAAGTCCAAAGAATGACGTTGTTGATGAGAAAACACCACCATTCATTGCAAATCTATATGGTGAAGTGCCTCCATTTGCACTCATCGATATTTCACCATTATTTGCGCCGAAACAGAGAGGTATTGTAATGGAAACAACTTGGGGAATTACCAAAGTAGGCGAAGGAACAAATACTGTTGTGTCGTGTGTGCAATTGTTCGAGTCTTTCACTGTGACGAGATAGCTGCTTACAGCAAGTCCTGTAAAAACGTTGACAGACGAAAATGCACCACCATTTATTGCATAACGATAGTTTGGAGAACCACCTGAAGCATTCATTGTAATGCTACCATTACTGGAGCCCACACAAAGTGGGAGAGAAATAGAAGTAACCACAGGCACTAAAATCGCAGGTGAAGGCACTGTTATTGTAGTGTCATGAACACAATTATTCGAGTCTTTTACTGTGATTAGATAGTTGTTTGCGGAAAGCCCAGTTAATGTATTGACAGACGAAAAGGTTCCGCCATTAATAGCATAACGATAGTTGGGTGTACCTCCCGATGCATTCATGGTAATGCTGCCATTACTTGATCCAACACAAAGAGGAAGCGAAATGGAAGAAACTGCTGGAACAATGACAGATGGTGAGAGAATAGTCAAAGTGGTATCTTTAGTACAATCACTGGCATCTTTGATTTTATAGACATAAGTTCCTGCAGCAAGCCCTGTAAATGTTGGATTATTTGAATAGCTTCCCGAACCAAGAGCATATTGATACGGCGTTATTCCATTGGAAGGAACAGAAGAAATAATACCTGTTGAAATTCCATAACAAGTTAATGGTGTTAAGGAATAAGTTGCATGTACTGTTGAGGGGCTGCTAATATTAATTATAGTATCAGAAAAACAAGATGTTGCATCAGAGATTTTGATTGAATAAGTTCCTGGCGCTAAGCTGTCAGTATGAATTGCCGATAACCCATTTGTTGTTTGAATTAATGTACTTCCTTGCATTACAATTTTTGAGAAAGGGGCTGTACCTGTAGCTGATATTTGATATTTCCCCTTCTTAGTACAAGTAGCTGCCTGAGTTTGAGAATATGTAAAAGGTGTTTTGGGGGCTATATTAATTGTGTATGCTATTGTCTGTTTAGTCGAGAGTGGACAGCCATCATCTTGATATGTCACAAAGAAAGTATAGTTACCTATTGCAGCAACAGAGGTATTCCAATTAAAGAAAAAAGTAGGTGCTATAGTATTATTGTTTGATACACTTGCAATTGCTCCTGATGGTATACCTGTAACTGTCATGGAGATAGTATTTCCATCGGGGTCAGTAGGATAAATATTGAAAGAAAAGGCTCCCTGTCCTTGGCAAACTTTAAAAGAGGTTGCACTCATCACAGTGCCGCCATTTGCATTTCCTACATTGCCTGTTGGTGGGTTATTGTTACATGTGCTCAAGACAACAAAGGTCATTTCGCGCATACTATAACCTACTAAAACACCATTTCTATACTCATTAACTCTACTTACAACCAACGATTTTTGTGCAAGATTGGGCGTGAAATTTACTTGCCCAGTTATATTATCTACGGAAAAAGTTCCAGCCAATACTGCAAGAGGCGAACTTGCTGTATACGGTGCTAAATAAACCACTGTACCTCCTATTACTAATCCATCAACTAAACTGAAGTTTAATGAATCATTATTCGGGTCAACAGCACCAGGATTATATTGTGCAGGTTTATTGATACAGAAAAAAGGAGTGGGGATAGTTGTGTAAGTTACTGCCGAATTGTACCCACCTATATTATTTAGCATCGCTTCCAAATTCATAACTGAACTTCCAGGAGCATTAATATTGGAGATAGTAGAGCTTCTACCAGCAGAGACACCACCTCCCATTGTGCCGTTGAACCTAAATCTCCAATTGGAACAAGTATCTGTTAGCGTGTCAAGTGCTGAGTAGGTGAACTTTTTAACTCCTGGAATTGTGCCACCATTGCATGTAGTGTTGTTAATTTGTGATGGACAAACAGGAGTAACCTCTGTACCCCCACTTCCAACCAAAGAGAGCGTTTTTGTTTTAATTAACGTGTTGTATTTATAGACATCAACCTTAGGTGTAGATGTTTGTAATGAAGAGGATACAGAACTAGAGCAATCTCCATAAAAATCCATGATGATACTATAAACATTGCCTGAAACATGAACATAGCGAATGTCAGCTCCAAAAAGGTGGTTCGCATTTGCGACAAAGCTTCCTGAAAAAAACAAACAAATAAGGAGCAATTTGTTTATCCAATCTTTCATAGAATATTATTGACTGGTGATAAAATTTTTTTAAAATAACCCATTAAATTATTTCTTTTCAAAATAACAGCAATTTTAGCGTAACTAAACTTCTTAATTGATAAAGCAGGTATTTTAAGCGATAAAATTTTTTTCGCCCCAACAACTAAATTTATTGAGAAAACAGTGGCTTTGGTTTGTGCAAAATTTATTTATATAAAATGGCAAGGCGAAGAAATGATTAGTAAATTAAAATGCTGTTGATGTGAATATGTTTTAAGAGAATTAGGGTAAATAAACTTCCCTACCACAAACAAGGTTATTAAAGTCCAACTTGACAATTTGGTGTAAGAAAAAGACATGCTGTTTTAAAGACAGCTTGATGAACAGGCACGCGGTTCTTAAGGGTTATGCACTCCATTTATTTAGGTGGCTATTATTACTTTTGTCTTTTCCTTTACTTATTCTCAAATAGATTCTTAATTTAGGGCATTATTTACGTTTTTTATGAAACAACTATCCAAATTTTTGTTGGTATTTGCTGTAGCAGCCATTGTGTATTCTTGCACCAAACCTAGAAGATACACCATCCCTCCAACACCCACTACCAAACATACCTATATCAGTGGTGCTATTTATGATTCTGCTGGAAATACCCTGCCTGTATATTGGCAAGATAGCGTGATGGTTTACTTATCGTCAAATACGTTGGGCTATGCAAAATCAATCGCAGTGACTGGCACAGATGTTTATGTGGCTGGTCAAGTGACTATGGATTCAATTAATAAACCAGTGATTTGGAAAAACACCCTTCCTACCTATCTATCGGATAGTGCAGGTATGGTTACAAGCATTAAAGTAACTGGACTGAGTGTTTATGCATCGGGGTATATTACATACTCTGGCATAACCTATCCTGCGTTGTGGACCAACGGTGTTATGGCTATGCTGTCTACCAATTCGGGCTCTGCAAATAATATATTTGTATCGGGTAATGATGTATATGTGGGTGGCAATATGCTCGATACTATCAGTATGAGCAAAACAGTGCCTGTGGTATGGAAAAACGGGACTATTTACTATACCAATCAAATTTCAGGAACAGTCAATTCAGTCTTTGTTTCAGGTAATGATCTGTATATAGCAGGACAAATGGATCAAGGCATGAACATGAATGCCTTTGTGATGAAAAATGGTGTTGAGACAGTACTTTCTCTTTATGGTGGCAGCGCCAATCATGTATTTGTAGACAGCAATAACGTGTATGTTTCTGGCTCTTCTTTTAGTAGCTCACAAGCAAGTTTTTACAATCCTGCCCTTTGGAAAAATGGTGCAAATTCTGGCTTTGTTAACAACACTATTTTCGGAGAAGTGACCGCAGCAACCAAAGTAGGTACCATGGTTTATTCAGTGGGTTTTGGCGAAATATTCGGTGTGCCAAAGTACTGGGTCAATGGTGAAGAATATAATTTGACATCATTGTTTGGCGTTGCAACAGATATTGTTGTGAAATAAAAAAGACAACCAACTTTTATGAAAAAAGCCATCTCTATTACGGGGTGGCTTTTTTAGTTTAAGGATTGGTTTTCTATAAACCCAATAAACAGCCTACTTTTGCGCTCAATTTTTCCATTAGCAACATGTGGCATCGTATAGCAGCTTTTATCATCAAATTTCGAATTGCTTTACTTATCTCCTTATTGGGCGCAACGATTTTGATGGGCTACTTTGCTTCGAAAACGGAGCTGAGTTATGAGTTCACAAGCGCTATTCCCACCGATAATCCTAAATACATAGCCTACCAAGAGTTTCGCAAGCAGTTTGGCGAAGACGGCAATATGATGGTGATTGGTATTCAAACACCTAAGTTTTTTGAACCAAGCTTTTTCAAAAGCTATGCGCAACTTGTAAGCGACCTAGAAAAAGTGAAATCGGTGGAGAATGTGTTGAGCATACCCGGAGCTATAAATTTGGTGAAAGACACCGCAACAAGCAAACTGAAAACAGTTAAGCTATTTCAAGGTGCAACCGACCAAAATTTCGACAGCTTAAAGAAATCTTTTTATAATCTTCCTTTTTACAAAGGCTTTCTATACAATGAGCAAAATGGTTCTTACCTCATGGCATTGCGAATTGATAAGAAGATCTTGAATTCTAAATACCGTACTGGCGTTGTTAATAATATTCTTGCTGTTGCCAATGATTTTGGTAAAAAACAAGGTGTAGAAATGCACTATTCTGGCTTGCCTTTCATTCGCTCAATGATGGCAACACAGGTGCAAGCAGAAATGAAGTTATTTATTCTCATGTCCTTTGTTTTGACTGCTATTATTCTTGCAATGTTCTTCCGTTCGTTTATGGCGGTGTTGGCTTCTATGCTAGTGGTGGCTGCAGGTGTAGTTTGGAGTCAGGGAACTATGGTGTTGTTGGGTTATAAAATTACACTGCTAACTGCATTGATTCCGCCGTTGGTGGTGGTGATTGGTATTCCAAATTGTGTTTATCTTTTGAATAAATACCATGCCGAATACAACAAGCATCAAAACAAAATGAAGGGTTTGTTGCGTATGGTTGATAGAATGGGCATCGTAACATTATTCACCAATCTTACTGCAGCTATTGGTTTTGGTGTTTTTTATTTTACCAAAAGCGCTTTGCTCAAACAATTTGGATTGGTGGCCGGCATCAATATCATGGCTATCTTCTTGATTTCATTGATTTTCATTCCTGCATTGTTTAGTTTTTTACCACCGCCCAAAGGAAGACATACCAATTACCTTGAAAATAAATGGATTAACGGTTTGTTAGATACTATTACCAATTGGGTGTTCAGTCATCGAAAGTTGATTTATGGAATTACCATTTTGATTTGCGCTGTTTCTGTAGCAGGCATCATGCGCTTACATAGTGAAGGACATATTGTGGACGATTTGCCTAAAGATGATGCAGTGTATGTTGACCTTAAGTTTTTTGAAAAAAACTTTAAAGGGGTGATGCCATTGGAAATTGTGATTGATACAAAGCGGAAAAACGGCGCCGTGTCTTTGCCTGTGTTAGAAAAAATGGATGCATTAATTCAATACCTGAAATCAATGCCTGAAATCGGACATTCACTTTCTATTTCTGAAGGAATCAAATTTGCAAGACAAGCTTACTATGATGGTGATAGCAGTAGCTATGCCGTTCCTAATGTTTTTGATGGTGCATTTATCCAACCTTACTTAAGAGCAAAGCAAGGGGATAAAAACTCCATGTTCAACCGACTCATTAGTTCATTTATGGATAGCACCAAGCAAAAAACAAGAATTAGTGTGAATATGGCAGATGTGGGTAGTAAACAGTTACCCATCATTCTCGACAGCATTCGGCCGCATACTTATGCCTTATTTGACACAACGAAATTCCATGTAGATTTTACTGGAACAAGTGTGGTGTTTTTAGAAGGCAGCAAGTTCATTATCAATAGCCTCAGAGATAGTTTGGTGTTGGCGTTTATCATGATTTTTGGTTGCATGATTTTCCTTTTCCGTTCTTGGAGAATATTATTGATTTCAATGGTCATCAATATTGTGCCGTTGCTCATTACTGCAGGTGTAATGGGGTGGATGGGCATTCCTATGAAACCAAGTACGGTTCTAGTTTTTAGTGTGGCTTTAGGAATTACCATAGATGTTACCATTCGTTTTTTAGTAAACTTCAAACAAGAGTTGGCAAGGAATGATGACAATATTGCCGAAACCGTGAGGCGCACCATTTTCGACACCGGACTAAGCATTATTTACACTTCTTTTATTCTCATTGCTGGCTTTGCAGTGTTTGCTTTATCAAAATTCGACGGCACAAAGTCGCTTGGTTACCTCACTTCCTTAACCTTATTGTTGGCTATGATTACAAACCTCACTCTTCAGCCTGCATTGCTTTTGTGGATGGATAAAGTGAAGCGCAAAGTGAAAGAAAGCGAATGGATTATTGAAGACGAAGAAGAGGAAAAAGACTAATCCACACCCGACACATACTCAGCATAAATGACTTCCAATTCGGAAAGTATCATGGCCGTGGCACCCCAAATAATGCCTCCGTCATGCAATTGATAGGCATTTACTTTTCTAATAAAACTTTTGTCTGCCGGAGAAGTGACGGTGGTAATGGTTTTAAACTCTTCTTTTAAAAAATCATTTAAAGAAACCTCAATAGTATAAGCCACTTCTAAATGGTTGGCGACAATCTTGGGCGGTTCATTGAGATACCCCAAATAAGGAAACACATGAAAGTTACTAACTGGAATGTAGATAGACGAAAGTTGTCCTATGATTTGAATGTTGGTAGCAGCTATGCCCACTTCTTCTTCCGCCTCGCGAAGGGCAGTATGTAGCAAAGTTTCGTCTTCCTCATCTTTTCTTCCGCCAGGAAAACTAATTTGACCACTATGGGCATGGCCATCTTCGGTTCGGCGAATGAGTAAAACTTTTAAATCACCCTCTCCGTCAGGAAATAACAAACCTAGCACTGCGCTCAATCTTGCAGTTTCAGGAATAGAAGGCGGCATAGGCAAAACCCGCCCAATCATTCTGCGTTGTGCTTCAAAACCCGGGAGGGGTTTTTGCAATCTTTGTGCGAGCCAATTGATGGTTTCAAGGTGTTTCAAGCAGGCAAAATAAAAAGAAAGCAATTAATGGATTCAAAACCAAAGGGATGGCTTTATATAAATATTGCTTTGAAACGACCCAAGCATATAGCTTTAATAATATTGATAAGGACTTTTTTCAAAAAAGAAACCACATAATTGATTTAGATGACGACCATACCAACTTGAAAACGCATCATTTAATACTTACACGACCTTCCTGCAATTTACAGGAGCATCATCTATGCCCAAAACGACCTTTTTGCAAAATGCAGGAGCATCATGTATGCCCAACACGACCTTCTTGCAAAATGTAGGAGCATCATTTAATACTTACACGACCTTCCTGCAAATTGCAGGGGCGTCATGTAAGCTCAATATACCCTTCTAACAAATTGAAATGCCATCATGTAAGCCTTACATAACTATCTTTTTAAAACGTAAGGTCATCATGTAAACCAATTATCCTCTTCAAACACAAGTTCTATCTGTGGTTTACAAAAGAATTAATAAAAAGAAAATGAACAGCACTATTTCAACTCAATCTCGGTAGTCGAATTGCTTTTTATAAAGAAAGGAAATGCCCCTGTTTTAGTTCTAGCTTCATAAGGTCCCGGTTGCAAATGAAGGTTTTGTCCATCAGGGATGCTATTCATGTTAAAGGTATAAAAATACTCCATGCGGTCGCCATCTTGATAATAAAGAAACACTTTGCCAAGTGGCGAAACCGCATTGAATTGAGCAATACCATCTTCTGCAATATCCACAGTAAAAATCCGATCGAAGTCAATATCTAAATTGAACCTTTTTCTTGGTAGTGTTCCGGGAATTTCAATATGGTAATTACCGGGTTCGTACTCAAAAATTTTATCGCAAGGCTGCTCTAATGCGTGCGCGTTATCGAACAATCTTTTAACGGTAGCAGTATATTCTTTTACAGGGCGGCGTTCATTGTTTTCATACCTAAATTGTAAACCCGAATTATGAACGATAATGACAAGTTTTTGGTTGTTGTCTTTCGTAATACTCACACCTTGAGAAACAAGTGAAGTGTTCGATTCAAAGCGCAAATCATAATTGCCCGGAGGAACATTTACAAGATCAGGATTTCCATTAGCGTCTACCGTTCTAAAAAACTTGAAAACAGTTTCTTTGGTCTTGGGGTCTACTAAAAGTAAACGGGGCGATGTTTGAAAAAACTTCCCTTTTCCATTGGTAAAATAAACCTGAAGTGTTGTCTCTTTTGACAATTCTTTTGTGATAGTAAACTCAGTTGGTTTGTCTTCTTTAGATATATCCTGAGCTATTCTTACGCCTCCGGGTTGTGGCTTAAATACCATTTTGGGTGGCGTTGGTATGTCGGGCGTTTTATAAGTAACAATTGTTCTCACCGTATCTACCTTTTCTCTCGGAGGAATTTTTAAAGCAGGTATCCTAGTCCACTTGTTTGGGTTGCCCATAGTCCAATAAACCGAAAATAATTTGGTAGAATACCGATAAGGTATCTTCTCCATTTGCACTTTCGGTAATACTATTTCTGTGTCAACGGCTATAGTGTATTTAAGCGAAGGAATAGCCCTTGATTTACTCAATGAAACTAAAGCTGCGCTTTCAAAACTTGGTTTTACTTTCTTTAATCTTAAGCTAGCAATATTTTCAGGTTCGGGAACTTGGTCTATAACAGTATTGACCATTACATTTTCATGCTTTATAAGCTTAGGAACCACAGGTTTCGGTTGTTCCAATGAAATGATTTTCCTCTGGGAAATACTACTTATAAATTCAGGTTCTGGTATTTCTAAAACAGGGAAGAGCAAAATGGGTATTGCTCTTTTTCTAAACACAAATTTGGGTTGTGTTTTTGACATTGGTTGCATGCTATTGAACTTCATTTTTGCAGCTTCAACATGCTCTTCAATTTCAACAGGAATGACAATAGGAGGAACTTTTAAATTATCTACTACTGAAATAGGGACTATAGCAGGTTCGTTTAGTTTTGGCTTTAAAATTGGAATAGCCAACAACTCTTTATATGCCCCAGCTATTGTATTGATGGCGATTGCTATATCCTCTGGTTTTGAAATTTGCAAATAGGTTCCGAGACAACTATACTGATCAATCAATGGCGCATAATCAACAAGGCTAACGATATAGGGCTTGAACTGAATTTTTTTGTCGAGCAGTGTTTTTACCACATCACAAATATTACCGCCACAACTTTCTCCTCCATCAGTAATGAGCACCAAACTATAAGCATAATCGCGTTCGTTGACAAAATCACTTTCGGCTGCTGTTTTCAAAGAATAAGCAATGGGCGAAACTCCTTTGGGTTTCAAGCTTGCAAGACGCAATTCCATTTGTGCCTTATTGTCTTTCGTAAACATCACTTCATTGCGTGTATCAGTGCAATTATTGTCGGGCACAGGGCTTTGATGTCCGTAAACACGCAAAGAAAACTCTACTTCTTTATTTGTTTTGTAAATGCTGTCCATCAATGCCAAAACAATCTTATTCGCTACTTTAAAACGGCTTTCTCCTATTTGCCAATCGCTAAGCATACTCGAAGAACCATCCAACAAAATGAGGATGCGCGGCTTCTTAAACTCATCGTTTTTCTGTGCTTGTAGAAGCATAGGAATGGTTAAGAAAAAAAACAGTAAAACTCTTCGGGAAAGCATTGACATTAGTGCTGGGCGGCAAACCTACATAGAAAAGTAGAGAGCTTGAAATCCATTTCATTTGCTCTAATGACTTTTCTAAAAGAATCCTTTACTTGTCTATCAAAAAACCTAGTTTCTTTTCAATAGAATTATTTTAATTTTGGGGAATATCTTTTTCTTAAATCAGATCTTAAATCAGAATTATGAAATACAGTTACAAAAAAATTGCAGCACTATGCTTTGTGAGTTTTGTGGGCTATTTGTCTATGGATTATCATGTTAGTCCGGCCTCACAAGGTTTAAGGGCAACAGGTGCATCATTTGATGGACAAACTTGTAATGGGTGCCATAGTGGCGGTTCTTATACAACAACTGCAACAATACAGCTACTACATGCGGGCACTCCGGTAACAACTTACAATATTGGGGGTACTTATACTGTTCGCGTAACAAGAACTACTACCGGTACTCCCGCAGGATTTGGTTTTCAAATAACTTGTTGTAAATCTACATCTCCATATTCTAATGTAAATGCTTGGGGCACTTCATTACCAGCAACTACTGCAAACCATTTATCTTCAAGTCATAATTACATTGAACAAACTAACACTATTGCAAACTCAATTACACAATTGGATTTCCCATGGATAGGTCCTGCTTCAGGAACTGGAAATGTTACTTTTTGGCTTTCTTTAAACACTGTTGATGGAACAGGAGGACAAGGTGGAGACAAAGTTTCTTCAACTTCACTAATAGTTACAGCTTCTGGTCTCCCTGTCACTTGGCTTTATTTTAATGGCAAGGAAGAAAACAACCAAACCCAACTCGAATGGGCTGCGAGCTATGAAAAAGATTGTCAGTTTTATACCGTTGAAAAAAGTAATGATGGCAATGATTTCACTGAACTCGCTAAAATCAATAGCAAAAACAACGAAAACGGAACATCAATTTACAACACAATAGACGCCAACCCTTGTGCTACCACCTACTACCGTGTAAAACAAACGGACTTTAATGGTCAAGAGAATTATTTCAGAACCATTGTCGTGAAGAAAAACACCAATACCAACAACACTTCTTATTACTACAACGGCGAAGTAGTGGTGAACCTCGAAACCGAAAAGACTGAAATGGTCAATGCATCCCTTTTTGCGATTGATGGCAGAAAAGTAGCCTCATTTCCGGTTTACCTCAACAGCGGCATAAACCGAATTACCTATCCTAAACCAGAAATGACCGGACTTTATTTCATCAACATCTACAATGCTTCGGGCGTGGTTTACGATTCAAAGATAATGGTGCCATAAATAAAATAATTAAGCATAAAAGATGAGCCCTGCAATTTTTGTGGGGCTTTTTTATGCTTCACCAAAATTATTGTTAACAAAATAGCAAAAGCTTTTCCCAACAATCCTTATTATTAATGGAAGAAAAAGTAGTGTTCTTTTTATTTTCAAGTCATAGTCTAAAAATCACTTGAAAAAGATAGCGTTTTTCTTTAAAAGTTATTATGCGCTAAGTTTTAAAAATCGTGCGTCTAGTTTTAAAAATCGTGCGGAAGAAATAAATATCATGCGGAATGATTCAATATTTATGCGGAAGAAATAAATAAATCTGCGGAAAGAAAATAATATTGTGCGAGAACATTTTATTATTCTGCGGAAAGATTAAAAAATCGTGCGGAAGAAAATAAATAGTGATTTTAGCTTTAAAAGGGCAAAAAAATGATAACTAAGCCCTTTTTAGGTGCTACTAACGAGATGGCGGATTAAACTCTCATATTTGATTCTTTTTTTAATTAGAAAAAGAGAATGAAAAAATAGGCTTTTTCTTAAAAAAACTAACCTAAATCAGCAAACCACGAACGTGCTTTTTTTATTTAATCACTACCTTTGGGCGCTTTTAAAAAAATCACGACTCTTTAATCACATAGTTTTATGTCAGTACCTACTCAGGTTGTAGAAGATGTAGTCATCAAATTTGCCGGCGATAGTGGCGACGGAATGCAGCTCACCGGCACACAGTTTACCAACAATACTGCCCTTATAGGCAACGATCTTTCAACATTCCCCGATTATCCTGCCGAAATTCGTGCCCCATTAGGTACTGTGGCGGGTGTTAGTGGATTTCAAGTTCACTTCTCAAGCCAAAGAGTTTATACCCCCGGCGATAGTTGTGATGTGTTGGTGGCAATGAATGCTGCTGCTTTAAAAGTAAACATTAAGACCACAAAAAAAGGTGGAATAATCATCCTCAATCTCGATGGTTTCGATTCTAAGAACCTTCGTTTGGCAGGATATGCTGATGGTGTAAATCCGCTCAACGACGATTCACTTCAAGGTTTTGAAGTATATAAAATAGATGTCACCAAACTTACCCGTGAAGCCTTAACAGATATCTCGGGCTTGGGCGTGAAAGAAAAAGACCGTGCGAAAAACATGTTTGTGTTGGGCTTTATCTATTGGCTTTATAACCGCGACCTTCAAACTACCATTGCTTTTCTTGAAGATAAGTTTGGCAAAAAACCAGACATCTTCAATAGCAACGTACTTGCTTTGAAAGCAGGCTATAATTATGGCGATACTATTGAAGCGTTTACCACAAGATATAAAGTTGAAAAAGCAAAACTACCTTCTGGAAAATATCGTAGCATAACTGGAAATACTGCTGTTGCTTATGGTTTATTAGCAGCAAGCGAACAATCAGGTTTGCCATTATTTCTTGGCACCTATCCTATTACTCCTGCTACCGACATTCTTCATGATTTGTCTAAGTTCAAAAACTTTGGCGTAAAAACTTTCCAAGCAGAAGATGAAATTGCAGGAATAACGTCTGCCATCGGGGCATCTTATGGCGGATCTCTTGGCATTACCACGACATCAGGTCCTGGCATGGCCTTAAAAGGAGAAGCCATGGGTTTGGCAGTAATTCTTGAAATTCCTTTAGTGATTATCAACATTCAGCGTGGAGGTCCATCTACCGGTCTTCCAACAAAAACTGAACAAAGCGATTTGTTCCAAGCATATTACGGTCGTAATGGCGAATGTCCAATGCCAATCGTTTCAGCAAGCACACCAAGCGATTGCTTTGATGCCGTGTTTGAAGCAGTACGCATTGCAGTGCAGCATATGACACCAGTTATTTTCCTCAGCGATGGATATATTGCCAACGGTGCAGAACCTTGGAAATTTCCACAAACAAAAGACCTAAAGAAAATTGAAGTTTCTTTTAAGAAAGAATTAGCTGAAGGAGAAACAAAACTTCGCCCATACAAGCGTGATGAAAAAGGCGTTCGTCCATGGATAGTTCCAGGAACAGCTGGTTTAGAACACCGCATTGGTGGTTTAGAAAAAGAAGATGAAACAGGCAATGTGAGTTACGATAGCGAAAACCACCAAATTATGGTGAAAAACAGAGAAGCTAAAGTGAACAATATTGCTGATTATATTCCACTACAAACATTGGATAGCGGACCTGAACAAGGAGATGTATTGGTCCTTGGTTGGGGTTCTACATACGGTGCGATTAAGAGTGCGGTAGCAGAACTTCAAGGTAAAGGTAAATCGGTTGCTCATGCTCACTTGCGTTATGTTCGTCCTTTCCCTAAAAACTTAGGTGAAATGATGAAGAACTACAAACAAGTATTGATTCCAGAAATCAACAATGGACAATTAATAAAGATTATCAAAGCCGAGTATTTAGTAAATGCCAAAGGCTATAATAAAATAAAAGGTACTCCTATTTCACGTGCTGAATTAGTAGGTGCTATTGAAGAGCTGTTTTAGGTTTTTATTGTTTTAATAGAAGTAAGCCCCTTAGTTTCTACTTGGGGGCTTTTTTATTGCTTGAATAAGGGTTTACTTTTGTAACAATTCAGAAATAATGTCTTTCAATTCCACCTTAAACATCACCATCATTCAGCCCGATATTATTTGGGAAAACAAAGAAGCTAATCTTGCCCAATACGAGCAAATGATTGCTTCCATAAAAGACATTCGCGAAGTGGTAGTACTTCCTGAAATGTTCACTACCGGATTCAGTATGAAACCAGAACTCCTAGCAGAAACCATGGACGGTCCTTCTGTTGCTTGGATGAAAAAAATGGCAGCACAACACCGTTGCATCATCACCGGAAGTTTAATGATAAAAGAAGAAGGCAAGTGCTACAACCGCCTTGTTTGGATGCAACCCAATGGCATTTTCGGACATTACGACAAGCGACATTTATTTGCCTTTGCCGGCGAAGACCAACACTATACCAATGGCAGCAAAAGATTTATTGCCTCTGTAAAAGGTTGGAAAATTTGTTTGATGGTGTGTTATGATTTACGTTTCCCGGTGTGGCTACGCAATCAAAATGAAGAGTATGATTTGTTAATTGTTGTTGCCAATTGGCCCGAAAGAAGAAACCTTGCATGGAAAACTTTATTGCAAGCAAGAGCCATCGAAAACCAATGCTATGTGGTGGGTGTCAATCGTGTGGGTGATGATATTCATGTTCATTATAGCGGCGACAGTAGCGTGTTTGGTCCGCTTGGCGAAACCATTTGGCAACAAAGCAATGATGCCTGCATACAAACTGTTACCTTGAACAAAGAAGCCCTTCAACAGGTCAGAAATGATTTGCCGTTCTTAAAAGATGCTGATCGTTTTGTTATTCTCTAAAACTTATTTTAGTCTTGTAAAAAATCAATACTCCTTATGAAGAAAATAATCTTGGCAATTGCCGTTCTTTTTTCTTTTCAAACCATAAAAGCTCAAACAACCAAAGTGGTGATTGAAACAGACTCTGGAAAAATTGTAATGGCTCTTTACGACAACACCCCACTTCACCGCGACAATATGATTAAGTTGGTGAAGGAAAAGTTTTTTGACAGCACCTTGTTTCATCGTTGCATCCCAACCTTTGTTATTCAAGGTGGCGATCCAGACTCTAAGCATGCACTACCGGGCACCATGTTGGGTAATGGCGAACTTGCTTATAGAGTTCCTGCTGAAATTAATGACAGCAATTTTCATCAACGTGGTGCTGTAGGAATGGCTCGCGATAATAATCCCGAAAAAGCTTCTTCTGCTTGTCAGTTTTATATTGTTACCGGAAGAAAATACACGGATGCAGAAATAGACCGTTATGCTCAAAGAAACGGACGCACATTTACCCCTCGTCAAAGAGAAATTTATAAAAACGAAGGCGGCACGGCCATGCTCGACGGCAATTACACCGTGTATGGAATTGTGCTTGAAGGGATGGATGTGGTGGAAAAAATATCAATGATGCCTCGTGACCAAGCCGACAGACCGAATACAGATATACACATGAACAAGGTGTATTTGTGGGAACCTCCCATGCCTATGAAAGTCAAAAAGGGGAAATAATCTTCGGTTACGACATTCTCTCAATTCACCATTTTATTGGCGCAACAACTGCTTGCAAAAGCTTCAGGTTTTGCCTTAAATGCAAAGCCCATTCCTAAGATATAACCCATCGCTTCACGCAAGGCTTCATTGCTTTTAAACTGAGGATTGGTGTTGATGTCGGCATGAACTTCCATAGCCACGTCATATTTTGTAAACAAATCGCAAAGGTCATAAGCAATTTCAATGCTATGCGCCACTTCTACCAACATACGTTCTTTAATAGAGAACTTTTGATAAGATCGTTCGTTATTGATGAACATAAATCCGCCGTGTTTTTCACGTAGGAAAACAATAACAGTGGCAAACTCTGTTTCTTCGCCATATACTTGGCTATCGGTGCCTATGCAAACTTTTAATTTAAACCCTTTTTGAGCTTCGCGGATAATAGCTTCTTCCACCGATTGCTTCACCGGATTCTTCAAAGCCTCTCCGCTAAAATTCCTCCAGATGGTGTTCATTTTATTTAGTTTTCATAAAAATAAAGGTGAATTCAATACAGTGGCGCATTTTCAACGTTAACGGAACATTATTTATTCAACAGGATTTCAACATAATGTTATAGTTGCTTGATACGAATCCCAACCATTCCACATAAATTTCAGTGTTTTGCACCCAACATTCTTATCCCCTATTTTCAAAAACCCCTAAATCCAAGAAAAAAGTCAAATTTGCGGTGTTTAAGTTCAAATTGGCAGTGTTTAAGTTCAAATTCATGGTGTTAAAAGTCAAATTGGCGGTGTTTAAGTTCAGTTTCGTGGTGTCAAAAGTCAAGATGGCAGTGTTATAGTTCAAATTTAAGGTGTTTAAGTTCGATATTGAGGTGTTCAAACCCGATGATCCTGTGCGCAAACCCAATATCCCATTGTCACAAATAAAAATACCCCTCTTTAATGTCGATATATTGTTTCTTAAGTTGGTTTAATGCTAGCGCAAACACAGTTTGAGGTCATTCATTGCCAACTTTCTATTAAGTCAAAAGAACATTATCCTCAATCCTTATCTTCGTTCCATGCAGGAAAAAAAACTCTTTTTGCTCGATGCTTTTGCGCTTATTTTCAGGGCTTATTATGCACTCATTCGCAACCCACGCATCACGAGTACCGGTAAAAACACCAATGCTCAATTTGGGTTTACCAACACCATTTTAGAACTCCTCAATAAAGAAAAACCCACGCATATGGCTGTGGTTTTTGATACTGCCGCCGCCACCGAACGCCATACCAATTTTGAAGCCTATAAAGCCAACCGTCAAGAAACTCCTGAAGACATATTAACTGCTGTTCCCGAAATCAAGAAACTAATTCGCGCCCTCAATATTCCTGTCTTAGAAAAAGATGGCTACGAAGCCGATGATGTCATCGGAACGCTTGCATTAGAGGCTGCAGATTTAGGCTATACAGTTTTTATGGTGACGCCCGATAAAGATTTTGGTCAAGTAGTGCGCGACAATATTTTCATTTACAAACCATCCTATCAAGGCAACGGAGCCGAAATTCTTGGACCCAAAGAAGTGTGTGAGCGTTGGGGCATCAAATCTGTAAGTCAGGTCATAGATATGTTGGCCCTGATGGGCGATGCGGTGGACAATATTCCGGGCATTCCGGGTGTGGGCGAAAAGACCGCTGCTAAATTGTTGGCAGAATATGAAACGGTAGAAAACATTCTCGCAAACGCCGAAAAGATAAAAGGAGCAATGGGGCAAAAAATCATGAATGGAAAAGAAAGTGCCATCATGAGTAAGAAACTCGCCACCATTATTACCAACGCACCGGTACCTTTTCATGAAGAAGATTTCCGCGTAAAAGAGTGGAACAAAGAAGCCTTATCCGAGATTTTTTCTTTGTTGGAATTTAAAACCCTCGCCAAAAGATTGTTGGGCGAAGGCAATGCTCCCGCTCCTGAAAAACAAGAACATGTTCCCACAGATTTGTTTGGCAATCCACTAAAACAACCCACCAAATATTCAAGCTCCACCACCACAACTAATGAAATAGTTTTTGCAGAGCAAGAAGAAGAAACGTCAACGACTGCTACTATCACAACCATTGAACAAACGCCACACGAGTACATTTTAGTAAATGATGAAGCAGCCGTTGAACAATTAATTGCACAGCTTTCTGCTCAAAAAGAAATTGCTTTTGACACCGAAACAACAAATGTAGATGCCAATCTTGCCGACTTGGTGGGCATGAGTTTCAGTTGGGAAAAAGGCAAAGCATTTTATGTAAATGTGCCTGAGGAAAGAGCGGCTGCTTTGCAGTTACTGGAAAAATTCAAACCTGTTTTCGATAGAACAGATGTTACTTGGGTGGGTCAAAACTTGAAGTATGATTTGTTGATGCTCAAATGGTATGGTTTGGGTTTAAAAGGCAATAGATACGACACCATGTTGGCACATTATGTCATCGAACCCGAAGGCAAACATGGCATGGATGCCCTTAGCGAGAAATATCTTTCCTACCAGCCGGTATCTATTGAAACCCTCATTGGCAAAGGAAAGAATCAAGGAAGCATGCGCGATGTGGCTTTAGAAACGGTGAAAGAATATGCCGCCGAAGATGCAGATGTAACCCTCCAACTCAAACATCAACTCGACCCTTTGCTCGACAAAAAGTTGGTACGCAATGTTTTTGAAGAAATAGAAAATCCTTTGGTGCCTGTGTTGGTAGATATTGAGTTTGAAGGCGTAGGTATTGATCAAAGTTTTCTGAATGATTACAGCAAATTATTAGAAGGAGATATTCGCATTGCCGAAACCAATGTGTTCCAACATTCAGGCGTGAAATTCAATCTTGGTTCTCCAAAACAATTGGGAGAAGTGTTGTTCGATTTATTGAAATTAGATCCCTCTGCCAAGAAAACAAAGACCGGACAATATGCTACAGGTGAGGATGTGCTGCAGAAATTGAAACACAAACATGCCATCATTGAAGACATTCTTGCTTATAGAGAATTGACTAAATTGAAAAGCACTTATGTAGATGCTTTGCCTTTGCTTGTCAATCCCAAAACAGGTAGAGTTCATACAAGTTTCAACCAAGCAATTGCTGTAACAGGAAGATTGAGCAGCACAAGCCCTAATCTTCAAAACATACCTATTCGCACCGACAGAGGAAGAGAAATTCGCAAAGCATTTATTTCAAGAGGAGAAGGCTTTCAATTAATTTCTGCCGATTATTCTCAAATTGAATTACGCATTGTTGCCGCTATCAGTGGTGATGAAAGTATGATAGAAGCCTTCCGTCAAAACAAAGACATTCACACGGCTACATCCGCAAAAGTTTATGGTGTTGAAGAATCTGAAGTTACCCCACAAATGCGTCGTGCTGCAAAAGCGGTAAACTTCGGCATCATTTACGGTCAAAGTGCTTTTGGACTTGCTGAAAATTTGGGTATTAGCCGAACTGAAGCCAAAACAATAATCGACAATTACTTCCGCGAATATTCTTTCATCAAAAAATACATGGATGAGCAAATCAACTTTGCGCGCGAACATGGCTATGTGCAAACGCTTTTAGGTCGTAAACGTTGGCTGAGAGATATTAATTCCGCCAATCAAACCGTTCGTGGTTTTGCAGAAAGAAATGCCATCAATACTCCGGTTCAGGGTAGTGCTGCAGATATGATTAAATTGGCAATGATAGAAGTTGATAAAAAGCTAAAAGCATCAACCCTGAAAACCAAAATGATTTTACAAGTACACGATGAATTGGTTTTCGATGTTCCGGAAAATGAAATAGAAGATGCAAAAAAATTAATAGTTGAAGCAATGCAAGCAGCTATGAAACTACCGAATGATGTTCCTGTAATTGCGGAAGCTGGTGCCGGGAAGAATTGGCTGGAAGCTCATTGAGGCTTGAATTAGAGCCCTTAAATGGCTCCATTGTTGTTGCTGTCTTTGAATTGATTCCATCACTTTTCAATACCTTTCCAATTGTCATTAAAAGGATTTTGAAGTCAAGGGAAAAACTTTGGTTTTCAACATAAAAAACATCATACTTAAAACGATCCTCCCATCCTAAATTATTACGCCCATTTACTTGTGCCCATCCCGTAATTCCTGGTCTAACCTCATGTCTTCTTCTTTGGAAATCATTGTAAAGCGGAAGGTATTTTACTAATAGAGGCCTTGGTCCAATCAAACTCATGTCACCCTTCAGTACATTGATGAGTTGAGGTAATTCATCTAAGGAAGTTTTTCTCACAAATTTTCCTATTGGAGTTATTCTATCTTTATCAGGCAACATCTTTCCATGTTCATCTTTTATATCTGCCATTGTTTTAAACTTGATTAACTGAAAGATTTTCTCTTTTTTACCTGGTCTTTGTTGAACAAAAAAAGGATTTCCTTTTTGTAACAAAAGAAGTAAAACAGCAATTAAAGCAATAACTGGTGAAAAAACGATTAAGGCTAAAAGGCTAAAAGTCAAATCAAACAGACGTTTAAACAGAACTCGATATAACATGAAGGCTTTTTACAGTCAGCGAATTAACTTAATTTTTTCAAACAATCATAAATGTTTCGTTTTTTAAAAACAATGTAGCTTTAACCCTCTTTAAAAAACATTGAATATGGATTACAGAAAAATGGGCAAAACAGGGTTGCAGTTAAGTGTGCTTTCTTATGGCTCTTGGGTAACTTTTGCCAAACAAATTGACGATACTGTTTCTGAAAAACTAATGACCATTGCTTATGATAACGGTATCAATTTTTTTGACAATGCTGAAGTTTATTCTCGTGGTGAATCTGAAAAAATGATGGGAAGAATTTTGAAAAAAACTGCATGGGACCGTTCTTCTTATGTTGTTTCTAGCAAAGTTTTTTTCGGTTGGCGCGGAGAAGCAAATAAACCCAATCAAACAGGTTTAAGTAGAAAGCACATATTAGAAGCTTGTCATGAAGCGCTTCAGCGTTTTCAGTTAGAATACCTCGATCTTTTCTTTTGTCATCGCCCCGATAAAGCAACACCTATTGAAGAAGTTGTACGCACGATGAATATCCTAATTCAACAAGGTAAAATTTTATATTGGGGAACAAGTGAATGGTGTGGTGCTGAGATTATGGAAGCACATATGATTGCGCAACAATTAGGCTTAGAAGGACCAGCTATGGAACAACCACAATACAATCTTTTTGAGCGCTATAAAATGGAAGTGGACTATTTTACCATTTTCAAAAACATAGGAATGGGTACTACTATTTGGAGCCCATTAGCCTCTGGATTACTTACCGGAAAATACAACAATGGCATTCCAGAAAACAGTAGGTTAGGTCTTGAAGGTTTTGAATGGTTGAAAGATAGAACATTAAGTGAACACAAAATTGAAAGCGTGAGAGCACTTGATGAAGTTGCCAAAGATTTAGGAACTACCACAGCAACACTTTCCATTGCATGGTGTATCAAGAACCCTAATGTTACAACAGCAATTTTGGGCGCTACCAAAGAAAATCAACTCAAAGAAAATTTAAACGCACTTGATTTATTGCCGAAACTAACTCAAGAAGTCATGGATAAAATTGATTTAGTGATGGGCACCAAACCCATTATGCCTTTGTACTAAATAGGTAAATCGATCCTCAATTGTCTATAAAAAGTTCTGCCATTGGCATCTTTTCCTTCTATCTTCCATATTACGCTTCGCACATCGGCAATAAATGGGGCATGACTTAAGATAGGATTATTGCCAATGGCTTGCCCCCATGCTTGAATGGTTTTTCGACTACAACGGCTTCTTTTGGCTTCGCGAAGCACAGTGTTTTTTATAGAAGCAGGGGTTGCGTTTTTCACTTCAATTTGATTGGCATTGAGTCCTGTAATAGCGTAAATACCTTTACTACCAGCAATTTCTTTCCAATCACTAGTGGTGCCAAGGCTTTGCAAGCGAAGGTTGCCTAATTCATTAGATGCAAGCACATAGGAAATGGTTCTTTGAGATACTTTGATAATTGTAGCACCGGAGATGCGCAATTGATTGCCTTTTATTTTTCCTGAAACAAGCTGGTAGCTGGCACCACCAGTGCGTTCCGGGTTTTGATTGGTGAAACTCTTTGTCTCAACATCTGGAATAAATACTTGAATGTCCTTAAAAGCTATTTGCAAGCCTTTGCCGGTAGTTACTGGTTGTGACGTTTGTTGAGTTGTATTTATTGCCTTTTCCGTTTGTTTGGATTGTTGTAGCTCTTCTTCTTGCTGTTTTTTTTCCATTTCTTTCACCTTCACATCGGCCACAAAATCGCCCAAGTTGCGGTTGTCTTTTTCTGTTACAATTGTAGCAGTATCGCCTAGCACTATGGTCTGTGATGTGGCTTTATTTTCATCATTATCACAGGCTGTAAACAAAGCCAACATCGTTAAAAACGGAAAGAATTTCTTATTCATTTTCGGTCGAAAAACTTTGTGAAGTTAATAGTTCAATAATTGCTGTATGCTTTCCTGCAGTCTCGATTTTGCCATAAAATTTTGTTCGAGTTCAATTGCAAAAGGAACGGGCGTATCAAGGCTCGCACAACGTAAAATAGGGGCATCAAGGTATTGGAAACAATTTTGTGCAATCCAAGCTGCCAATTCTCCGCCAATGCCACCTATCAATGTGTCTTCATGAAGCAACAATACTTTCCCTGTTTGTTTTACTGCCATTTCAATGGCTTCATAATCAAGTGGCAAAAGCGTTCTTAAATCAAGAATATGTAAGGAAACATTGGGATGTTGCTTTTGGTAATCTAAAGCCCAATGCACACCAGCACCATAGGAAATTATGGTGAGGTCATCTCCTTCTTTTACGAGTTTGGCTTTGCCAATTTCAATAGTATAATAATCATCAGGAACCAAGCCGCTCACACTTCTATAAAGTGCTTTATGTTCAAAGAAAAGGACAGGGTTGGGGTCTTCAACAGCAGCAATCAACAGTCCCTTTGCGTCCTCAGGAGTAGAAGGGTAAACCACCTTTAACCCAGGAGTATGCACAAACCAAGCTTCATTGCACTGCGAATGAAATGGACCAGCACCAACGCCTCCGCCTGTTGGCATTCGAATGACAACATCAGCGTTTTGTCCCCAGCGATAATGAATCTTAGCAAGGTTATTGATGATTTGGTTGAAGCCAACAGTAGCAAAATCGGCAAACTGCATTTCCATCATGCTCTTAAAGCCTTTGATAGAAAGCCCCAAAGCTGTGCCTACAATTGCACTTTCGCAAAGAGGCGTATTGCGCACTCGTTCTTTACCAAAAAGTTGTACAAACCCTTCTGTTACTTTAAAAGCACCACCATATTCTGCAATGTCTTGTCCCATTAGCACAAAGTTTTCGTGGCGCTCCATGCTTTGGCGCAAACCATCGCTAATGGCTTGAATAAATTTCTTTTCGGTTTTATTTCCTGTAGGATATGCTATTTTAACAGAAGTTGGTGCATAAACATCTGCCACTTCTTCAGCTGTATTGGGAACTATTTTCTCATCTGCAAAACCTGCTGCAATGCCATTGTCAATGTCTTTTTGAATAGCGGAATGAATTGCATCTATTTTCTCTTGGGTCAAAATATTTTCTTGCAATAAAAAATCCTCATAGTTCTGAACAGGATCTTTTTTGCCCCATTCTTCAAAAAGCTCTTTAGGAACATATTTTACACCGCTTGCTTCTTCATGTCCGCGCATACGGAAAGTCATGCATTCAATAAGGATGGGTTTTTGATTTTGAATGCAATAATCTCTTGCTTCGCTGATGGTTTTATAAACCTCTAAAATATTGTTGCCATCAATGGTGAGTCCGCGCATGCCGTAGCCTAAAGCTCTGTCAGCAAGGTAACGACAAACAAATTGCTCATTAATTGGCGTACTTAACCCATAGCCATTATTTTCGATAATAAAAATTACAGGCAAGCCCCATACAGCTGCCACGTTCAATGCTTCATGAAAATCACCTTCACTCGTTCCTCCATCGCCTGTATAAGCCAGCGACACTTTGTTTTCTTTTCGCAGTTTATGAGCTAAGGCAATGCCATCTCCAATTGCTAACTGCGGACCAAGATGTGAAATCATGCCACAGATATGGTATTCGTTGGAGCCAAAATGAAAAGAACGTTCTCTTCCTTTAGAAAATCCATCTTTGCTACCTTGCCATTGTTTGAAAAGTTTTTCAAATGGCATATTACGTGCAGTAAATACACCAAGGTTACGGTGCATGGGCATTATATATTCATCCTCATCCAATGCTAAAGTGGAACCAACAGCAATAGCTTCTTGGCCAATCCCGCTAAACCATTTACTGATTTTACCTTGACGAAGCAGAATGAGCATTTTCTCCTCAATCATCCGAGGACGTACGAGTTCGGTATATAGTTGAATAAGTTGGTCGTTGGTAAAACCAGTCTTATCGAAGTGCATATTGAAAGTTTAGGGGCAAAAGTAGATTTTATTCTTTTTAGGACAGGCTTTATGCTATAACAAAAAAAATCTTTCTCGCCAATGACCATGCTCATTTTTTGTAAACGGTTTCTTGCATTGTTTTGGGCTATCAAAAAAAATACCCATGAGAAAGAAAGAACCAGTGAGCCATATTATGTCAACCCACCTTCATACTGCAAAAGAAAACGACACACTTTTTGAAGCCGCCGCCATCATTCGTAAATTCAAAATCCGCCATTTACCTGTAGTAAAAGGAAAAGAAATCAAGGGGATCATTAGTAGTTCGGATATTAATCGTCTCACCTTCGGACGACTTTTTGAAGGAGAAGACGATGCTGATGAAGCAGTTTTTGAAATGTTGTCGTTGGAACAAGTAATGACAAAAAACATACGCACAGTTACATCAGAAACAACTATTAAGGACGTTGCTGAAATATTTGCAAAAGAAGATTTTCACAGTTTACCAGTAGTAGACGGTGGCGTTCTGAAAGGCATTGTAACTACTACTGATGTGATTCGGTATATGTTAGAACAATATTGACATTCTAAATCAATTTTCAATGATTGATTTTCCACACCTGTGTATTTCTTTCTTAAAAGGGTAATACGCAGGAAACTATTATTGCCGTTCCTAAAAGCAATGAGTAGATGGTAGTTGAACAATTGATGCCCCACGTAGAAGCACTGATTTTTGCAAGCGAGCGCCCGATAACACAAATAGAAATCACTGAATTGGTGTCGCAAGCGGTGGAAGAAACCGTGGAAACCGACCGTATTTCTTCTTGTGTGGATGCCATTCAGGAGAAATATGCTATGGATTTTTATCCTTTTGAATTGCGCGAAATCGGTGGTGGTTTTCAGTTTTTAACCAAGAAGGCTTACCACAAAACGGTGTTGCAACTCAATGGCGACAAGCATATCAAAAAGCTTTCATCGGCTGCTATGGAAACGCTTTCTATTATTGCTTACAAACAACCAATTACCAAGTCAGAAATTGAATACATCCGCGGCGTTAGTGCCGATTATTCTATTCAAAAATTGCTGGAAAAAGAATTGATTGTCATTGCCGGAAGAAATGAAGAGATGGTGGGTAAACCCTTGATTTACCATACTTCCAAAAACTTTATGGACTACCTCGGCATTAATGGTTCAGACGATTTGCCTAAATTAAAAGACATTACAAACCTCGAAGTGGTAATGCCTACAAACGGAAAAGATGCAGTTCCGGAAGCAGTTGGCACTCAATTATTGGTGACAGAAGACGGTAGCCTTTTGCACACGGCTTAATAACCTTTCTATAAAAAATTTGATTTTGCAAAGCATTTCATACGCCTAACTTTACAGGGTTATGAAGCATTGCTACTCTCTCCTTGCCGTTACTTTTTGTTTGTTTGTTAATGGCGAAGCTTTTGCCAAGAAGTCTAAAATCGTCAAGCACATCAAGCAAGATATAGAATACCTCGCAAGCGATTCGCTTGAAGGCAGACGAGCAGCAACCGAAGGCGAGCAAAAAGCAGCAGCTTATATTGAATTGCAATACAAAAGCAAACAAATTCCTCCTTACCGAGGTAGCTATCAGCATCCTTTCCAATTTACTTATGGAAGAGAAATTGCTCCTGCTACCAAAATGGTGATTGGTAATGAAACCATGAAGTTGAAGGAAGATGCATTCCCGATGTCGTTTAGCGGCAATACCAAATCCACTTTAAAAAGCAATATCCTGCCCGATGTCCTGGAAGCCGGCGATATTTGGCTGATTGCTTTATACACAGAAAAAGACGACGCTAATGATGCGCATTTCGACTATGAAAAATCCATGAGCGACCGTGCTAAGGAAGCCCAAAAGCAAGGTGCTTCCGCAGTAATTTTTTACGACAACATTGGTAGTAAATACGCACCTAGCTTTAACAAGCATACTGAAATGGATATGCTCGATTTTACAGTTGCTTTCATCAGTCATGATGTTTATCAAAAGCACATTTTCAATAAAAAAGAAGGCGTGCCTATTGAGCTAAATATCGCTATTCGCAAGAGTGAATTTACAGGAACAAATGTGGCTGCCTATATCGACAATAAAGCAAAATATACTGCCGTAATCGGGGCGCATTTCGACCACCTTGGTTATGGCGAACCGGGCAGTAGCCTTTATGCAGGCAAAGACAAGCAGGTACACAATGGTGCAGACGATAATGCTAGTGGTACTGCGGGTTTATTGCAAATGGCAAAGTGGGTGAAGAAAGATAAGCTCAAAAACTATAACTATCTCTTCGTGAATTTCTCGGCAGAAGAATTGGGTTTGCTTGGTTCTAAGGCTTTTGTGAAGGACATGAAATTGGATAGCAACACCATTGCATACATGATTAATATGGACATGATTGGTCGCTTGAATGATAGCACCCATGCACTCACTATTGGTGGTGTGGGCACTTCTCCTCGTTGGGGTGAATTTGTAAAGGCTGCTAAAAAAGATTTTAAAGTGGCGCTCGATAGCAGTGGCATCGGGCCATCGGACCATACTTCTTTTTACCAAGTGGGTATTCCTGTTTTGTTTTTGTTCACCGGGCTTCATACCGACTATCATAAGCCTAGTGATGATGCCGATAAAATCAACTACAAAGGCGAAGTGATGGTATTGAAATATGGTTATTCCATCGTGAAGGCATTGGATAAAAAGCATGAAAAAATTCCGTTCACTACTACCAAACAAAGCACCGTAGGTAAGGTTCGTTTTAAAGTGACGCTCGGCATCATGCCCGATTATTCGTTTTCAGATGGTGGTGTGCGTGTAGATGGCGTGAGCGACGACCGTCCCGCACAAAAAGCAGGCATCAAAGCCGGTGATGTCATCATTCAGTTGGGCGACATCAAAGTATCTGGAATGCAGAGCTACATGGAAGCTTTGAGCAAATTCAAATCGGGACAAACCGTGAAGGTTACCGTATTACGCAATGGCAAACCGGTTGAAATGCAGCTCACTTTCTAAAGCACAAATATGAATTGGCTCACTAAACTCATTGTCAATGCACTTGCAGTATTTGCCGCAGCTTATTTGTTGCCAGGTGTCTATCTCGCAGGCTTCACGACAGCTATTGTAGTAGCCATTGTCATGGCTTTGCTCAACTTATTTCTAAAACCCATTTTAGTTTTATTAACCATACCACTCACCATTTTTACGTTGGGCTTATTTCTTTTGGTTATCAATGCCATCATCGTTATTGTGTGCAGTAATTTGGTGCATGGGTTTAGAGTAGATGGTTTGTTAACTGCCTTTCTATTCAGCGTAGTGGTATCAGTGATTGGGTCATTAATGGAAGGACCGAAGAAGGAGAAATGATAGCAACCCTTTTACCACTGATCAAATAAGACAGTTTTGTTCACTTCTTTCCACCTATCTCCTTTTTGGAACATAAGCACTGCATTTTGGTACTTGCGCTTTAGCGTAAACGTATACTCATGTCCTGAATTGGAAAGGTTGAGTTTGTAGAATTCATTTTCATCTACAAGTCCGCTACTACCACCCCACCACCACCAACTTCCCCATTGATTAAGTGTTACAGTTAACATGCTGTCGTTTAACATCCTTACATGTGCACCATCATAAGGACTTGTCATATTGTAGGATAATACATCGAGGATAATTCCCTTTGGTATTAGTGGATTTAGTGTTGTAAGATTTGTCTTGAAAAAATCAACACGTGCAGGCAGCATGCCAATTCCTTCAAAATTGTTCGGTTGATTTAATAAAATAACAAGCGGTTTTTCTTGCCAACAATAACCTTGAATAAGTTGATTAAACACTTTTCCTGATTGTTTAGCTTTAAGTGTAATAGTTAAGGTTCCCAAAATGCATATTGCTACATAACCAACCATGAGGCTATTTCTCAGTCTTTGTTTTTTGAAGGCAAAGAAAATAAAGCTCATCAAACAAAAAACAAACACAGAGGGTAGATAATAATAACGGTCATTGCGCATGAATTGCAAATCATTGAACCAAAAAGGGATGATTAATGAAAAACTCAACAACGAAAGGAGCAAGAATAATGTGAATATCCGTATAATCTTTTCAGGTCTCTTCCAAATGGCAAAAACCATGAATGATAGCAACAAAATAGTAACTACTTTAACAGTTATTGTGCTTTCTAATTGTTGATAACAATAGCTTCTCCATTCATATCGCCAAAAATATTCCATGCTAAGAATATGGAAGAAAAATTTAGAGATTTGAGTGACGATATGTTGAAAAGAAAAGGCTTCCGTAAGGTCTATTTTGTAATGCCCTATCCATCGGTGATAAACAAAATGAAGTAAGATTAAATGAAGTATCCATAGGAAAACCATGGGTAGGAAAACCTTAAACAGTATTTGTTTGAAAACGGAATTGTCAATGATTTTCGAAAAGAAAAAACAACTACTAATGAGTAAAACAAATGCAGGAGTGAGGTAAAATATCTCCAAAGAAAATGTAGAAACAAAATATAACCCTAGTATATAGCCAATGAATTTGTTTTGTTGGGTGTCAAAAAAAGAAATAGTCCAATGAAGGATAAGTAAGATCATCATCAACCCCGTTAAGTAATGCAGCGATGCTTTCCATACTAAAACTTCAGCTTGCAAAGGGCTTATAAGAAAGAGTATTGCTGCCAATATACTTACCTCAAAGTGTTGTCTGTAGTCTGCTTTTTCCAACAACCTTGATATTACTCGCGTCACCAAATTTGCATTCACAGCATGTAGAAAAGTGAACATCAAAAACCAAGGCAACGGATGGTTGCCAAACAATTTGAAAATCATCCAAAGCAAAACCTGTGTTGTTTGATACAAGCTTTGATTCTCTATGCCAACTCGATTGATGTAGTCAGTAAAACTTTGGTTTTTGAAAAAACAAAAGGACTCGACAATGTCTAATACAAAACCAGTATTGTAGGCTGGCAAATAGAGCAACATTACTATCAACCAAAATAATAGCAATCGGCTCAAATCATTTGAGATGTATTTAGAAAATAATCGGTTCACTTAGAACGAAGATAAATGCTATGCTGATTAAAGGGGCACACACTTCATCAAACTCTCCCACAATTTATCCGCCGTTTTCTGCCACTGAAATTTTTCAACTTGCAAGGGTGCTGCAGCAATGAGTTTTTTACGTAGCAATTCGTCTTTGTACATCATTTCCATTTTCGCGGCAATGTCATCTACATCCTTTGGATTCACTAAAATCGCTGCATCGCCGCCTACTTCAGGCATTGAAGAAGTATTGCTAACAATAGCGGGTACATTGCATTGAAGTGACTCGAGAATAGGAATACCAAAGCCTTCAAATAAAGAAGGATACACCAATGCATAAGCCCCACCAATCACTTTCGACAATTCATCTACATTCAAATAACCCACCCATTTCACTTCGTCTTTGAAGGGCATTTCTTCTCTCAGTTTCACAATCGCTTCATAGTTCCAAGCCATGCGTCCAACAATCACCAACTTCATATTGCTACGCTGTCTTTTCTTGAAAACTATAAAGGCTTTCAACAAGTTCACCACATTTTTTCTTGGGTGCAATGCCCCAGCAAAAACAAAATACTCGCAGCCATCAGTGTATTGTTTTTTAACCGCCTCACGTTCATCCCAATCCAACGGACGATAGAGTTCATGTGCGCCGTTGTAAGTCACATCTATCTTATCTAAAGGCACATGATAGCGTTCCGAAATATCATTCTTCGAAAACTCTGAAACCGTTACAATCCTCGTAGCCTTTTGTGCATATTTCGGAGAGTTTTTTCTATAAAAAACCTGATGAATTCTTTTCAGGTGCTGCGGATAATGTTCAAAAGCAAGGTCGTGCATCACAATACAGCTCGGCACTTTGGTGGTCAACGACATCATGCCATCAGGCGACAAAAAAATATCGGCTTTATACTTGCGCAACATAAACGGCACACAGATATTGAACCAAATATTGAACAGAATCGGATGCCTTGCCTGTGGTCCAAACACTATTGGCTTAACATTAGCTGCAAAAACAAAAGAAGGGTCGTAAGGACGGTCGAAAAAGAACAAAAACTCATGTTCGGGATGTTGCTCCACTATTCTTCTTAGGGTTTCGTGGGTGTACCAGCCAATTCCTTCTAATTTTCCTTTTAATAAAAGTCTTGTATTTACCGCGATGCGCATTGGCAGCAAAAATATAATTTTACGCCTCACCAAGTTGTTGAAAATAATCCGAGCCTTACATGCGCCGTTTCTTCGCCAAGAATTTATTGTTTGTCATTACCGTCAACTTGTTGGTGAAGCCTGCTTGGATTTTTCTCATCGACCGCACCGTTCAAAACAAAGTCGGTCATTCGTCCTATGGCATTTATCAAGCTTTGGTGAACTTGGGTATTGTCTTTCAAATTCTTCTCGACTTCGGCATCAATAATTTCAATAGCACTTCACTTGCCGAAGACCCCAAGCAAATCAACAAACTCTTTCCGGCTATGCTTTCTGCTCGTGTGGTATTGAGCGGTTTGTATTTTGTCATCGTCACCGGCATTGCATTGTTGCTGGGCTATCGAGGTTGGCAAATTTCTTTATTGCTCGGCATCTTGCTCATTCAAAGCACCAATTCGGTCTTGCAGTTCATTCGCAGCAATGTCAACGGATTGCATCTCTTCAAAGCCGATGGATTCCTATCTGTCATCGATCGCTTTTTAATGATTCTTATTTGCGGTGCCCTCTTTTTCCTGCCTGCCACCAAAGACCATTTTAAAATAGAGTGGTTCATAGCTGCGCAAATAGCTGCTTATGCCATTGCCGTTTTAATAGGCATTGTCATTTTAAAACGCTTCACCAAAGTGAAAATCCGTTTTTCCTTTCATGTAGCGCGCGTTTTTTCTATTGTAAAACAAAGCTTGCCCTATGCTTTGCTCATATTCCTCATGAGCATTTACACCCGGGTCGATATGATGTTGGTAGAAAGATTGTGTGGCGCTCAAGGCAGCGAACAAGCAGGCATTTATGCAGCCTCCTATCGCCTGCTCGATGTGGGCAATATGTTCGGGCTCCTATTTGCCTCCATGTTGTTGCCGGTGTTCAAGCGCATGTTGTCCAATGGCAGCGATGTCTTGCCCATTGTTCAGCTTTCCTTAAATGCCCTCTTGCCCATTTCCTTGTTGGTAAGTGTCATCGGCGTGTTTTTTGGCAGCGATATCATGCACTTTCTTTACAGTCATGCCACCGATGCCGATGTCACTGTTTTCACTTGGCTAATGTTGGCTTTTCCTGCTTTTAGCATCAGCAACGTATATAGCACCTTGCTTACCTCCAATGGCAATTTAAAGTTGCTCAATAGCATTGCATTCATAGGCGTAGTGCTCAATCTTGCCCTAAATTTTTGGCTCATCCCCACACATCATTCTTTGGGCGCAGCCATCACCGCCTTCACCACCCAAACCCTTTTAGCGCTCTTGTTTTTGTTATTTGCCCACCGCCAAACCAAGCTACCTTTTCACCCAAAACGAACTCTTGCCTTTGTGGCCTATTTGCTCCTCATTATAGCAGCGGCTTATGGTTGTAAAATGCTAACCATCATGTGGCTATGGCAACTCCTACTCCTGTTCGCCACCGGACTTTTATTGCTGCTTGTCTTTAGGTTTTTATCTATCAAAGCAGCCATGCAATTGTTTGGGGAGGGGTGAGAAATAAATTAATCCGTGTTTGAGAATTGGAATATTGCTAGAAATAGAATTGTTACACCATAACAAATTGAAATTGAGTAAATAAGCATGTGCCAATCATATTGACATATCTCATCAATAGTTTCATTCTTTTTTATTAATACTATTGGCATAAAGGATTTGTCTGAATACCTATTATTACTCCAAGACTCGATAAAATAGGAAGCAACGTCAGAATTAAAAACCTTCTCAAACAAAACTGTATTTTTAAAGTCGTATTGAGCATAATTATTTTCTGATTGATCATAAAAATGTTGAACTTTTCTTGATTGAGTATCTAAATGTGTAATTCTATTATCGAAAGCTGCTGAAAAAGAAATCCCATAAGCTGTTGTTGAATACCCATCTGTCTGTGTTGAATCATCATACATTGCACTTGTATAATAAGTAGAAGCAACTAAAGTATGTCCATACTTACCAGTTACATGTTTTTCTCTTAAACAGAAAAAATGATCTTTAACAACAAAGTAGTTTTTGATATGAAAAAACCTTCCATCAGGATATTGTTGTATCTCAGTAGGATTTTCAATCGTAATCACTGGATAACTAATGTCATAAAAATACTTTTGAGACATTGCAATACTAAAAGCCATTGGAAATGGCAGTAAGAACCAAAGTGTAAAACTTGTTATTTTCTCATCAAAATTTAGTCGTGAAACTAATTTTCTAAAAAGCAAAAAAGTGACTAAAGAAGAAAGTGCTATAGGAATCCCAAATACAGCAAAACTATCTACTTCTATTGATTTTGAATAAATTGTGAGTAACCAATTAAGACTAGAACAAACAGTAAACAGCAGGATAAAAATAAGTGTGTAAATCGAGATTAATTTTCGAAATGGCTTATCAAAAACCCTTTTCATTTTTTTCGAAATTTTATCAAACTTAAGGTATTTCCTCGCACTCGTTTGCAACGAGTGTGTAACGGCAAGGCGTTTGTAACGCCACACCCCCCTCCATTCAAAAAAGTCACCAAAGCCCCAAAAGTCCCAACCCTTTCCCGCAAAAACCATCACCCACAAACACTCGTATTATAATTATCGCGCGAGTGAGATAGAGAACCTTTGATGTTAGATAGCATTCCTTCGGCATTAGATAGAACACCTTTGACATTAGATAGAGTTCCTTCGGCATTAGATAGAACACCTTTGGCATTTGATAGAGTTCCTTTGGCATTAGATAGAGAACCTTTGATGTTAGATAGCATTCCCTCGGCATTAGATAGAGAACCTTTGATGTTAGATAGCATTCCCTCGTCATTAGATAGAGAACCTTTGCCTTAGAAGTGCATTTTGTGAGCGTTAGCAATCAATTTTAGAAGCCACAATCACCAAACATCACTTCAGCACAAAATGTTGCTTCACCAAAAATTCCTCTCTAAAAAACAATAAGCCAATGCGAAACAAATCAAAGCTCAATTTCACGGTGCGCTGTTGTGCTATTTGCTCCCAGTTTTGAGTATGCCACTCCGATTGATGAATAGACGGAATAATTACAATCGTATTGGGGCTGATAAACGGAAATAGTTTTTCAAAAGTCGGCTGCCATTCCTGTGGGTCATTAATATCGAGCAGCACTAAATCAATTGTAGGGAATGTTTTAAGATGATCCCAGGAACATTGCTTCGAAACAACAGATGCTTTGTTGTTTTCCATGTGTTGCAGTCCAATAAAACTTAGTTCTTCTGAATGATTATTCGAAAGCCAAAGAAATTGCCGGCAGTCAAAATACTGAGCGATTCGATTGATAAGAAAGTTGCTTTGCTTAATGCCAAGAATGAAATTGGAACTAGCTTTTTGCTTGCCCCTCAACACATTTTCTACAAAATCAAAAACAAAAGGGGAGTGCACATCATGCCTGCCTTTTGCTTGTTTTCTATACTTAAGATATGCCTTGAGCGCGTAGCCGTTCATCAGAGGTTAATTCTTTCCAATTGCTGAAAAGTATAAGGGTAAGAATGTTTTTCATCGGCACTGTTTTTTTCTTCCCAAACCAATTTCCAATGTGTGTGGTCAATATCAGGAAAGAATGTGTTAGCACCTTCAATATTTGCGTGCACTTTAGTGATATACAGGCGGTCAACAAGATTAAGTGTTTCTTCAAAAATCTTTCCCCCGCCAATGATGAAACCCTCATCTGTGTTTTCTTTTTCCATCCTTTCCATTCCTTCCGAAATGGTATGAAAAAGCAAAACACCATCAGGCAGGTTCAAGTCTTTTTGATGAGAAATCACAATGTTCAGTCTTCCCGGCAAAGGACGACCCAATGACTCAAATGTTTTTCTTCCCATCAACACAGGTTTACCCAAAGTGGTTTTCTTAAAAAACTTTAAATCATTAGGCAAATGCCAAGGCAATTGGTTGTTGATACCAATAGCATGATTGTCGGAAACAGCAACGATGGTGGAAAGAATCATCTTGAAAAATTAAACGGCTATAGGTGCTTTAATAGATGGATGTGCTTGATAATTTTCCAAAGTAAAATCTTCGAAACGGAAAGCAAGTAAATCTTTGACTTCTGGATTCAAAAAAATAGTTGGTAATGAAAATGGTTCACGCGATAGTTGTAAACGCGCTTGTTCAAAATGATTGCTGTATAAATGTGCATCGCCAAGGGTGTGTACAAAATCTCCCAAACCCAAATTGCAAACATGCGCCATCATCATGGTGAGCAAAGCGTAAGAGGCGATATTAAAAGGCACTCCTAAAAAAACATCAGCGCTGCGTTGGTACAACTGACAACTTAGTTTCCCATCAGCAACATAAAACTGAAACAAACTGTGGCAAGGCATAAGCGCCATCTTAGGAAGGTCGGCAACATTCCAAGCACTTACAATCAAACGACGACTATCAGGGTTGGTTTTTATTTGTTGCAAAACGTCTTTGATTTGGTCGTATGTTTTTCCATCAGCACCTGCCCAACTCCGCCATTGATGCCCATACACGGGTCCAAGATTTCCATTTTCATCAGCCCATTCATCCCAAATGCTCACTCCATTTTCTTTTAAGTATTTAACGTTCGTGTCTCCCTGCAAAAACCAAAGCAATTCATGAATAATGCTTTTTAAATGCAGTTTCTTTGTGGTTACTAATGGAAAGCCATCTTGCAAATTGAAACGCATTTGATAACCAAAAACGCTTTTTGTTCCTGTGCCTGTTCGGTCGCTTTTATCGGTGCCGTGGTCTAAAATATATTGGAGTAGATCTTGGTAAACTTTCATTATTTGGTGAAATTCACATCAAAATTCAACACTTATACTCCATTGCACAAAAGTTTTTACTAACACTGAAGGAAATCTCATTCTTGCAAAGCTTTGCTTTATAACTTTTGAATTTCTACTTTTGACATTATCATGAGTCATACTCTTTCCATAGTCATTCCAGCTTACAATGAAGGTGCCACCATTCATCGCATCCTTAATAAAGTAAAAGCAGTAAGTCTTCTTCACGATATCAAAAAGGAAATCATCATTGTCAACGATTGTTCGCGTGACAATACCGAAGAAGCTATTTTGAATTACAAATCATCCAACCCAGATTTGCCCATTACTTATTACAAACATGAAGTGAATAAAGGAAAAGGGGCTGCTTTACATACTGGCATTCAAAAAGCTACTGGCGATTATGTTATTATTCAAGATGCTGACTTGGAGTATGACCCGAACGAATACAATATTTTGTTGCAACCCATTTTAGATGATTTTGCCGATGTGGTTTATGGTTCTCGTTTTATGGGAGGCAATCCACATCGCATTCTTTTCTTTTGGCACTCTATAGGAAATGGCATGCTCACTTTGCTATCTAATATACTCACCAACTTGAACTTGACCGATATGGAAACCTGTTACAAGTTATTTAGAAGAGAGATTATTCAAAGTATTCCATTGAAAGAAAACCGCTTTGGTTTTGAGCCAGAAATTACTGCCAAAATTAGCCGGGTGCCTAAAGTGCGTATTTATGAAGTAGGTATTTCTTACTATGGAAGAACTTATGAAGAAGGTAAAAAAATTGGTTGGAAAGATGGTTTCCGTGCCATTTGGTGCATCATGAAATACAACCTTTGGGCAAAATAATTGTTGATGCAAAAGCCTATAATACTTCCTGTAAAAGGAGTTTCTCCAACTATTCCAGAAAACTGTTTTATTGCACCAAATGCTACCATTGTTGGAGATGTGGTGATGGGTAATGATTGTAGTGTTTGGTTCAACGCAGTTGTGCGTGGCGATGTAAACAGCATACGAATGGGCAATAAAGTAAACATTCAAGACGGCGCTTGTATTCATTGCACTTATGAAAAAACAAAAACTGTTTTGGGGAATAACGTTTCCATTGGACACAATGCACTAGTTCATGGTTGTACTGTTGAAGATAATGTTTTGATAGGTATGGGCGCAATTTTAATGGATGGAGTTACGATAGGAAGCAATAGTATTATTGCTGCGGGCGCTGTAGTTTTAGAAAATACAATTGTTCCTCCAGGAAGCATATATGCAGGTGTGCCCGCTAAAAAAGTGAAAGATATCAACCAAGAATTAGTTCATGGAGAAATAGACCGAATTGCCAATAATTATGTGATGTATAGTTCTTGGTTTAAGTAAATTATCTTTTAACTTCAAAACAATATTTTACCTTTTTAGTCAGAAGTTTTTTTAGGAAGATTTGGTTTTTAAAACCTTACTCCTATATTTGTGAAGTTAATCAAACCGAAAGATTCAACAATGAAAAAAATACTCCTCTCAATTATTGCTGCAGGTACAGTTGTTACCTCTCAAGCTCAAGCGCCTAAAGAAGGTAGCATTCTTATTTACGGTAACGTAGGTATTTCGACACAAAGATCTGACCTTGACCCAGGTATTGCAGGTTCTAATTCTTACACAGAATCTAAAACAACAAGATTTGATCTTAACCCAGGTATTGGTTATCAGTTTCTTCCAAATTGGACTGTTGGTGTAAACTTTGGCTTAAGTACCACTAAGTATAATGACTCTTCAGTTTATGCTACAAGATACCGTGATCTTAACATCGGTCCATTCATTCGTTACACTAAGAACCTTAATAAAACATTCTTCTTCTACGAGCAACTAAATTTAAACTATCTCAATGGCAGAAGACTTTGGGAAGGTGGCGTAGATGTACAAGACACATACAATGGTTTTGGTGTAAATTGGTATCCTGCTATTGGTGTAAGTGTAAATGACATGGTTGCTTTAAACTTTAGCATAGGCGGACTTGGCTATACTTCTAAAAAATGGGATATTGACGGTTCTCCTGCTGTTCGTACTGAGAGAGAATTCAATTTCACTTTCGGACAACAAGTAAATGTTGGTGTATCTGTAAACCTTGGTGGTCGTCATGGTAAGCATTGCTGCGGTGGTCACATGGAACCAGGTGATGATATGCGCCACAACGGAAAAGATTCCAAAAAAGAAAAAGATGAAGATGAAGACGATGATAAATAATCATTGATTCAGAAACAATATTGAAAACCGCCTTTTCGGGCGGTTTTTTATTTATGTGCAAAAGTTTTTTTTTGAAACCTCTTCTATAATTTCAATTTTCCAATCGAACCTTCTATGGAATTGCATATCACCGAAATCAATACCCAATCTAAAGAATACCCACAATTACTCGAGTTTAGAAATCAATGGCTGCGAAAGCCTATTGGACTAAATTTGATGGAAGAAGACTTAAGTGATGATGAAAAGGGTTGGATATTAATAGTGTTGGATGAAGAAGAAATTATGGGTTGTATTATGTTGCATCCATTGACTGAAAAGCTAATCAAGTTTAGACAAATGGCCATTCACCCAAATCTTCAAGGAAAGGGAATTGGCTCCACACTTTTAGAAGACGCTGAACAATTAGCTAAAGAAAAAGGATTTGAAAAAATAGTGCTTCATGCACGCAATACTGCTATTGGCTTTTATGAAAAAGCTGGTTATCAATCCATTAGTGAACCCTTCACTGAAGTCACTATTCCTCACATTTTAATGAAAAAACAGTTTCATGAATTTCTGTAGGAATAAATCTGAAGTAACCGTTCAATTGTTTGATCGTACAAAGGATATTCTACCTGTTTGGAATGAAATTTTACCAACAAATCATTTTCTTCAAACCGCACACCTAAATATTTACGAACAAGCCGAACTTCCTGATATTAGTTACCTGTATGCGCTTGTTTGGGTTAATAAGGAGGCTGTTGCAGCCGCATATTTTCAAGTAATAAACATTCGAAAATACCATCTCAATACTTTTGAACTCAATAGTTATCAAAAATTAGGGTGGCAATTGTTTGCTAACTTTTCTAGGACTAAACTATTGGTAAGTGGCCATCTTTTTCGACATGATATTTGTTCCTTTTATTGGCGCGGAAACTGCTCTATGTTTGATGTGTTCAACATGTATAAATTAGCAATTGTCGCGGCGCAAAAAAAAGCTTGCACTCAAGCAGTTTTAGTCAAAGATGTAAACAACGACCTCACGCCATATTTTCAACACTATGCTCCAGATTTTTTGCAATTGCGCAATGATATTTCCATGGAGTTCCAACTTCCATTTACTTGGAAAAACATGAACGACTATGAGCAATCATTAAAACATAAATATGCCCAACGCTATCGAAAAATTCGCAATGCTTGGTGTGGTTTAACGATAACCGAATTGACCGTTGACGAAACCGAAAACAATAAGAAAACACTGTATGATTTATACATGCAGGTAAGCGATAAACAATCTGTTCGCCTAGGTAATCTTACTCAAAAATATTTGCCCTTATTGAAAAAAAAGCACCCGGATGAATTGCGTATTTGGATGGTAAAAGAGCAAGAAAAGCCCGTAGCATTTTTAAGCGCATGGGTTCATCCTTATGCTTTCGACATGTTTTACATTGGTTTCGATTATGAACAAAATGAACGTTTGCAATTATACTTCAACATCCTTTTTTTTAGCATGGAGCAAACAATTACAATTGGCAAGAAAAAACTGATCTTAGGAAGGACAGCCTTAGAAGCAAAAGCAAGATTGGGCTGCTCACCGCGCTATCTATCCACATATTTGTCCATCCGAAACCCGTTAGTAAGGAAAGTCATTTTTCAATTGCAGCAAAACATATCTAGCAAAGAGGGTGAATGGGAAAATCGCCATCCATTTAAAATTAGCACCTCGTTGATGAAACAATAATTCATGTTGTTATTACAACTCTTTTGCCCCACATTTAAATCTTACTACTCTCTCAATAAGTTATCAGCACACTCTTCTCACTATTTATGTATCCACTCATTCACACAAAAAGCTAATTGATAGTTGCTTTTTTTTCTTAGTGGATAACCAATAAAAGTACTTATAAAAAATCGTTGCCGATTCTGATTTTATCACTAGTTACCCTAAAAAATCATCGTCCTGTTTCTTTTGGCTTAAGAAGTTATCTACCATCCCTTGCATCATAGGTGGTAGTTGAGATTGAATGTATTCCTTTACCACCACAATACTTTTTTCGGCTTGTTCTTGTGTGAGTCCAGCTTTGTCTATGAGTTGGGATACGAGTTCGTGCATAAAATAAGGGTTTAGGCTGCTTTTATAGATTCGAGTTTAGAATGGTCGAGCATTTGACGGGCATAATCTGCAGTCAATTGAAAGACATCTCCTTTTTTGTTTTCTTGAGATGGAATGTCGAACATGGCATCCGTAAGAATCATTTCGCAAATGGCTCTTAAACCACGACCACCGAGTTTATAATGAACGGCTTTGTCCACCATATACTGAAGCGCTTCTTCGTCCACTTCAAGTGTCACACCTTCAAACTCAAACAACTTTTTGTATTGCTTGATAAGTGCATTTTTGGGCTCTGTAAGAATTCGTTTTAGTGCATCGGTATCTAAAGGATTGAGGTAAGTAACGATGGGCAAACGACCCAACAATTCAGGAATTAAACCAAAGCTGCGAAGGTCTTGAGCATTGACATATTGAAGAAGATTAGCACGGTCTAGGTCTTTAGCAGATTTGATGGCGTTGTATCCAATAGCAGATGTTTGAACTCTACGAGCTATCATTTTATCAATGCCTTCAAAAGCACCGCCGCAAATAAACAAGATGTTTTGAGTATTCACTTTCACCATTTTTTGGTCGGGGTGTTTTCTTCCCCCTTGTGGCGGCACTAATACATCCGAGCCTTCTAATATTTTCAATAAAGCCTGTTGAACACCCTCGCCACTTACATCTCTTGTAATGGAAGGATTATCGCTTTTGCGACCAACTTTATCTATTTCGTCAATGTACACGATGCCACGCTCGGCAGCGGCAACATCAAAATTGCAAGCCTGCAACAAACGGCTCAACATACTTTCTACATCTTCGCCTACATAGCCAGCTTCTGTAAAGACGGTGGCATCTACAATAGCAAAAGGAACTTTTAATAAACGAGCAATGGTTTTTGCCAAAAGGGTTTTCCCAGTTCCAGTTTCGCCTACCATGATGATGTTCGATTTTTCAATCTCCACATCGTCCATTACAGGCATCATTAAGCGCTTGAAATGGTTGTAAATAGCAACCGAAAGAATCTTTTTAGCATCATCTTGACCAATCACGTATTGATCTAAAAAAGCCATGACCTCTTTGGGTTTGTATAATTTCTCCTGTTTGAAAGGAGGCTTCTTTTCTTTTTGATTGATTTTATCTCCCAATGCATCTTGCAAAAGGAAATGAGCATTTTGGATACATTCCTCGCAAATGTTTCCTTTAAGCCCTGTAAATAATATCTGCACTTCGCTCTCAGCACGATCACAAAACGAACATTTTCTTGTGGTTTGTTTCGACATAATAGTTCCTCTAAAATTTCTAAAGGGCGTAAAGGTACGTAGAATGAAAAGAATGGTTTCTGATGATGGCTATTTAAATTGCACCATGCCTTTGTTGTTTACCGACAAGAATCATTTATCTGGATTTCGCTTTGCGGATATCATTCTGCCTTTGAATCTTCCTAAATCACTTACCTATGGAGTGCCGTTAGATTTTCAAGACAAAATTAGGATTGGCATGAGGGTGGAAGTGAATTTGGGCAGAAACAAACAGTATTCAGGTATTGTTGCCCGTTTGCACAACGATTCACCCGAAACTTATCAGGTAAAACCTATTCGAAGCCTTATTGATGAATTGCCCATTGTGAATGAGCGTCAAATGGCATTTTGGAAATGGATTGGTAATTATTACATGGCTGCCCCGGGAGAAGTGATGCAAGCCGCACTTCCCGCTCACCTTAAACTGATTGGCGAAACAAGATTGATATGGAATGGGGATGGGAAAAATGAGGAATGGAGCGATGAAGCATTTATAGCTGCAGAAGCGCTTGAAATAAAAAAAGAACTGACAATTAGTGAACTTAAAACCATTATTGGGCAAAGCAATTTGAGCAAGGTGTTGCAGGAATTGCTTGAAAAGGATGTGGTGCTAATTGACGAATCTTTGGAACTTACCTACAAGCCTAAGAAAGAAAAGTTTGTTTCCTTTTCCTCTGTTTACAAAAACAATGAAGCAGCGTTAAGCCATTTGTTTGATGAACTGAAAAGGGCACCCAAACAATTGGAATTGCTCATGGCTTTTATTGAGCTTTCATTGAAAAATAAATTCGTTCAACAAACAGCGTTATTAGACCGTTCGGGAGGGAATGCGCAACAGCTCAAATCATTAGCCGACAAAGGCATTTTTATTGTTGAAGAAAAAGAAACCGACCGATTGGTGTATGAAGGCATTGAGCCTATCAAAGAAATTAGTTTTACGCAAGCACAGCAGAAAGCCTGTGAAGCAATAGACCATGAGTTAAAAGACAAAAAAGTAGTCTTGCTTGAAGGCGTCACCGGAAGCGGCAAGACCTTGCTTTATATTCATCAAATAAAAGCCTGTCTTGCACAAGGAAAACAAGCATTATTGCTCTTGCCCGAAATTGGTTTGACTACCCAACTAGTGAGTCGTCTTTATGCTTATTTCGGCGAAGAGTTGGGCGTTTATCATTCTCGTTTTAGCAATAACGAGCGGGTAGAAATTTGGGAGAAAGTAAACAAGGGCAAATACAAAATAATTGTCGGTCCACGCTCTGCGCTTTGGTTGCCTTTTCAACATTTAGGATTAATCGTAGTGGATGAAGAGCACGATGCTTCTTTCAAACAACAAGACCCTGCACCAAGGTTTCAGGCGCGAGATGCTGCAATTTACCTTGCTTCCTTGCATGATGCACCCGTGATTTTAGGTTCGGCAACACCTTCTGTGGAAAGCCTTTATAATGCAAAACAGGGAAAATATACTTTGGTTCAACTGCAAGAAAGATACCTTGGCGTTAAGCTGCCCACAATTGAAATCATCAACGCTAAATCATTAGAACAGGTTCGCGTGCAGAACATAAAGTTGCTCACACCCGAACTCATGCAAGCCATGAAGGAAGCGCTTGAAAAACGAAAGCAAATCATTTTGTTTCAAAACCGAAGAGGGTATGCCCCTTTTCAAATTTGCACGGTATGTGGATGGGTCCCTCAATGCAAGAACTGTGCGGTATCGCTCACTTATCACAAACACTCCGATAAACTTCATTGTCATTATTGCGGACTCAAAACATTGCCCATTCATAGTTGCATGAATTGTGGTAGCAATCGACTTCAAAGCAAAAGTTTTGGAACCGAGCGCATTGAAGAGGAAGTGAAACAAGTTTTTCCCAATGCGCGCGTGGCCAGGATGGATGTAGATAGTATGCGCGGTAAAAAAAGCATGAACATTCTTTTAGAACGGCTTGAAAAACACGAAATAGATGTGCTTGTGGGCACACAAATGGTGGTGAAAGGACTTGACTTTGCTAATGTGTCGCTGGTTGGTATTCTTAGTGCTGATAGCTTGCTGAGTTACCCCGATTATAGAGTGAATGAACGTGCTTTTCAATTGATGGAACAAGTGAGCGGACGAGCAGGAAGAACTGATGGTGCAGGAAGGGTGCTTATTCAAACTTATAACCTTGAACATCAGGTTTTACAATGGGTGAAGAACCACGATGTAGCCAACTATTACCGTCATGAAATCCATTTTAGAAACAACTTTGCCTATCCGCCTTTTATCCGCCTCATCAAAATCAGTTGCAAACACCGCGATGAAGCCAAAGCCATGGAAGCAGCAGGCAAAATGGCAGCCTCCTTACAACTCGTTCATGGCATTACCATTCAAGGACCAATTCCTGCGTTGGTGAGTAGGGTGCGCAATCTTTATATTCACGAAGTATGGGTGAAATGCCCACGCGATATGAAACTGATAAACGAAGTTAAAGCACAAATTCTTGATCAGAAACAAATCATTACATCACAACGAGGGTTGAGCAACTTGCAAATAAACATAGACGTTGACCCCAATTAATTGACTAAGATTGATACCTTGCTTTTATGAAACATACAATGAGCTGTTTACTTGTTTTTTTGTTGTTGAATAGTTGTTATAAAAAACCAATTACGGCTATTTATAAAACAAGAAAAGTTGTTTTGGTATCTATTGATGGCGCAAGATGGAGCGAAACTTGGGGCGATTCATTAGGGCAATTTATTCCTTACAGAAGCAAGGTGCTTTTACCACAAGGAATATTATTGACTGCCTGTTACAACAACGGATATACTTACACTACTGCAGGTCATACGGCAATGCTCACCGGCAATTATCAAGGGCTTGACAATACTGGAAAAGAGACCCCTTTGATGCCCAATATTTTTCAATACTATCGTTGGGCTGCCAATATTCCTGAAAATAAGACTTGGATTATTTCTTCAAAAGATAAAATTGAAGCACTTGCAAATTGCTTGAACGACCAATGGAAAGGAAAATACCTTCCGCTTACCGATTGTGGCATTAGCGGACTAGGAAGTGGTTATCGAGAAGACAGTATAACCTATAGAAGAGCTACTGAAATCTTAAAAACAGAACAACCCAATCTTAGTTTAGTTCATTTTCGAGACCCTGATTTTACAGCACATCAAGGCGATTGGGATGCCTATTTAGCTGCCATCAGAAATACAGATTCGTTAGTGAGTGCGCTTTGGAGTTTTTTACAAGCAGATACAAATTACCAAGGCGTTACCACCATGATTATTACCAACGACCATGGGCGACATTTGAATGGCATTGCAGATGGTTTTATAAGTCATGGAGATGGCTGCGAAGGCTGCCGTCATGTGGAGTTGATGATTATTGGCCCTGATGTAGCGCACAATCAAGAAATAAATAAGCCCTGCGGGTTGGTTGATGTGCCCTCAATAATTGCCGAGTTGCTGCATGTTCCTTTTAATACCGGAAAAGGGAAAACGGTTCCGGTGTTAGTGGGGCAATGATGCTTAATAAAAAACCGCTTCTTTCAAGGCGGCTTTTCTTTATCTATAAAACCTTCCAGGTTTCTAAAACCTGGAAGGTTTTAGGCTGTTTAGTTTTTATTTCTTTTCTAAATCGTCGAGAAAATTATTGAGTATAGAGACTTGGTCGAGGCTGAGATTGCGGATGCGACCAGCGAGGGGTGGCGTGTCTTTTTTTCGGAGTTTTGAAAGTGGGTGGGTATCGGTGATTGGAAGGTCTTTGTCGTCGTTCCAAATGAAAAGGTCGGACGGGGCACACTGAAGGGCATGACAAATTTTGGAGAGGTGAACCAACTGCACAGAGGAGTGCTGATTGTGCAAGATGAGGTGGGCTGTATGGCGGCTGATGCCGAGTTTCATAAGGAAATAGTGCGGTGATTCGATGCCTTTGGCGGCAAGAACGCCGGAGATGTTGAGAGAAAGCATACTGTTTGTTTTATTGCTTTGGCAAAAGTAGGAAAAATATACAATGCAGTTGCGAGACAACGGGTTGCAGTTACAAGAATACCCATTGCAGGTTCTATATTACGGGTTGCAGTTAAAATAACTCGCATTGCAGGTTTAAGACTACGGGTTGCAGGCGAATAAAATCACAATGCAGGTTCTAGATTACGGGTTGCAAGCGAAATAACTCACAATGCAGTTTTGAAAACCTCCAATGCAGTTGAAAGAACTTACAATCATTGCGTGAAAACCACAGAATAATTTAAAACAGCTTGCAATGAAATTAAAAGAACTACAAGTTATTTTTCAATAACTAGGGATTATGTTTACAAAATTGGGAATTAATTTTAAAAAAAGAGGAACAACATGTCGTTCCTACGGAAATGAGTAGGTTTTTAGAAGGTTTTACTACCGATATTTTTTTCTTAGGGGATAGGATGAACTTGTGTAATTGATGTTTATGGTTTGCTACAAGCAATTGTTTCTTTATGGTGATGACGGAAGCATAGAACAATTATTATTTGTTTGGAA
>CAINUN010000065.1 GCA_903853805.1 uncultured Bacteroidota bacterium
CGCTATAGCGGAAAAACTCAATTGTTGTCTGTTCTTTTGCATCCATCAAAGTTACAAAATATTATCTAAACTATTGACTGCCAATTTGTTATGACACTTTTACCTCGCAACGGTCTCAATGTATTGAATTGAAAACAAAGCCATTGAAATTGAGTTTTTCTGAAAAAGAATTTAAAAGTATCTGTTACCAAATAAACTCAATGGTTTTCCTAAGGTCGGGATGTAAGGAATAGAAAACAGGGCAAGTATGTGCGGTATGTTCCATAATTGCTTTGTCTTTGTCAGAAAAATTATTCGCAGGCATAAATACCTTAACAATAATCTCCCCAATTCTTCGAGGTTCTACAACCATAATTTTAGTAACTTCTGCACGAGTGCCATCTATATCTATAGGCATTTGAGCAGCTTTAATGCCCATCACCGTAAGCATGCACGCAGCAAGACTTGTAGCTGCCATATCAGTAGGAGAAAAGGCTTCGCCTTTGCCATGATTATCAATAGGTGCATCGGTGATAATGGTATTGCCCGAAGAAAGATGAACACAACTTGTTCTTAGTTCGCCAGAATAATTTACGGTAGCAGTCATGGGCTAAAAATAATCAAAACTCTGAAGCAAATTCATGGCTTAATAAAGGTGTCAATACAATTCATTATTTTTATAAAAAGAAAAACCCTCAATTCATTTTTATCAAATAGCAATTGTTGAAGATTAGTGTGCACTTATGACAGTATTTATCCGCCAATCCATTCGTGTTTTAATACTCCTCATTTTGATGAGTGTTCAATTGAAAGCACAAACAACCGTCAACATTCCTATTACAGGAATTAGTGGGAGCTATCAAACAGGTTCTGTGAATGCAACAGGAGCAAAAACTGATGGTTTATTAACCTCATTAAGTAATAACAATAATAGAGGTTGGGCTGTTTTTGATTTATCAACAATTCCATCAGGTGCTACAATCAATGCAGCAAGTATCAACTTTACAACCACAACAAATTCTATTAGCTCATCTGCAATCAATTATATCGGTGGCTATAGTTGGAATGTAAACGATGACCCCTCGCTTCTTAATGGGTTTAGTCTTTACAATCTGCTCAATGCAAATTCAAACATCAATTTCAATGCTTCTTCTTGGTCAATTAATGCAACTCAAAACAAGACATTGAATGCAAATGGCATCGGTTTTATCTCAAACAATATTGGTGGGAAAGTGGTACTTAGTTTTGTAAGAGGCTCCTCAAATCTTTATGAAATTTATGGATACAATGCTGCTAGTAACAATCAAAAACCGGAGCTGATTATACAATATACTCCTGTTCCCAATTGCATTGGAAACCCAACTGCAGGAAGTATCATTGGAGTTAGTTCTGTTTGTCAGAATACAAGTTTTGGACTATCACTTTCAAATGCTACAGTTGCTTCAGGATTAAGTTACGAATGGATCAGTGCGCCATCAGGCTCTAACAATTGGACAGCTATAGCTGGAGCTACAACAACCTCTTTTAATTCGAACGGTATTAACACTGCTACTGATTATAAATTAGTAGTTACTTGTCAAAATAGTTTGCTCGCCGATACTACACCTGTATTTTCTATTTCTTTGAATCCATCTAGCAATTGTTATTGTACCTCTGGGGCAAGCTCTGCAAACGATGATGAAATTATCGGTTTCAACTTTGGCAGCTTGAACAATAGCTCTACTTGTAATTATATTGTTTCAGGTATAGGTTCTTTACAAAATCAATATAGCAATTATTCAAGTCTAACACCTCCAAATGTATTACAGGGTGTACAAGTTCCGTTAAGTATTCAAATTGGAACTTGTGGAGGCAATTTCAATAACTGGACTAAAGTTTTTATTGACTTCAATCAAGATGGAGACTTTAATGACTACAATGAAGAAGTGTATTCTTCCTCTTCATCACAAAATGGACCACACATCGAAAATGGAACAGCAACTATTCCATTAAATGCAATCATAGGGAATACGAGATTAAGAATAGTGACTGTTGAAACTTCTTCGGGAAACAATGTGCTACCTTGTGGCTATTATAATTGGGGTGAAACGGAAGATTATACCATCAATATTTTACAAGCCCCGCCTTGCAATGGCACTCCAGATGCTGGAATAATTTCAGCACCTACAAATGTATGTGATGGTAATAGTTTCAACTTAAATACAACTGGCTATTCAATTGCATCAAATTTGGTTTTTCAATGGGAGTCTTTAGATACGGTTAGTAATATTTGGACGGCAATAAGTGGTGCAACCACACCAAGTCTTACTGTAACTAATGGCATAAATAAACCTACAAATTTTAGGCTGAATGTTACTTGCAGCAATAGTAATCTTAGTGCTATTTCCAATGTTGTTTCTGTTTCCCTAAAACCATATTATCTCTGTTATTGTTTGCCCTCTGTCAATGTAGCTGTGAACAGTATCTCACATGTCTCCATTCTTGGAACCACCTTAAACAATACTATTAATTCAATAAGTTCTGGCTATTCAATTTTTTTTCCTACCCTAACAAACACAACAACACAGTTAACACAAGGTGTTCAATACCTCCTACAAATAAACCATACCAACAGTAATTATGTTTCAAGTGCATGGATAGATTTCAATGGCAATGGATTTTATGAAAATAGTGAGTTTATAAACCTTAGTAGTAATGGTATTGTTTCTACTTCCACTTTTGTAGTTCCTTCTAATGCATTTGTAGGAACAATAGGCATGAGAATTAGAAGTAGTACTACCCCACTCTCTTCAAGCGATGCATGCACTAATGGGTTAGGGGTTGAAATTGAAGACTATGTATTGACAATCAATCAAGCACAGCCTTGTAATGGTGTCCCCAATAGTAGTATAGCTAATGCACCAACAACTATTTGTGCCAATTCCAATCTTACATTAACGGCAACTGGTTTCAGTTCTGGTGCAGGCATCACTTATCAATGGGAAGTATCATCAACTGGCATGAACCAATGGTCGGTAATCACAGGAGCTACGACACCAATTTATGTTCTTCAAAATGGAATTAGTGAAGCAACAGATTTTCGTTTTAAAACGGTCTGCTATCCAAACGAAGACATGAGTTTATCCAATGTAATTTCTGTTGGGCTGACTGTTTTTTACAACTGCTATTGTCAATCTTCTGCCACATCAATTTCCGATGAAGACATATATCAATTCAGTTTTGGAGCATTAAACAACACTTCTATTTGCAATACTCTTTCGATAGGTAATGGAAGCATTTCGGGCGAATACAACAACTATAAGTACTTGACGCCCCCTGCAATTCCAATTGGAGGGAGTGTTCCTTTTTCAATTACTGTTGGCACTTGTGGCAGTGTCTCCTATCCTAATATCACAGCAGTATATATTGATTTCAATCAAAATGGCAGTTTTATAGATTCCGGTGAAAATGTTTATACATCAACATTTGCAGCATCAACATTACCTAATCTTCAAAGAAATTTGAGTGGTGTCATTTCTATTCCTTCCACTATTTCCTCAGGCATTACAGGATTAAGAATTGTGACATCAGAAAATGCAAACGTAGATGCATGTGGTAATTATTCTTGGGGAGAAACAGAAGATTACCTTATTAACCTTTCTACAATTACCGCTTGTTCTGGAACCCCAATTGCTGCATCTATCATTGCTCCTTCATCAATTTGTTCTGGTAATAATTTCAATTTAAACGCAACAAATTATGCCAACAATTCAGGTATTAGTTTTCAATGGCAATCAACAGCATCAGGAACCAATAATTGGACAAACATTTCTGGTGCAACCGATCCAATTTATACCCTAAGCAATGGTATCAACACAAGCACTTCTTTTAGGTTAGTTTCCACTTGTAATTTTAGTGAAAACAATAGCAACTCAAACACGAGTAGTGTTGTTCTCAATTCTATAATTCAATGTTATTGCTTGCCTGGGAATACCAATCCAACCTTAGGTGATTATATAACTAATGTAAATCTTGCAGGTGTTACTAACACTTCTGGGATGAGTAATAACAATGGCTTCAGCGATTATAGTAATAGTATTCAACCCATTCAACTCATCAAAAATACCAACTACAATTTGAGTGTTACAATTGCGAATGGTGGAAATGAATTTGTTGTTGCTTGGTTTGATTGGAATCAAAATGGTCAGTTCGAAACCACTGAGTATTATGATTTGGGGACCGTTTCAAATCCTACAATGATTAGTCAGAATATATTGGTGCCTCTAACTGCTAATGCTGGAAATATAAAAATGAGAATCAGGTGTAAATCTGGTGCAACATTTAACGCCAACGATGCTTGTGTTGGCTATGACTTTGGTGAAACTGAAGATTATTTATTGAGCATATTAGCACCTACCCCTTGTTCAGCTAATCAGCTGATTTCAACTATCATGGCACCTACCCTAATTTGCCCAAACACTAGTTTTGATTTACTAACTACAAATTACAATGCGGCAACAGGATTAAGTTATCAATGGGCTATGAAACCATTAAATGCTTCTACATGGAGCGACATTTCAGGAGCAACAACCTTGAACTATACTTATGCTGTTGGCATTTCTTCTGCAACAAACTTCCATCTAAAAATAACTTGTAGCAACATAGGCACAAGTGGATTCTCCAATGAAATAACAGTAACCCCACAAATTAATATTCCACTCTTCCAAGTAGATTCTCTTACAGCTTGTGGACAAGTGAACATGAATGCTGCAAGTGGATTTAGTAATTACCTATGGGGTGATAATAGTGTATTTGCTACCGCTTCAACATTTAGTTCAGGAATGGTTTATTGTACGGCAAGTTCTGGTGCTTGTATTGTTATTGATAGCATTTACGCCAATGTTCAAACCTTACCCAATATAGATGCTGGAGCTGACGTGTTTATTTGTAACGGTTCTTCAGTTTTATTAAATGCAACAGGTGGCAGCAATTATCAATGGAGTAATGGAATTATGAATAGTGTATTGTTTACACCACCTATAACTACGACATTTTATGTTTCAGGTTCTGGTACAAATGGTTGTATTAATGCCGATTCAGTATTGGTACATGTCATGCCTATTCCTGCTGTGAGTATTGTTGGTGGCAATCATTCAATATGCACAGGAGGTGCAACAACATTGACAGCTTCTGGCGCGGACAGTTATTCATGGAATACTGGCGAATCCACCAATTCAATTACAACAAACCAAGTGGGGAACTATTTTGTTATTGGAACGACTTCATTTGGATGTATAGACACCTCTTCAATAGTCAGTGTTGGTATAAAGTCCCTTCCTTCTCTTGTTAAAATAAAAAACAACGGATCCAATATTATTTGTGAGCCTAACAAAGTCAATTTTGTTATTGACTTAGCTTTTGGAAGTACTACTGGTTTTGCTTATCAATGGAATCAAAATGGTACTGCAATTATTGGGGCTACAGATTCTGTATTCAATGCCTCATCATCGGGTTCATATGCTATAACAATTTCTGGTGGCGCAAATTGCAATAAAACAAGTCCAAGCAAAACCGCTACGATTAAGCCACTACCTGTTGCTACTTTTGCCGCATCTGGCTCAACAAATATTTGTGCTGGAGGAATAGTCACATTGAATGCTCCTGCCATTTCAGGATATACGTACACTTGGCTTAAAGATGGTGTAAGCGCCGGAAGTGGCATTTCAAAAAACTTCAAACTTGGTGGGAATTATACCGTTATTGCCAAATGGAATGGTTGTGCCGATACAGGCGATAACCTAATTACCGTTGTTGTCAATCCCTTACCAATTGCTTCAGTTACAGCACTCACGGTTGCATCATTTTGTACTGGAGACAGTTGTACTATCATAGCCTCCCCTTCTACTACAGGTAATATTTTTCAGTGGATGAACGGTGCTAATATCCTTTCAGTTTCATCTAACTCCTTGTATGATGCAAAAACAACAGCAACAATAAAAGTCATCATTACTGATATTAATGGTTGTTTGAGTAAAGCATCTACTACAAGTATCAAAACAAAAGTAAACCCAATACCTACTGCAAGCATAACACTTGTAGGTGCTACCATCTTAGCAATCAACGGTAGTGTAAAGCTAAATGCATCTCCGTCAAGCGGTGTCACTTGGCAATGGTATAAAAACGGAAACATCATTCCAAATGCAACAGCGAAACAATACCTAGCTACTTCTTCAGGAAGCTATTCAGTTGCAGTTACAAAATCTGGATGTACTGGCATTTCAACTTCAGTCGTTGTCACGCAATCGGGCAACAAGCAAGAAGAATTTATTGATGTTGAAAGCAACTTTGCCATCATCGCAAATCCCAATCCTGTCAATGATGTGTTCACACTGAAAATTGAAAGAAGAGCAACTTCTTTAGCCACTATCAGTTTGATGGATATTTTTGGAAAAACGATTTACCTAACCTTAACGAATGAATCAAAAGTCCAAATCAATCTATCAGGTTATAGTGCAGGTTTTTACTTTGTCCACTACAAAGATGATTTAGGAAATGCTGGAGTGTTGAAACTATTGAAACTATAAAAAAAGGCTGTTCAAAATTCGAACAGCCTTTCCATCTATACTTTATTATTAAATCCTAATTCAACATAGCTTTCAAATCAGGCAATTCTTGCGGATATTCTTTATTGACCAATTTACTGCGAATAGCTGAAAATGCAGCTAATGTTTCATCAATATCCTCATCTGTATGAACAGCAGTAGGAATAACCCTAAGAATAATAAGCCCTTTAGGAATTACAGGATAAACCACCACCGAACAGAAGATATTGTATTTCTCGCGAAGGTCAAACACTAAATGAGCGGCATCATACATACCACCATTCATTACAACAGGTGTAACGGGTGTATTGGTAGTGCCGATATCAAAACCATTGTCACGCAAACCTTTTTGAAGTTTATGAACGTTGTGCCATAATTTTTCGCGGAGTTCAGGATGACTTTTCAAAAGGTCAAGACGTTTTTGATTACCTACAACTATTGGCATCGGCAATGATTTTGCAAACACCTGAGAACGCATATTGTAACGAAGGAATTTCAGCACTTGTTTGTCTCCTGCTATAAAACCACCAATGCTTGCCATACTTTTTGCAAACGTGGAAAAATAAAGGTCAATGCCATCAGCGCAATTTTGTTCTTCACCAATGCCCGCACCGGTTTTACCCATCGTTCCAAATCCGTGTGCATCATCAACAAACAAACGGAATTCAAAATCTTTCTTCAATGCAGCAATCTCTGCAACTCTACCTTGGTTTCCACTCATTCCGAAAACACCTTCTGTAATGACCAATATACCACCCTTTGTTGTCTTAACCATTTCAGTTGCACGAGCCAATTGTTTTGCGCAATCTTCTACATCATTGTGCTTAAAAACATATCGATGACCCGGATGCATGCGCAAACCATCTATAATACAAGCATGAGATTCGGCATCATATACAACCACGTCATGACGAGTGCAAAGACAGTCAATAGCAGATACCATCCCTTGATAGCCGTAGTTGAACAACATGGCATCATCTTTACCTACAAACTCAGCAAGATCTTTTTCCAATTTTTCGTGCTGATTGCTATTACCGCTCATCATACGAGCGCCCATAGGATATGCAAGTCCGTATTGTGCTGCCGCTTCTGCATCCACTTTACGAACTTCAGGATGATTGGCAAGTCCGAGGTAGTTATTCAAACTCCACACAATTCTTTCTTTACCCATAAACTTCATGCGATTTCCTATTTCTCCTTCGAGTTTTGGAAATGCAAAATATCCTGGTACTTTTTCTGCGTAATCTCCTATTGGTCCAAGGCGAGATTCGAATTTGGCAAATAAATCCATATTGTTTGAAATAAAGTTGTTGTAAAATTGGCGCGAAGGTAAAATATTTTTAGGCAATCCATTACTATAAGTATAAGATTACTGTACTATCATCATGTCTTAACTAATTTTTAGGGAGCTTGATTCATCTAATAAATAAAGTACGCTTTTTAGTGTTAGTGGATTTAATTTAGTTTTGGCAGTAGCTATATCCTCTACTAATTCATGACCCGAATAGGCTTAATTTCTGACACACATGGTTATCTCGACGAAGCTGTGTTTCTTCATTTTAAAGATTGTGATGAAGTGTGGCATTGCGGCGATTTTGGCAATGAAGAACTAATTGAAAAACTAAAAAAGTTCAAACCACTTAAAGGTGTTTATGGCAATATTGATGGCAACAACATTCGCATGGAGTTTCCTGAAAAACTAAGATTTCAATGCGAAGGGGTACACGTTTTCATGGTTCATATTGGCGGTTATCCGGGAAGATATGCACCTTCAATAAAGAAAGAAATTACAGAGCATCCACCCCAACTTTTCATCACAGGTCATTCCCATATTCTCAAAATCATTTTCGATGAAAAACTACAATGCCTACACATGAATGCAGGTGCAGCAGGCACACATGGATGGCACAAAACCCGTACGCTTATTCGTTTTAGCATAGATGGCAAACAAATAAAAGATTGCCAAGTCATTGAATTAGGGTCAAGGTCTATTATAAAATCATGAAAGCAAAAGCAGAAAAGACCTATAAATTCTCAGCGCCTATCATGCGCAAGTCGGGCGAAGCGGCTTGGTATTATGTCCTCTTCCCTTTTGATGTTGAAGAAGAATTTGGAACAAAAGGCATAGTGCGCATGAAAGGTACCTACAACAACATTCCTTGCGAACGAGCATTGATTCCTTTAGGCGATGGCACACACCACATCATTGTCAGTGGCGAGATGCGCAAAAAAGCAGGAATTCGTTTGGGTAACAAAATGAGTTTTGAATTGATGGTCAATACCATGCCTTATGAAATAATTATTCCCGAAGAATTGGAAGAAGGCTTTGAATTAGAACCCGGAATGAAAGCACGTTTTGAAGAACAGAAATTGGGTTTTAAAAAGAACATGATTGTTTGGCTCAACCAAGCAAAACAACCCGAAACCAAAGCCAAACGGGTTGCTGAAATATTGAGAAGGCTGAGTGTGATGTAAAAACCCAAATTATTGAAAAGATGTGGTAGGCATAAAAGTACTCACACCAAACTTAGATTTTAAAATCAAAGCCCCGCGATTGCGAGGCTTTTTTTTAGATGTCCATCAACTATTAACCGACAACTATCAACTAATAACTATTAACTACTAACTACTAACTATTCCTTCACCACTTTCACCGTTCCTGTTCTGCCTTCATTGTCTTTGTAGCGAATAAAATAAACACCACTTGACCAATGTTTGCAATCAATTAAAATGGAATTTTGAATTTGGGAATTAAACATTTTTGCTAACTGCCAAATACCCACTCTATTTCCTAATACATCCATAATTTCTATACTACTCTCAGCAGCAAAACCTTTAAAATTTATGTTAACCCTGAAGATATCTATTACAGGATTAGGATATACCGTCAAGTATTGATAGTTCTCTACATCATATATATCTAGGACAAAAGATATTGTATTGGACTGACTTGTGCAGTTGTTCAATGTTGATGCCTTTACAAAATAATTTCCATTAAGATTAGGTGTAAAATTTTGATTTGTAGCACCTGCAATAGGCGAACCATTTAGGTACCATTGATAGTTGAAAAAGACAGTAGTAACAGAAAGTGTATTACCTGATTGCACTATAAAAACAGGCGGCGCAGCTAAAAAAGAATCGTAAGTATTATTTGATAATACTGAACAGCCCAATGATGAAACCATAACTGTATAATAACCTGTTGAGAAAGCTTTGTAAAAATCCAACGTTGCACCAAGTATATCTATACCATTTTTTTTCCACTGATAAGCAGCAACACCATTACTAGCTAAAGTTCCAATAAATACAGAATCCCCTTCACACCAAATATTAGTACTAACTTGAAACAGCAAAACAGTAGGTAAAGGGTTTACAATAATGGTATCAATATTAGATGTCGTAGCACAATTGTAAATATTGCTAACTAAAACTGCATAATAACCGGATGTTGTTGCTACAAAAACACTATTGGTTTCACCGTTGATAGCAACAGCATTATTTTGCCATTGATAACTTAACCCAGAACCTGTATTGGCTTGTAGTACTATGCTATCACCTTGACAAAATGTTGTATTTCCAGTACTGTTAATGCTAGCAAGTGGAAAAGAATAAACTAACACATTGGTAATGGCAGAATTCATGGAACAACTAGAGGAATTGGTAACATTTACGGAATAAGTGCCTGAACTAACTGCAGTATAATGACTACTTGTTGCACCAGTGATAATATTGCCATTCTCCTTCCATTGATAGGTTAGTCCACTTACAGATGAATTGGCTGAAATAATTACGGAGTCTCCCAAACAGAAACTTGAAGGACCTGATAAACTAACATTGTTAATGGTGGTATAATTAATAAATGAAGATTTAGTAAGTGTATCACAACCGTTTAGGTTACATGCTATAAGGCTTACCGTATAGTTACCAGGTAATAAATAGGCATGTTGAGGGTTGGTTAATGTAGAAGTGCTTCCATCACCAAAATCCCAATAACTACTTGAAGCAAGGGGCGATGAAAGGTTGTTAAATTGAACCAAGCCATTACATGTATTGGTATCAGATGATGTAAAATTTGCTATAGGTGGGTCAGTATCACATTGATACTCTATTACAAAGCCACTATCTACATTACTACTACCTGATATAAATTTCACAAAGAACTTATTAGTGGAAGTATATAACCAATTCCCATTATTAGGTAAACCCGGTAAGTACCACTTACCTAATAGGGGTGAAGTAGATGTATACCCATTGTAGATAATTACCGTATCACAACAACCATCTAATAAAAACTGATTAAACCTTAATTTGAAGTTTACTGCATTGTTAGTTGATACTTTAACTCCTCCAAAAACATTATTTGTATACAATCCATTTAACCCTCCATTATCTGTGATTATCCCATTACATCCAAATGCTAAAGTAGAACCTGAACTTGGCACAGGATATATGTGGCAATAAATAGAATTAGTGTCATACTGTAAGTAATTAACTTTTATCAACGTATCACAGCCCCAGCTATTACAGGCAATAAGTTTAACAGTAAAGGTTCCTAATTGGTTATAATGATGTGTGGGATTGGTAGCAGTTGATGTATCTCCATCGCCAAAATCCCAAAAATAGCTAAGGTTACTTTGGCTTGGAGCATTGCTATAAGAAGTATTATTAAAATTGAATACTCCATTACATTTAAAGGTATCATTAACCGAAAAATTAGCTTCCACTACATTATGCTTACATTCATATTTTGCTACAAACCCATCATACTGAATAATATTATCAGACTTAAGTTTTAAGTAAAAATGATTAGATGGGGTATAAAAATAATTTCCATTGAAAGGGATATTAGGTGAATAAGAAAACTGACCTATAATGTAACTATTAGGTGAATTATCGCTAGTTACAATAACCGAATCATACGATTCCAAATCAAAAGCTGTAAATCTAATCGCATAATAATCTGATGTTGGCAAGCTAACATATACCCCACCATTTGCGTTTGGGCTATATGGGCTTGTTAACCCTCCATTATCAAGAATGACACCACTACAGCCCGTATGCAACTGATTAGTTGTGGGTTGTAGTATTGTAGTATCACACCAAGCATAGTTGGTATCAACCATTACTAAATTTACATAAACAGCAGAATCAATGGTATTGTTAGGGTGTGTAATAGTAAGTTTAACAGTAAACTGACCGGTACTTGTATAAGTATGAGCAGGATTACTGAGGGTCGAAGTTGTACTATCTCCAAAATTCCATAAACAACTCATCACGTTTAGGGAATTGTTTGTGAATTGAAAAGTTGCAGGCACACTACATGAAATTGTTTTATTCACAGAAAAAACAACCTGTCCATAATAAGTGCCAACGCCTACTGCATACCAAGCATCTTGTGTTTGATTCATTTGTGGTGAATTATTTCCAAACAAATCAATAGCTGATTGTATGCTGTAAAATCTTGCACTAGAATAATTGGAAGAAGGTGTTAAATAATATGCCAATGTTCTATAAGCAATTGCACTTGCATCTGTTGTGCCTATGCCTGGAACACTATAAAAATGGTTTAAATCATTAACCCCTGTATCTCCATCTGATAAAACATAAAACCAAAAATTTTGAACTCCTGAATTCGTATGTACACCACCACCAGAACTCCAGTATAATCCACCATAAGTATCGGGGTCATTAAACAAATTAGGGTTAGACATGCTTCTAATTCCTAACCCATTCACTGTTGCTTCTTCTGTTACTTTCCAAATATTAGATGTCGGTTTAGCATATAACTTTACCATACTACCAAAAATGTCACTAAATGATTCATTTAATGCACCAGACTCCCCCGAATAAATTAATGCTGCAGTATAATCAGTTACGCCATGAGTAAACTCATGACCCATAACATCAACACAAGTAAATGGATAATACCCATAATCACCATCCCCAACATAAATACCGTAACCATCCCAATAGGCATTAGCCATGTTATATCCTGTATGTGCATATACATTGATTTCAGCATTGTTATTATCAAAACTGAACCTGTTTAAGTTGTTTTTAAAATAATCGTATGTTTTTTCTGCCCCCCAATGTGCATCAAAAACAGCTTTAGCAACACTTGTACTGCCATTCCAAAAACTTGAACTATTATAAAATTCTGCAACAATATTAGTATTGTTCCAGGTATGAATACCTCCCCCTCTTGTAGTATCAATTAATCGGAAGGTAGTAGGATTTAATGAATCACTGATAATGGGTCGAATACCACTATAAAGTGTTTGTGCAGTACTAGGCACACCAAAATCATTCAGCCTTTCTTGTTTCCACAAAATGTTACCATTACTTACATCAACATAAACGAACGCATGCGCTATAGGTTTTATAGCATAGATATCAAATTTGTACGCCTTTCTAAAAAACATGGAATTAAAGTCACCATTTTCAGGCACATACACAATGGTTGCTTTAGGAATACTGTTGTATGGTTTAATATCCGTTGATTGACCAAGACTATCTAGTTGCCAGCTAAAAATTGCATTGGGGAAAGTCTTTAATGCTTTTGATAAAGCATTTGCCTCAGCAATCTCTAATAACTGATTTTGCTCGTTAATTGTAAATACATCGCCATTTACACTTTGAACTTGTTGTTGCCGCTCATGTACTATTAACATGGAACCTTCAACAGGAATTCCGTTGAACAATTGTTTGTATCGTTTGTGAACAAATCCTTTTTCGTCTTGCAAACTATTTATTAATTCAAAGCTTATTTCATTGGGAAGATGATAGACAGTGGTTAATTGTGTAAAAATTGATTCAGAACCTATTTTTTCTTTTTGATTATTGAAGGAAATAAACTCCGGAATCAAATGGTTTTGCTTTTTTTCCATTTCCTGCGCTTTCGTCATAAATGGTAACCATAAACAACATAAAAAGAAGCTTGTTTTAAGTTTCCTCATTATTATAATCAACAAATGAATGAAAGGTATTTTCATAAAAATATTTTATTGCTTCACCACTTTCACCGTTCCTGTTCTGCCTTTATTGTCTTTGTAGCGAATAAAATAAACACCACTTGACCAGTTTTCAGTTGTCAGGCTGAGCTTGTCGAAGCCTGTGTTGCTCGACCCTTCGACAGGCTCAGGGTGACAGGCTTTTGAGGTAATAAGTTTTCCGCTCATGTCCATCACTTGTATGATTCCATCAATCGTTTCAATACCTGAAATCGTCACCGTCAACACCTCACTCAGTGGATTTGGATAGGCTGACATTTCAAAGCTGCCATCAATGTTGGTCACTGCATTTTCTTTAGGGGTGGTTTGTGTGACTACAACCCCCGATGAAGTGCCTGTACAACCCAATTTAGTAATAGCAACTGTATAAGTGCCGCCTGTGGTGGCGATGTAAGAATTAGCAGTTGCATTGCTTATTGCATTGCCATCTTTAAACCACTGCCAAGTAACACCACTTGATGGTGTTGCTTTGAGTTTTACGCTGCTTATTGATGATATTGTTGTGCTGCCACTGCTTGAAATACTTGCCAAAGGAATAACATTCGCTTTGGTTTTTACATTGGTGGTTGATAGTTTACCGATACAACCATTCGCATCTTTCACCAACACTTTTATAGTAGCAGTAATGCCAATGGTATATTGTTCTGTGGTAGTAGTGTCGAGAATAAAATTACCGTTATGCCACTCATAACTTACTGCACCTATTGGGCTTGCTGCTATCGTGCAGCTATCGCCTGCGCAGAAGGTAGTAGTATTTAATGCAGTTACCGATGCAATAGGCAATGGATTCACCACTATTGGAATTGTTGGACTTGCGGTGTCGCTACAACCATTGATTTTGGCAATGACTGTGTAGTTGCCACTTACTTTAAACAATTTGGTACTACCCACCCCTGCTGACACTCCATCTTTCAGCCATGTATAAGTGCAACCTGAGATAGTAGGTGCTACAAGGGTTACAAAACCACCTGAACAAATAGTGGTAGCAGATGTTGCTGCGAAGCTTGCATTGGGTGCAGGCTTGATAGTGGCAGGTTTGGTATAAGAAAATTTAGAACAATTATCACCACCATAAACCGATAGGGCATAACTGCCTGTTGTATTTGCATTGAAAAAAGAATCGGTTGCACCTACAATAGGTGAACCTGAAAGATACCATTGATAGCCAAATCCTGTGGTACTACCTAATGGCATATCTAAAACAAAAGCTACGGTTGCAGGTTCACAAACTGAAGTAGCACCTGCTGCTTTTATCTTGACCTGTGTTGGTAATGTTTTTTGCGTGATGGTGATAGCATTTGAAGTATCCGTACAACCATATTCATTAGCGTTTATTACATAATAATTGCCGACTTGGTTTACAGTGGTTGTAGCACTTGTATCTCCATTGCTCCACAAATAGCTTAAACCGCCACTTGCTGTAAGTGTGGTGTTACCGTTGGGGCAAATGGCAGGTTGAGTGCAATTTGAAATTGAAGTAGGTGAAGGGTTAATTTTTACAAATACACTATCGGAAGCGGTGCAACCAAATGTGTTTTGAACAGTACACCAATACTGCCCTGTACTCTGAATATTATTGGAATAAGTATTGATACCATTATTCCATTCATATACTGAATAGATAGGATTAGCATTGACAATTGAATTATTATCACAAAGTACTAAACTGTCTTGAGTGAAAATATTGGATGGCAAAGGATTCACGGTTACTGTTACTTGTGCGGTATTGCTACAACCGTTTCCATCTATACCAGTAACTGTATAAACGCTTGATTGAGTTGGTGTAAATGATTGCCCATTCAAAACTGAATTATTCCATGAATAATTGACTGCGCCGCTTGCTGATAAGGTAACAGGATTACCAAAACAAACAGCTTGATTATTTCCTGCTAAAACATTGGGTAATGGATTGACGGTTACTAAAACCTGTGCGGTATTACTACAACCATTTAAGTCTGTTCCGGTAACAGTATAAGTGTTTGTTTGATTAGGAATAAAGGACTGACCATTGACAACACTATTGCTCCAGATATAACTATTGGCACCACTTCCTGATAAAATTACAGATGAACCTAAACAGATTGTTTGATTAACACCACCACTAACTGTTGGTAATGGATTTACTGTAACCATTACCGTATCTTTTTTACTACAACCATTTACACCAGTTCCTGTAACAACATAATTACCTGAAGATGTAGGGATGAAACTTTGATTATTGATTACCCCACTAGACCATGAATAAGAACTTGCACCATTTGCTGAAAGAATTGCTGAATTACCAAAACAAACAGTTTGATTAGCTCCTGCATAAATAACAGGGAGAGGATTAATAGTTATGGAAAGTGTATCATAATTAATACAACCTTGGTTATTTATAGCTGTAACAATATAATTGCCACTTGTTGAAGGAATAAAGGATTGATTATTGAAAACACCATTGTTCCACGAAATATTACTCGCGTTTGATGTGGCATTAAGGGAAATATTATTACCAAAACAAACTGAAACATCTGTACCAGCATTTATTAACGGTAGTGGATTGACAGTTACAATTACTGTATCATAGCCTGAGCCTACACCTAAAAGACTGTCCTTCAGATAATATGTTGTTGTAACTGATGGACTTACAACTGGATTAGATGCAGTGGAAACAAATCCCGAAGGGCTTGAAGACCATGTATGTAAATTTCCATTTTCTTGATTAAATCCAATTTCAATATTTTCACCTAAACAAATTGACTTATCAGCCCCTGCATTTGTAATAACGCCAAAATTAATTCGTGCCAAAAAACCATCACTATTAAAACCATCTATTGTATCTAATGGAGAATGTAATTGCTGGTAAGAACCTACTGTTGAAATATTAGTAAAGCTTGAAGTAGTGCCAATGATGTATAAGTTATTCTTATTGTCAATGTCAAAATTATATGCTTCATCATAACCTTCACCACCATAATAACTGCCCCATATTCTTTGACCATTATCATTAAATTTTTGTATATAACAATCAACACCACCACCAAAAAAATTAGGTTGGAAACTATCAAAAGTAGAGATACTACTATTATTGTTAGTTACAGATCCTACAAAATAAATATTCGAAAGTGTGTCTATTCTTACATCACCAATGGATGGACCTGGAAAATAAGTACCCCATTCTCTAATACCATTTGAATTAAATTTCTCTATAAAACTTGAATTTGCTCCATAATAACTACCTCCTCCACTCTGCAAAAAAGTATTTGATGTTGCAATGTTTGTTGTAGAGCCAGTTCGACCACTTATATAAATATTTCCCAACTTAGAAATCGTAAGTCCACTTATATACTCATCACCAGTTCCACCAAAATAAGTACCCCAAATTCTATTACCTAAACTATCAAATTTTGCAATAAATGCGTCATAACCATTAAACCCGCCATTATTATTTATTTGGAAAGCACCATTTGTTGAAAGAATATTTGATCCATAAGACTCCCCTGAAATTATTAAATTATCATCTATATCAACTTTGCATAATGCACCCCATTCTAACCCCCCTCCACCATAATAAGTAGACCATTTCAATAAGCCATTATTTGTTAATTTTATTATTAACACATCACCACTACCCCCATATGTTGGCTGAAATGCGCCGTTTGAACTTAATCCACTACTGTTACAATATAAAGTAGATAATATATTAAGATTTTTATCAATAGCAATATTTCTTCCTCTATCAAAACTATTACCACCAACATAAGTACACCAAATTCTATTACCATTATTACTAAATTTCCCAATAAACGCATCATAATCCCCTCCATAAATAGTTTGGTATGCACCTGAAGTTGCCACAGCACTATCACAACCAGTATGTCCGATAAAGTATATATTACCAATTGAATCAATTATTATGTTATTTATTTCAGACCAACCCGCTGTTCCATTTAACCCCGATGCAATACCAACAATATAAGTTGACCATGATATAACACCAGTTGAACTATATTTACTTACAAAAGCACTCATATTACCATTATTAACTGTTTGAAAAGCGCCTATTGTTGCAATATTTGTAAGACTCATTGTTCCACCTGCAATTATTATCATGGTATCTAGGACATCTATAGTATTTAAATTTTCTTGTGACTCACCAGCAATATAAGTCGCCCACACCAAACTCGGGTCTATCACCAAAGTGCCTTCATAAACCCCTACTTCATAGCTCAAAACATTTTCTTTCAAGCTAAAACTACTCTTTACTTGTTGTCCTTTTTGAGTGAAAGAAACAGGGGCTTGTTCGGTAATTGTTCCTTGTGGTGTAGTGGCTTCGAGGCTACCGTCTTTGTTTAATTGCAAGTCAGTAGCACCGCCATATTTTAGTTTGATGTTGGCAGGGTTGCCACCTTGTTTGACTATAAATTCATGCTTTAGTTCATTGTTCTTGGTATAAAGCACCCAATCAATATTGGGGTAAATGTCTTTGTAAGTTATCTTGCTATAAGCATACACCGTAGCACCATTTTCGCCAGTGCCGGTGGTGTAATAGTTTTCGTAATAATCTTGCTTGTCTTCTGTAATTATTTTGGCGTGTTTATTGGCACCCATCAGTTCCACATCCATGCGATACATAGTGTAAGTGGTGCTGTCATGCTCCATCATTTTCTTAGGGTCAAATCTATCTTCGGGTTTTCTTGGTTCAGGTATTCTATCTGCCTTAGCAAACTGATAATGAATAGCCCCATCACCCACAAAAATGGTCAAGCCATTGGCAGCCTTCAATTGAAATTGAATATCAGGTCTTGGTTGATAGTTTTGGTCAGTTATCTGTCCCTTGTTTTCCATAAAGGAAAGAGGAGCTTTTTTATTGGCAAATGATTGGTGAGTGGGCGTGTTGTTATCTCTTGCAATTGCTGCAAAGCAGAAGAACAAACAAGAACAAAGGAGTAAAACTTTTCTTATAGCTTAAGGTTTTTAAAGAACAAGTAAATGTAAGCATGAAATGAATACGTTGATGTTTTTGTGGATATTTTTTGTCATTAAGTGCGCATTATCCACGTTTGTAGGCTGCGGGCAATGGCGGAGTCGAATTGTCGATGCC
>CAINUN010000066.1 GCA_903853805.1 uncultured Bacteroidota bacterium
ACCCCATTTGCATAATCGTTAACGGTTGTGACCGGGATGGGTACTGTACCACCAGTTGCAGAACGATTGCCAGTGAACGTAATTTCAAGAGCATTTGACAAAGCCAATTGAACTGTTTGAGAAGCGGTTCCTGAAGCATTTGATTGAGCGTAAGAAGCTGATGCGAAACCAAGGATTGCTGTTGCAGCGATGATAATTTTTTTCATTTTGTTTTGTTTGTTGTTTTTGTTTGTTTAAGAATTGTTTTTGTTTGTTTGATGATGCAAAGATGCGGCGGGGTTTCACTTCCTGCAACACAATTCATGGGCTTAACACGGGTTTTGTAAGCGCGTAACAAGTCGTTAAGAAATGGGTTTAGCTTATTTGTAAGTCTGTAAAAGCAAATTTCCCTCCGTCAAACAAACCTTTATCACTGAGTTTTATATAAGGAATTACAAGTAATGCCATAAATGATAAGGTCATGAAAGGTGCTTTAAGTGTAGAGCCAAGATCCTTTGCTTGTTTGTCAATGGCAGCATATTTTTCTGCAACTACATAACCATCTTCATCTGTCATTAAACCCCCGATGGGTAAGGGCATTATGAGAGATTCTTTTTCGTTTTTTGATACAGATATCCCACCTTTCGACTCAATAATTGAGTTGATGGCATTAGTAATTGAAGCATCATCAACGCCTACAGCAATTATGTTATGACAATCATGTGCAACTGTTGAGGCAATAGCACCAGCTTTCATTCCAAAGTTTTTGATGAATGCAATAGCGGGGGTTGCAGTTGTGTCATAACGATTAATAACAACTATTTTCAAAACATCTTGCGCTACATCAGAAATAATAACGCCCTTTACAACTTTGGCTTTTACTATCTGTTCATGAGTGATGAGTTGCCCTTCAATGGCTTCTATTACTCTAATATTTACATCTTGAGCTATTGCTTTGACTTGCAAGCTTTCTTTAGAAATTGATTTAGCAAGAAAAAGATTAGGATGAATAGATGCAATATTTTTCAAAAAACTTTTCCCCTCTTCTGCTAGTAATTCACCATTGATAAAACTTTGCTTTATTGAAAAATCCGCAAGATTATTGATAATAATAAAATCAGCAGGATCGTTAACTCTTAAAAGTCCAACTGGAATTTGGTAATGAAGCACCGGATTGATACAAGCGACTTGTAAAACATCGAATAAATCATGTCCTTTTGCCAATGCTCTTTTAACTAAATGATTGATATGATGAATTGCTAATTCATCTGGATGTTTATCATCACTACAAAACATAACCTCATTTGGAAACATTGAAATCATTTGCTCCAATGCTTCAAAATTCTTAGCAGCACTTCCTTCTCTAATCAAACATTTCATTCCTAATGCCATTTTCTCTTTCGCTTCTTTCAAAGTAAAAGATTCATGATCTGTGGATATGCCTGATGCGGCATATTTCACCAAATCATCGCCACTCACTCCAGGTGCATGCCCGTCAATTGGTTTGCGTGAATCTTTAGCGGCTTGAAGTTTTGCCATCACTTCTTTATTTTCAAAAATGACACCCGGGTAATTCATCATTTCTGTGAGATACCATATGTCTTTGTTTTGAAGCAAAATTTTTATGTCTTCTGAATTGATTGTTGCACCTGCATTTTCAAAATTCGTTGCAGGCACACAGGAAGGCGCACCAAAAAATATTTTAAACGGCGTTTGTTTGCTGTTTTCAATCATGAAATTCACGCCTTCAACACCACAAACATTGGCAATTTCATGAGGGTCGGAAATTGTTGCAACTGTACCGTGCACTACAGCCAAACGAGCAAATTCAGAAGGGACCAACATGGAGCTTTCTATATGAACATGTGCATCAACAAAACCTGGTAAAATAAAATTATCCTGTTTTTTATCAAGTTTTTCGATTTGCTTTATGATACCATTTTCAATGGAAATTCTTGCAGGAAAAATTTGACGATTAAACACGTCAATATAATTTCCTGAAACCTGAAATATTTTCATGATTTTTATTTAGAAAGAATTATTGATTCACTAAGAAGCAGAAAACTTCTTTCGGACCATGAACACCCACTACCAATGTTTTTTCAATGTCTGCAGTTCTACTCGGGCCTGTGTTCAAATTAATCATGGAAGGAAGGTCTTTGCCATATTTTTTCTGCATAAAATCCATAGCATCAACTATATCATACACTACCTGATTGCTATAGGCAACAATGATATGAACAGGATAAAAAACAGTTGCCACTCTTCCGAGGTGTTGTTTGCTACTTAATAATGTGGAGCCGGTTCTAGCCACGAGCGTTTCACATAAGGTAATGCAAGCATCTGCTGTTTCGTTTTCATTATTTGCTTGAGAAACAAAATCATAACTATTCGTTACAAAAGACTCAGTAATTCTATTTTCAGTACATAATAACTCTTTCCAAGCAGCCTGATTTTTTATCATAGCAATTTGATGAATCAATTCTGTTTCATCTTCACAAAAAACAAACTTGCCACCTAATTTGATAAATTCTGTTGCAAACAATTCAATGAGATCAATTTCTGATTTAGCATAAATTTCGCTGTAGTCTTTTTCAACTTCTGGAAAAGGCATCGGCAGTTTTTTGTCATTCAATCCTTTTCGAATTTTAGAAAGAATAGCTTCTTTGGCTTTAGATGTTTTGAGCGATTGCATATGAAGCCAAAAATAGTCATTGCTTTATTAATCGAATTGAAAGGAGTCAAAAGTTTTGACAAAGTTTTAGCGGCAAACATTTCATGTAAGGTTAAACTTAGAAGTCATAACCGCTATATTTGTTCGGTGAGTTTTCTCTATCCCTTGTTTTTATTGGCCGGTTTCACTATTGCCGTGCCTATATTGATTCACCTGTTCAACCTGCGCAGGTATAAAACTGTTTTTTTCTCTAACACACGTTTTTTAAAGAATATTCAGCTTCGTTCGCAAAAGCAATCGGAGGTGAGGTATAAGTGGTTGTTGGCATTGCGTATTTTGTTTTTGTTGACATTAGTGTTGGCTTTTGCAAAACCATTTTTCCCAAACAAGGAAAACAAAAATTCGGGCAATCGTTTGCAAGTAATTTATGTGGACAATTCCGGCTCCATGTCGGTGAAGAAAGGGGCAAGAAGTGTTTTTGAATTGGCAAAAGAGGTAGCTAGAAAGCAATTGCAAAAAGCAAATCCTAACGATAAATTTTTACTACTTAGCAATAATCCGTCTATTAGTTTTCAACCTATCACTGCAGAAAAAGCAATTGCTGCCTTGCATGAAATGGATTACAGTGCTACCAATAAATCTGCAGATAAAATATTGAATACTGTTCAAAGTTTGGTGCAAAGCGAAGCCGCAGAAGGCGCTGATGTGTATTACTATTCCGATTTTCAACAACAGAGTTTTCCTCAAATGCAAGATGCTGCTTTGATGAAAGGAATTCGTTTTTATGGTGTGCCTATTCGCGTCAATGAAATGAGCAATGTTTACATTGATACAGCCATGCTCACATCACCTAATTTACAAGTGGCGCAAAGCAATAAATTGGTGGTGCATACTAAACTAACAGGAGATGCTCCCAAAGAATCATTGGTTTTACAGCTTTCAATAAATGGTCAAGTGAAAAGTGCTGCTTCTATTCGTTTTGATGATAAAAAAGAAAGCTCTGATACCTTAAGTTTCCAAGTAAGTAAAGCAGGTTGGCAACAAATATTGATAACGGTAAATGATGCCAATGTAAAGTTTGATGATAGCTTCCGAATTACGGCAAGAAGTTCTTCAAATCTTTCCATTTTAGTTTTGAATCAAACCCAACCAAACCCATACTTACAAGCTGCCTTTCAATCTTATGAAGGTTTTCAGTTGAAGCAAGAAAATATTGGCTCTGCTACCGAATGGAAAGACTATAATTTAATTGTGTTGAATGCTTTGACGCAAATGAATGAGGCGCTTTCAAAAAAAATAAATGATGCATTGAACAACGGTCAAAGCATTTGTGTTTTTCCTGGGAAAATGGCAGATATAAATTCCATCAACTCCGGACTTTCAAAGATCACTGATTTGCAAATTACAGCAGTGGATACTGCAAATCAACAAGCAAGCGCATTACAAGAAGGCAGTGATTTGGTGAAAAATATTTTTGAGCGCATTCCTGAAAATGTTCAATTGCCGTCATCGAGTTGGCATTATGTTTTAGAAGCTGGGCTTGCCACCAATCAACAAAGTATTTTGAGTTTTAGAAACGGCAACCTTTTGTTGGCTCAATACTCACCAACGCGTGGTAAATTGTATTTCCTAACTACTGCTGCCGACATTACATCGGGTAATTTTCAAAGCAGCTATTTCTTTGTGCCATTTTTATATCAAATGGCGGCTCAATCAAGAGGCAGTGATGTGTTTGCTGTTACTTCTGGTAAACAAACTCCTGTATATCTTCCTTTGAATAATGCAGATGAGCGCAATATGCTTCATCTTTATGGAAATGGTATAGATATAATCCCCTCACAAAAACCTTCCGGCTCTGGCTTAGATGTTTTTTTGGGGCAAAGTGTGCAACAGCCCGGATTTTATACTTTGACTTCTTCATCTAAGGATTCTATTGCAATAGCGGTAAATCAAGATAATACAGAGTCGCAATTGGATTTGTGGGATATGGCGACGCTCAGAAAGAATTGGAATGGGAAAGACATTCATTGGATGGAATTGGATGGTACCACTCATTTGACTACTGAAACTACTGCTGCTTTTCCGCTTTGGAAAGTTTGTGTTATTTTGGCCTTGATAATGCTAGCTGCTGAAACCTATTTATTAGCTGCTGGACTTCGCAAACAAACAGTTGCTCCCCGATAATGTCCTCCATCGTTCGTCAGGCAAAGATTGTAGATACACAATCAGAATTTCATGAAAAAGTTGTTGATATTTTTATTGAAAATGGTTTCATTAAAGCCATTGATCTAAAACTTGATATTGCTGCTGATGAAGTGATTGCTGCCAATGGATGTTTTGTTACTCCAGGCTTTGTAGATGTATTTGCCGATTATCGTGAACCTGGTTTTGAACACAAAGAAACAATTGTATCTGGCTTAAAAGCAGCTGCATCTGGAGGGTTCACCGACGTGTTTCTTGCACCAAATACCAATCCTGTTGTTAGTACCAAATCAATAGTAGAATTTGTGCAACAAAAGGCAAAGGGGAATATAGTTGCGCTTTATCCGCTTGGAGCAATTACACAAGATATTGAAGGGAAATCACTTGCTGAAATGATGGACATGAGCCAACATGGAGCTATGGCATTTACGGATGGTTGGAAACCTGTTCAAAATGCTAACCTTTTTTTGAAAGCATTGGAATATGTGAAATCCTTTAACGGCATTTTATTACAAATTCCATTGGATGCTTCTTTGGCTGCTGGTGGATTGATGCATGAAGGCGAAATATCCACTCGTTTGGGTATGGCGGGCATTCCAATTCTTGCAGAAACAGTAATGATTCATCGCGACCTTGAATTGGTTCGTTACACAGGTTCTCGTTTGCATATCATGGGCGTTTCTACAGCTGCAGGTTTGCAAATGATACGTGATGCAAAGAAAGAAGGATTGAATGTTACTTGTTCAGTGACACCGTATCATCTTTCATTGAATGATAAGGCGCTTTTGACTTATGACAGTGTTTATAAAGTAAGTCCTGTTTTACGAAGTGAGCAAGACAGAAAAGCATTGATAGAAGGACTAAAGGACGGCACCATTGATTGTATTGCTTCACATCATCGTCCGCAAGAATGGGATGCTAAGGCTAAGGAATTTGAATATGCTAGCGATGGCATGAATGTGCAAGAAATTGCTTTTCAAATAGTGATAGATGCTGTGGGCAACGAAGTAAGTTTGGAAAGAGTGATAGACGCTTTCACCATTCAGCCGAGAAAGATATTCGGATTGGGAAATGTTTCCATCAACAAAAATGAAAAAGCTTCGCTGACCTTATTTTCTTTGAACGATTCTTTTATTTTTACTGAAAATAAAATGCAATCTCTGTCCCGCAACAATCCTTTTATTACTAAAGAATTTAAAAGCAGAATTGTGGGCATTTTCAATCATTCTCAAACTCACTTAAATCAATAATAAAATGAGCAACACAAATAACAGCGCTTCTATTGCCATTAGGTTTGGTTTATTAACCGGCGTGATAAAAATTATTCTTGACACACTTACTTACCAGTTCTTTTTAGATAGCTGGTTGTTGATGACTTCAATGACGGTTGTAAGTTTTGCAGCAGGCATCACTTTGATGATTATAGCCGGAAAACAACAACGTAGTGAAATGGGTGGCTATATGGACATCAAAGAAGCATTTCGTGTAGTGTTCATCACTGCCTTGATTGCTGTGGTGATTAACTATGCTTACGGTTATATCTACATGCACTTCATAGACACAACTATGATGGACAAGATAAAAGAAGCGTCTATTTCTTCGGCTGAAAAATGGGGTGCGCCTCAAGAAACGCTCGATAGAATGGCAGATGAGTTTGACAAGCAGAACCTTGAAAAAAACAACATTAGCAAACAAATGTTGGGCTTAGCAGGCTCTATCGTTTTATACGGAATTCTGTCTTTTATTTGCGCAGCAATAATTAAAAAGAACAAGCCTAAAGACCTGGCTTAACCAACATGAAGCCCGATATTTCTATAATCATTCCCTTATTCAACGAAGAAGAATCGCTGCCTGAATTGGCAGATTGGATTGAACGTGTTTGTAATGAACATGGCTATCTCTATGAAGTCATTATGATTGATGATGGCAGCACTGACGATAGTTGGAAAGTGGTACATGATTTATCGACTCAAAATAAAAACATCAAAGGCATCAAGTTTCAAAGAAATTATGGTAAGAGTGCTGCTTTGAATGAAGGTTTTAAAGCAGCGAAAGGCAATGTAGTGATAACGATGGATGCTGACTTGCAAGACAGCCCCGACGAAATTCCTGAGCTTTATAGAATGATTATGGCGGAGGGTTTTGACCTTGTGAGCGGTTGGAAAAAAGTGCGCCACGATAACACTTTCACCAAAAATCTTCCTTCAAAATTGTATAATGCTGTGAACCGAAAAGTGTCGGGCATAAAGCTGCATGACATGAATTGCGGACTGAAGGCTTATCGCAAAAAAGTGGTGAAAAGCATTGAGGTATATGGCGAGATGCACCGCTTCATTCCGGTGTTGGCAAAGTGGGCGGGCTTTCGAAAAATTGGCGAGAAGGTGGTGGTTCACCAAGCAAGGAAATATGGTGTTTCTAAGTTTGGATGGGAACGCTTTATCAATGGTTTCCTCGATTTGTTATCCATACAATTCATCAGCCGATTTGGGAAAAAACCCATGCACTTTTTTGGCAGCTTGGGCACGTTTACTTTTCTCGTTGGGTTTGGGATGATTGTTTATCTCGTGGTGCAAAAAATTATTGACCCCGAAACTTTCCTAACTAACCGACCTCATTTTTACATAGCCCTTACTTCTATGATATTGGGCACTTTGTTTTTTGTAACGGGCTTTATTGCCGAACTCGTCTCTCGGTCTGCCGCCGACCGCAATCATTATTTGATTGAAGAAAAGCTTGGTTTAACCACAAACGATGAGTAAGTTCTTTTGAAAATCTCCTCCCTTTAAAGTTGTAATGCTATTCATACAAAAAGGACGCTGACACATGCCAACGTCCTTTGTCTTTTTGTAAAGTTGTAAAGTCGTGAAGTTGTAAAGAGTGGTTTCTTTACGCCTTCACGACTCTCCGCCTTAGCGGTTTAAGATTATCTTCTCGCTTTTCACCAACTCCATGTCTTTGTTGAAGACTTGCACCATATACATACCCACAGGAAGATGAGCAAGATTGACTTCATTACTGCCTTCTGCCGACACTACTTTTTGACCCATCAAATTATAGACTGCTACCGTAGGCTGACTGATGCCTGTGATAGTGATGATGCCTGTGGTGGGGTTGGGAGAGAGGGAGATAGGAGAAGTTGGGGTTTCGTTGATGCCCTCCCAAATATCATTGAATGAGAAATTGTCCATCATCCAGCCTTCTTTATTAGTTTGAACACTATCGCTGATAAAAGTAAATCGATAAAGAAGTGTATCCGAGTATCCAAGAGTATAGGTCAGATTATGTATGTCCTCTGAAAAATGTTTCCAACCATTGGTATTACTAGATAATACAGGTTTAGGTTCTATCCAAATTAGTCCGTAAGTAGAATCCTGAGTTAGAAGATTAATCCAAGATATTCCATTATCAATGGATGCTTCAATTGTACCATAGTCAGTAAGTGAATCAGTATTCAGTTGGTAATAAAAATCAAGAAGTAATAACTCATTGGCACCACCTATAAATACTCTTCTTCGTTCTACAATAAAACTTGAAGTATCATTTGTAGAATAATGATTGGTCTTGTTGGTAACAATTACATTAGGAACAGAATAAGCTGAGTTGAAAATAGTTTTCAAGGGTGCACCAATCTGCCAAATATTATTAGGGTGAGATATGGTGTCTATGAAAACCTTTTGTAAGGCTGTAGTATCTTCAAAATTAAGTTGCCAATACATTTGAGCAAATGAAGAACTCCCCACCATCATAACCGCCACAAAGAGTATTATTTTCCTCATAACCTTAGTTTTTAGAAAAATAAAGGTATTCTTTCCAAACAAATAATTAAAAACAAATGCTTTGCCTGCCTTTTTTCTAAAAAAAACTATTCATCCACATGGATGGAGCGCATTCCGCCGAAGAAACGCAAACAATCCACATGGATGGAAAGCATTCCTCGGAAGGAACGCAAGCAATCCACATGGATGGGAAGCATTCCTCGGAAGAAACGCAAGCAATCCACATGGATGGGAAGCATTCCGTGGAAGAAACGAAGGCAATCCACTTGGATGGAAAGCATTCCTCGGAAGAAACGCAAGCAATCCAAATGGATGGAAAGCATTTCTCGGAAGAAACGAAGGCAATCCACTTGGATGGAAAATCTTTTTTTTAAAAGGTATAAAAAAGCATTTGTTTTTATGGTTTTCCTTATTTTTGATTTTATAAAACACAACATTTATGGAACAATACATTTTCTTCCAAAATCCATTCATGCACGCTGCTGAAAACAATTATTTTCTTGGGCTTAAAATCAGCACTTTTCACAACAATGCACTTTTCCCTTATGCTGCCGACCCGGTGAAAGGTCCGATGTACACCACCTATCATGCCCTGCATCAACAATTAGAAACGCAGTATGCTGCCTGGAAAACATCGGGCGGAAACAAGAAAGGGCAAACCTTGAATTTGAATACGTTGATGAAGCAATCCACCTCCAAACTCAATTCGTGGGAAGGACCTATTCAAACGGTTTTTGCCAAAGGAACAACGGGCTATGAAGCATTGTTTCCATTAGGTCGCCGACCGTTTACTCACGGTGCCATTGAATCGCGCATCAGTGCTTTTTTGGAGCTCGAAAACGCTATTGGCAGTAATGTTTCGCTGGCTGCAGTAAAGACATCTGTTCACAGTTTTTGGCAATCATTGCATGACGCGCGCGTTGCACAACAAGGTTTAATGACAGGCACGAGCACGGCATCGAGTGCATTGAAAACCGCCGTAAATAATGCCATGGTTCAAATGTGGGTGAATATGTGCAAACTCATTGCAGCCACACCTTTGCAAATGGATTTGGTAGAACCGTTTTTTGATATAGACACCATTCGCGAGAATCTTCAAACCGTTTATACTCACAGCATTGATGGCTTTAAAGTAGAGCATATTTTCCACCATAAAATGGATATGGCTCACGACCTTCTTCGCTTAAAGAACATGGGCGATGGGGAATTGAAATTCTGAGACCGTTGCGAGGTAAAAGTGTCATAACAAATTGGCAGTCAATAGTTTAGATAATATTTTGTAACTTTGATGGATGCAAAAGAACAGACAACAATTGAGTTTTTCCGCTATAGCGTTATCTAAAAGGAAACTGAAA
>CAINUN010000067.1 GCA_903853805.1 uncultured Bacteroidota bacterium
AGCAGTGCATATTATAGGCGATAAATTCCCTGATGACTTCGATAAATGCGGGCAGTTTTTTGAATTCCATTTGTTGTATAAACCACAACATGAAAAAAAAGAGGTGCCTAATAAATAAATACAGGAGTTGTGGGTCATTTTATTGTGAATGACCCACAACTTATGAAATAACTCAGCCTGACACAAGTATATAACAAATAAAACCCGGAAGCCGAAAAGGGATTAGAGTAGGAACTAATACAATTCTAAAATGAAAAAAACATTTTTAAACAAACTAAGGTATTGCTTGATGGCAATGCTGATTTTATGGAATGTTGCGCAAGGGCAAAGTGGAAGTAACACATCTAACCATATACCTGATTCATTGATTGTAAGATGTAACATGGTATGTGGTACAAATTCCGATTTCATAAGATCTTTAAAAGGTAATGATAGTAGTAACACACCTAATTCGTCACAAAATGTAAATACTACTTGGCATTTAACTGATTTTCCAGTTGGCACTTATTTTCAATGTGGTAAGTTTACTGTTTATTATGCTGATTTAATTCCAGGAAGCCCAGTAGGTGGATTCAACGACCCTACTATAGTTTCGGGTACATTAACGTTAGGGGCGCAAAGAAGAAATACTCTTTGTCAGGTATTATGGGATATACAAAACATGATTGACTTTAGTTTAGTACCCAATGGAGCTATAACCCTTTGTGTTGATAATTCTTACATTATTGGAACAAATGCTGCACCCAATACTGTTGATTGGTATGCAGAAGGAGGTCCTGTTTGGATTGGAAATTTATTACCAGTTTATGGTGTGGTAAATAATTATATTAAATCTGGAACTGACCCTTTTTCAATCTATACTACACCATATGATTTTCATAGTTTTCTAAAAGTAAACTTTGATACATATTATAATCAAGGAACAAGTTTTGGTGATTCAATTAATTATAATAATGGTACAGGGCCAGTTGATAATTGTCAATTTGATTTATATTCTGTGATTTACCATGAAATTTGTCATGTTCTTGGTTGGTTTTCTTTATTGGATATGACACCTGTATCACCTGTAAATGTAATAGGTGAAGCACAACCAAGCATGATAGGAGGTATGTATTCTGCCATAGATAATTCAATTCATTTAGGTAATTTAGAATACCCAACTACTATTTTAGATAAATTAATAGTTGGTGGTGCAATAAATACTAACACTACTTATATTAATCCAATCACTGGACTACCGATAGGCACAACAACTCAAAATAATTATTGGTTAAACGGTCAATTATTCCCTAACAATGATCCTGTTTATTCAGGCTATGACGGTAACTCCTCTTACTTTTATAAAGACCCTGGATTATTTCTTGGACATCTTGATTACCAAATGAATAGTTATGCATTACGACATCACATATCACCTGGTGAACGACAAGATTATGTTATGGCACCTTTTCTTTCAAAAGGTGTTGAAAGAAGATTTTTAACAAAAGGAGAATTAAGAGCATTCATTAATATTCTTGGGTATAATCTAACTTCAACTTTCCAAAGTCTCAATAACAATTTGATAAACAACAATATTCCTGTATGTACTAAAATGGCTACACAAGTAATAAGTTCGGCTTTTAAATCATACTTGGGTGCGTATGATGGCGCTGATTTTATGACACCTGATTATACTATTGTAAATAATAATGTTCCTTTTACAATACCACTTACTTTTGGGCCAACTACAATTTATGATTTGGATAACGACCCAGTAACCATAATGCCGGGAACAATTGTAAACCTTAGAGGTTGTGGCGATGGTAATGGTAATAATGCTAATCAACTTCAAATTGGAAATGGAGGAACATCTATTATTTATAATCCTAGACATAATTTCTATGGTAGGGCACAATTTGGTTTTAATCTATGGGATGGAAAAGAAAAAGGACCATTTGTTATCTATACAGTAGATGTTCAAAAAGGAACAAATGTAAGTCTCCAAGCAAATGGAAACATGGTTTTAAACCCTGGTTTTGAAGAAGGAACTGAGGTAAGAAGACTTGGTGTTGAAGAAACTAAAATTAATGGACCATTTAGAGAAGGATATTTAAAAGAAGGTAGGTTTTCTGGGGCTATTTTTTCTGATTCTCATCCTCGCGATTTTTATACTAATTCTTATGAACCGGCTGGAGGTGGAATATTTGTCAAAGATTCGTGGGCGTTGTGTGATTGGGCACAAATATTAAATGAAGAATTTGGTTTCATTGGTACAAATTTTACTTCTATTCCCAATTTTCCTTCACCCAATGGACAGAAAAGGTTTCAAAAGATATTTGATAATCGATGTGGCTACTTTTTATTAACTAACGATTTACAGACTTGTAAAAAATACAAACTTGAATTTGACTTTTATGGTTCAGCAATTGACAATAGTAGTTTTGAGGTAGGATTTTTGAATGAGAACCAAATACCAGTTGGTGATTATTTAGCATGTAGTAATCCAGTTTCCAATTTCATTGTTCCAACTGTTGTGGGAACCACAACGAATACTACCCCTGTTTCAAGTTGGCAAAAATATACCTTAACATTTGAATATTGTGCTAGTCAACAATCCTCTGTAATGTATCTCAAGGCAAAAGGAACTGGTAGTTTTCTAATCGACAATATTTCTTTAAGTGAATACACTCCTAATTTAGGGGTTTCAGTAACAGCTACACAACCTATTCCATGCGGAAGTTATCAACTTACACCAAATGTTACAAACCTGCCAAATAGTATTTGTAATTCAAACCAATTATTGAATTATTCATGGTCACCTAATTCTGGTCTATCTTGTTATACTTGTGCCAATCCTATAGCTTCACCTACATCACCTACGACCTATTCCTTACAAATTAATAGCGGTTGCCAGACAGCTTCTTCTTCTATCTCGCTAAATCAAGTTACAGTAACAGCTAACGCTCTTCAATGCAATAACTGTAATGTTAGTGCGTTAATGACTTTGATTGGAGCACCAAGTACATCTACTTCTTTAATAACTAATGCCACCATAGTTTTCAATGGCACTTTTACTGTCGATAAAAACCTATTAATTGGTAATTGCCCGAATCTTCTGTTTGATGCTAATGCAGTTATTAAAGTAAATCCTGGTTTTACTCTTAACATTAAAACATCTACTTTAAAAAGTTTATGTAATCAAATGTGGACTGGAATTCAGACAATGGCTCTAAATTCTTCAATTATAATTGATAACAGTACATTAATGGATATGATTGAAGGCGTACATACAGCTCAAGGTTCGACTCTAACAATAACTACAACAAGTTTCATCAACAATTATCTTGGAATTTGGATTGAGAACAATCAAACAAATAGTACTATTATTCGAGAGAATATATTTACAAGTACCAGTTTAATGTCACCCAATTTGGGACAAAAAGGAAAATATGGTATAAAGCTGAATAATTGTAGTTACATTGATATTGGTAGCAATACAAGTGGCGCAAATAATTTCAGCAATTTAAAAACAGGTATTTATATTGGATTTACCATAACTGGAACTAGTTTATGTCAGAACAATATCCATAATTGTAACTTCACCAATATTCTTGGCGGCAATTATGGCTTGCCTGGTTTGAATGGAACTTTTCCGGTTACTGTTTACAACGACCCTGAGGGAACTGCAATCTTCGGTGAAAATAAAAGTTCAGGAAACTTAAAACTTACTGTTGATTATCCGGTACTTTCCAACAATGCCAATTTTAATCATTGCACTAAAGGCATAACAGCCTCAGGAATGAGTGTAACGGTAAATAGGGCTAATTTGTCGGATGTGGTTTGGGGTATTCATGTAAGCCAAACGGATAAATACGACTACCAAATTACCAACAACAATCTTACTATTTTCCGTTATGGCATTGGTTTTTCTGGCAACACCCAATCTGCTTATGTGTTTAATAACGTACTCTCTTCAAGAAATTATGACCATGACTGGATGAATGGTCAACCTTTGGGGGGTACTTATGGCATTTATGTGTACAACTTTAACCCCAACAATTTACCCAACAATAGTTTCAGAATATTGTCTAACGGTATAACTTATAATGCACCTACCGGTAATGGCATCATCGTTGCCAACAGAGGGATAAACATTAGCAACAATACCATTACCCTTACGCACAACTTAAGCGGATGGACTAATAATAATGCCCTTTCTTTTGGATTAAACGGAATAAATATCAGCCGAGCCTTTGGTTGTAACTTATACTGCAATAGTGTAGGTGGCAATGCAGCACTTCCTTATCAGTCCGTTTACAATCAGGCTGCCTTTGCCTTTAGCGATAGTAAAAACATGACCTTGCAATGCAACAGTGCTACCTTAACTAAGTATGGTTTTTATGCTTTAGGCGATTGCTCTACAGGCATTGATAGGGTAAAAGCCAATACCTGCTACAAACATGTCAATGGTTGGTTGTTGCGCCACCTCACCAACCCTGGCAGTTTGGGCAATAGTATAGGCGATGCCGGCAACGAAAACAACAATGCTTTTTGGGGCATTAATTATGCTCAAGTAAATGGGATAGCAGCAAAAATTTATGTAGTTGATGTTTGCAGTGTTCCTCAGCCTTTTAAAACAATTTTTTCTGGAAATGGAACATTATTGCCAGGAGAATCTATTAGTCAAAACAACTGTTATCCTTATCAAGTTAATAGTTTAAATTCCAATCATTCCACCTATAACTGTCCACCATCCTGTCCTATTTTGCAAAGTACTAATCCTGTAGCAAGTGCAGAGTTTATTACCAATCTTGATTTGGCTGAACAAATAGCTCAGGATAGTGTGCTGTATAGTGAGTTTCAGGAAGGTGGTGCTTGGGTTGCTGCACAAAGGTTGTATTATGCCCTCTATCATGACACAGCTATTATGAACAATAGTCAGGTGCTCGATTCCTTTTTTATGGCTACTCAAAACTCCATGATTGACCAGGTTTATGAAGCCGATGAACTCTTGGAATCCATTAACGCCAGCTTTGCCAACGATACTGTCGCTTATCAAAACTGGTTAACCAATGCACATAACGCCAATAACAATATTGGCAACAGCGACCTTCATGCTGCCAATGAACACCTGATAAATGCCCTCTACCTGAAATGGGTAGAACATGGTGTAGATTCTCTGAACTTTGAAGATAGCATTGCTATTGCAGCACTTGCGCTGCAATGTCCCTGGATTGGCGGCGAAGCGGTTTACAAAGCCCGTATGCTTTATGGCTTGTTTGTAAGCGTTAATTATGACGACTTGGATATTTGCAATACTGCTGGCGTTTACAAAGGAGGGCATGGTTTGTTTGATGAAGAAAACAATTCCCTATCCTTGCTCTATATGCCTTCTTCGGGTGAAAAGAATATTGCTGTTTTTCCTAACCCTCATTTTGGTAAGTTTATGATTCAGTATATACTTGATCAAAATGAAAAAGGAATATTTCAAGTAGTAGATGTATATGGTAGGTTAATAACTGAAGCAACCTTGAATCCATTATTGGGAGCACAAACCATTGATATGAGTTCGAGTCCTGATGGTGTTTATTATTATCGATTCTTGATAAATGGATTGTTGAAAGGCACAGGAAAAATGTTATTGGTTCATTAATAATAAACAATGAAGAAGTATTTGATAATAATTATTACCCTGCTGCTGTATAGCAGCAGGGTAATTTCTCAAAATGACTATGATAAAGTATGGGTTAATGGAATTCCAATTTCTTTTAAAACTACTTTTAATGGAAATAATATTGTAAACCAATATTTCGACACTGTTAAAAATTTACAATTTAATAATGGTCATTCCAATATCTGCGATGCCAATGGCAATTTAATACTAGCCTGTACCAGTTTTGATTTGTTTAATGCTCAAGCCAATTTGATTCAAAACGGGGATATGTTAGTCCCAGATACAATTTACCAAACTTATTCCGGTTCTATTATTGCTTCTCAGGCTTCAATAATTTTACCTGTTTCAGCATCCAAGTATTATTTAATCACCCCTACAGTAAGCGATTCGGAATATAATGCTAATTGGAATGGTTCATCAGGAAGGATCTTATTTGATTTAATGTACTGTCATACCATTGATATGAGCGCCAACAATGGTTTAGGTGCTGTGGTACGCAAAAAACAAGTGCTGATTGAACATGTAGAATTAGGTAAAACAAGGATGACTGCCTGTCGTCATGGAGATGGGAATAGTTGGTGGTTACTCAAACAGGGTTATGACAGCAATATTGTGTATAAATTCATCTTGACATTAGATACTATTTATGGTCCCTATATTCAAAGATTTACACAGCCCTATTTTACCAAATTTGAGAATACCGGACAAGCAGCATTTTCAAAAGATGGTACTCAGTATGCTACATCCAATACAAAAGCACAAAAGGCATTTGTGTCCAATTTTGACCGTTGTTCCGGTAATTTATTCAATCCAAGGGTAATTGATGTTCCTAATCCTTGGAGCAATAATCCATTTGATTCTTCTGAATTAGACATTTCAATTAGTGGTGTATCTTTTTCACCAAATGGACGTTTTTTGTATATAGTCAAGCAATGTAATATTATGCAGTTTGATTTGCAAGACACTAATCCCAATACTCAATGGAGTCTTGTAGGCGGAATTGATACTTCTTGGAATAATTTTCAGTGGTATTGTTTGTCTTATCTTGGTCCAGATGATAAGTTATACATTGGTAATTGGAATGGCTTTAGTCCCGGTATGTCAGTCATTAATAATCCTGATGTAAAGGGTATAGGATGCAATTTTTGTCCTAAATGTTTACATTTTCCAAAATATCATTTTTCTTCTACATTGATAGGTGGTGGGGTAAAAACTCCCCCTAATATGCCTAATTATAAATTAGGTGCTACTAACCCGCCCTGTGTGGTGGGGGTGCCTGAGGTGGGGCAGGGTAAGAAGGTGGAATATAGTGTTTTGCCCAATCCATCTATCAGTAAGTTTATGATAAAATACATGCTCGATGAAAATGAAAAAGGAATCTTCCAAGTAGTGGATATTTATGGTCAACTAATTACTGAAGCAACCTTAAATCCATATTTAGGTGCACAAACTATTGATTTGAAGAACAATCCATCAGGTGTGTATTACTATAGGTTTTTTGTAAATGGTATTCAAAAAGCTACAGGTAAGATAGTCTTAACTCATTAGTTTTATAACAAATGAAAAAGTATTTATTAATTACCATAACCCTGCTGCTTTACAGCAGCAGGGTTATTTCCCAAAATGATTATGGGAAAGTATGGGTAAATGGTGCCCCTATTTCTTATAAAACAATATTCAATAGTAATAATCTTATAAATCAATTTTACGATTCCATTAATACTTTCCTATTTAGTAATAGTAATTCCGATATTTGCGATGTTAATGGCAACTTGATATTAGCTTCTACAAGTTGTGATTTGTTTGATGCGAATGCTCAATTAATACAAAATGGGGACACCTTAGTACCTTCAGTTATTTATCAAGCATATGATGGCTCAATACCATATTCACAAGCATCTATCATATTACCGGTATCAGCCACTAAATATTATTTTATCACACCCACAGTAAGCGATTCAGAATACAATGCTAACTGGAATGGTTCATCTGGCAGGATATTATTCGATATGATGTACTGTCATACCATTGATATGAGTGCCAATAATGGTTTAGGAGCAGTAGTACGTAAAAAGCAGGTATTGTTGGAACATGCTGAATTAGGTACAACAAGAATGACAGCCTGCCGACATGGAGATGGGAATAGTTGGTGGCTGCTAAAACAAGGATACGATAGCAATATTGTGTATAAATTTATCTTTACAAAAGATACTATTTATGGTCCATATATTCAAAGATTTGCCCAACCTTATTTTACCAAATTCGATTATACTGGTCAGTCCTCTTTTTCAAAAGATGGTACACTATACGCCACATCAAATACAAAAGCTCAAAAGGTATTTGTTGCGAATTTTGACCGATGTAGTGGAAACTTATTCAATCCAAGAGTAATTGATGTACCTAATCCTTGGAGTAATAATCCTTTTGATTCAACTGAGTTAGATATTTTCATAAGTGGTGTTACTTTTTCTCCAAATGGTCGTTTTTTGTATATAGTGAAGCAATTTAACATTATGCAGTTTGATATACAAGACACAAACCCCAATACCCAATGGTGCCATGTGGGCGGATTAGATACAACTTGGGCTGCTTTTCAGTATTACTGTTTAGCATACCCTGGACCTGATAATAAATTATATATTGGTAATTGGAATGGTTTTAGTCCTGCAATGTCGGTTATTAATAATCCTGATGTAAAAGGTGCAGGCTGTAATTTTTGTCCTAAGTGTTTACGCTTTCCACATCATCCTCCTTATACTGGTGGATATGTTACTACCCCGCCCAATATGCCAAATTATAAGCTTGGAGCTACTAACCCGCCATGTGTGGTGGGTGTGCCAGAGGTGGGGCAGGGTAAGAAGCTGGAGTTTAGTGTGTCGCCAAATCCTTTTGAACAAACCCTTATCATAAAAACTAACTTTGCTCAGCAAGAAACTTTTTACCTCTATGATGTAATCGGTAAACTCATCCTCACCAAAACCATCGAGGCAAACAAAGAGCAAATCAATACGACTAACCTTTCAGCAGGCTTATACTTTTATAGCATCGTTAATAAAAACGGCGAGCGCTTGAAGGCAGGGAGGGTGGTGAAGGAATGAGGTGTTTGTGTGTTTTTGTGTCTGCGTGTTTTTGTAAAACCAAATACACAGAACTACAAAAAGACAAAAGAGAGTTAGCAATATTCAGCCGCCATTATTGTTTTACACTGTACACAGTTAGTGTAATGATACACAATTAGTGTCAGGAGATTATCTTGCAACCAATGACCCATGCTACATTTTTCACAAAGGCATTGATGCAATGGCACCATCAAGAAAACTTTAGGTCGTTGCCATGGAAGCAAGAAAAAGACCCTTATAAAATATGGCTTTCTGAAATCATTTTGCAGCAAACAAGGGCAGAACAAGGTCTTCCTTATTACCTAAGATTTATTGAGGCATACCCTACAGTTAGGCATCTTGCTCAGGCAACCGATGAAGAAGTTTTTAGACTTTGGCAAGGATTGGGCTATTATAATCGGTGTAAAAATTTGCTATCTACGGCAAGAGTCATTGCATATGACATGAACGGAGTTTTTCCCAATACCTACGATGAATTACTGAAGTTGAAAGGCATTGGCAGTTATACGGCAGCAGCCGTTGCTAGCTTTGCATATGGACTACCCTATGCTGTGGTAGATGGAAATGTGAACCGAGTTTTGTCAAGGTTTTTTGGCATAGACCTTCCATTTGATACTACTGAAGGGAAAAAATATTTTTTTGAACTTGCCCACAAAGTTTTAGACCGAGCAAATAGTGCATCTTACAACCAAGCAATAATGGATTTGGGAGCAACGGTATGTAAGCCTCAAAACCCTTTGTGTGATGAATGTCTTTTAAAGAAAAACTGTTTTGCTTATGCGCAAGAAATGATTGGACTGCTGCCCGTAAAAAGCAAGAAGATAGTAGTGAAAGAGCGTTTTTTCAACTACTATATTTTTAAGTGCAAAGACAAAGTTTACATTCAAAAAAGAACAGCAAAAGATATTTGGCAAAACCTTCACGAACCTTTTCTGTTGGAAGGAGATGACAAACTAAATGAAGATGCCTTTTCAAATTTTCATTTACAATCAAAACCAGTGGAAATTGGTCAATCAAAACAAAGGTTGACACACCAAATAATCGTTGCAAGGTTTTATTTAGCAGAAATAAAAACGCAAGAGAAAATAAGTGAAAACGGTTGGTGGGTAGTTGTTTCGGAATTGAAAAACTATGCCTTCCCAAAAACAGTTGTTTCTTTTTTCAAAAAAATAAAATTACTTTTAGACGACTAAGACAAAATTATTCTTGACAAAAAAATAATTGAACAAAATGAAGGGCATCAATAAAGTAATGCTAATTGGCAATTTAGGAAAAGACCCAGAGTTGCAATATTTAGAAGGAAACATCGCCGTTGTAAAATTTCCTTTAGCTACAACTGAATCGTATAAAGACAGAACAGGCAATGTGATGTCGCAAACTGAATGGCATTCGCTTGTGGTGTGGCGTGGGCTTGCAGAAATGGCACATAAATACCTGCACAAAGGAAGTCTTATATATATTGAAGGTCGTTTAAGAAGTAGAACTTGGGAAGAAAAAGACACAAAAATAAAAAGACACGCCACTGAAATAATTGTTGATAATCTATTGATGCTTGACAAGAAAAAAGAAGGGACAGAATATGGTTTACCCACACAAAACACAAGCAATGAAGAGGGCTTTTCTTCGCACATAAACACAAACGAAACGAACGATAATCTTCCGTTTTAGAATAAACAATTCGAGTAATAAAAACGAGGAAAGGCATTTGTCTTTCCTTTTTTTTTGTGAATTATCTCGCAAAAGCGATTATTCATCTACTGAAATTTTCCAGAAAAAACAGTTTACAATACCTTAACTGAAAAATAATACTGAATTAAGTTTTTAAAATGAAAAAACTATACACACTCCTTCTGATAATTTGCATTTCTTATGTAGCAGAAGCTAAGAAAGTAAAGTTTGCAGTAGATATGGCAAACGACAGTGTCAACACAACAGGCATCCATGTTATTGGCGATTTTCAAATGGCTGCAGGTTATACGGCAGATTGGGACGCAACCTTAACACCTCTAACACAAGAAATAGGAACCAATATTTATAGTATTGTAGTGGACATTCCAGCTTTTCATAAGTATGAATACAAGTTTGCTAATGGCGATCAGTTGTATGAAGTTGAGATAGTTCCTGAAGAATCAAGAGTCGGCTACAGTTTTATAGATAATCGTTGGCTTTATGTGGATTCAACTTCAGACGACACGAGCTTTGTGGGTGCAATTCGTTATGCACAAAATGCCCCAACCGGAAAGTTTTTATTGCGCAGTAAAGTGAATATGAAAAATAGCTTTCCGCTTAGTAATAATGGGGTTCATTTGTCGGGCACCTTTATGAATTGGGGATTGGATGATGCAAGATTATACAGCTTCTTAGATAGCGTTTACGAAAACATTGTTTATGTAGATTCAGGAAGCTATGAGTATAAATTTTTCAATGGCAGTTCTTCTACAGATGCCGAAACAGTTCCTACTACTTGTGCGACTAATGGAAGTAGAGCTATTTTAGTAAACAAAGACACTGTACTTGCAGGAGTTTGTTTTGCTTCCTGTGCTACTTGTTTCCCAACAGGCATCAACCCAATTAACTCAAATGGAATTTCTGTAGCACCAAATCCAGTAAATAATTTTACAGTTATCAATTTTAGCTCGAATTCAGATTTCAATCTGAGTCTAAATGATGTAGTGGGTCGTTCGGTTTTTTCTACCACTATTTATAATGCGTATCAATATCGTCTTGAAAGAAATTCGATGCCATCAGGACTTTATTTCTTGAAAATTTACAATCAAAAAGAAAAAACAACTTTCGTACAAAAAATCATTTTCCAATAACAACACACAATAAAAGTCACAAAATTTTTATCAATGAAAAAACTATTGCTATCTGCACTTTCCATGATATCATTTGCTATAACACAAGCCCAACAATGGGGAGATTATACATTGTATTCAGCAAAAGGCGGCACTACAGCCTATCTTATTGACACAATGGACAGCCCTAATACTTTTCATACTTGGAATTTTTCAAGTGCTTATAAGTCTGGCTATTCTTGCTATTTATTGCCTGGTGGTTTTCTTTTAAGGTCGGTAACCAAAACTGGAAATTATTTTTCAGGAGGACCAATTACTGGCGAAGTTCAAAAGGTAGATTGGAATGGGAATGTTGTTTGGGATTACATTTATTCTACCAACGACTATTGTACTCACCATGACATCAAACCAATGCCTAATGGCAATGTTTTGTTGATTGCTTATGAACGAAAGTCAATGACAGAGGTTGCTGATGCAGGAGCCAATAACACTTCAATAGAAATGTGGCCAGATAAAATTGTTGAAGTGCAACCTGTTGGTACTAATAGTGGGAATATTGTTTGGGAATGGCATGCTTGGGACCATATGTGTCAAAACGCAAACCCAGCAAAAGCAAATTATGTCACCTCTATTTCCGCACATCCTGAATTATTGAACATCAACAATATGCAAGCTAAAGATTGGCTGCATGTGAATGGTGTAGATTATAATGCTCAACTCGACCAAATTGTTATTAGTAGCCACATGTGGAGTGAGCTATTCGTAATAGACCATAGTACAACAACAGCAGAAGCCGCTTCACATAGCGGTGGAAATTCTGGAAAAGGTGGAGATATACTTTATCGTTGGGGTAATCCACAGAATTATGGTGCTGGAACTTCAGCTAATAAAATTTTGAACATTGTACATGATGCACATTGGGTGCCACAAGGATGTCCTAAAGCTGGTTATTTGGTAGGCTTCAATAATCTTGGGCAGACAAGCCCTTCACAAAAGTCTTGTGTTGACCTTGTTAACCCACCTGTGAATGGATATAATTATACACTTTCTGGAAGCGCTTATTCTCCTGCGACTTACGATTGGAGACTTGTTGGTTTAGGTTATACTAGTAATGAAGGTGGTTGTCAACAATTACCTAATGGCAATATGCTTGTAACAATTGCACTCTCAGGTTTGATTTATGAAGTAGATTCGAACAAAACAGTGCTTTGGCAACAAACTATCACGGGTGGACCAACAGGAGGAGTGGGTGCAAAAGTTTTTCGCTATTCGGCATGTTATATAAGTGGAACTCCTCCTATTGCACCAACAATTTCTAAAACAGCTGACACACTTTTCGCCTCAGGAAATGCCACAAAATACATTTGGTACAAGAATGGCGCCGTGATTATGGGAGCTACTAACTCAAAGTATTCGCCAACGCAAAATGGTGCATATACAGTTAAAGCCGTTGATTCTTTTGGTTGTGCTTCAAGTGAATCCACAGCATTTTCTTTTACAACTGGTATTGGAGATATTATTACTGAAGAAATTAATGTAGTTTATCCCAACCCAACAACTGGTATTTTAACTATTGATGCTTCAAAACTTGGCAATAATTACGAGGTGAAAGTGTTTGATAATTTGGGCAAAGAAATTATTAATCAAAAGAATGTCAATTCGCTAAACCTTTCTAATTTCGAAAATGGAATTTATCACCTTCTTTTTATCACTCCGGAAAAAACAGCTCATCAACAAATAACGTTGGTTAAATAATTCTATGAACTTCAGGAAAATTGCCTGTATTGCTTTGACTTTGGTCTTTGCAATGATCACTCACGCGCAAACTACTTTTTACAATTTGGATACTATTCAGAAGGTGGAGATTTATTTCTCTATTCCTGATTGGGATTATCAAATGGATACGGCAAAAGCTGGTGCTGAAGGGTATGTTATGGCTGATTGGGTGAAAGTTAATGGCGTTCAGTTCGATAGTGTTGGTGTAAAGTATAAAGGAAACAGTTCTTATAATGCTGCAAGCAAAAAGAATCCGCTGCATATCAACCTGAAGAAATATATTTCTCAGGCTTACCAAAGCGTCACTGACATAAAGTTGGCTAATTGCTACCTCGACCCTTCTATGATTCGGGAGCCACTTGCTTTTGCAATACTCAAGAATTACATGGATTGTCCGCATTCCAATTTTTCTGAAGTGTATATCAATGGCGCTTATGTGGGGCTTTATAGCAATGATGAAAACATTGCAAAACCTTTTTTAAAAGAACACTTCTATGATTACAGTGCTAATCAAAATGCATTTATAAAATGTAGTCATTCCAATCCATCTGCTTCTACACGCCCTAATTTAAAATTCATCAACAGCGACAGCAGTAGTTATCAAACTCATTATGAATTGCAAAGCAATTATGGGTGGAATGAATTGGTGAAACTTTGCGATACAGTAACGAATTTCAATAACCAACTCGACAACGCGATCGATATGGACCGAGTAATTTGGATGTTAGCATTTAATAACGTGCTTGTCAATCTTGATAGTTACACTGGCTATTTTGTTCAAAATTATTACTTGATAAAAGACAAAACCAATCGTTTCAACCCCATCATTTGGGATTTGAACATGTGCTTTGGTGGTTTCCCTTTTGCAGGAAATCAATCAGGTGGAATGGGGAGTCTTACCGTTACTAACATGCAAAACTTCCCATTGAATATGCACAACAACGATGCTGATTGGCCGCTTATTAAAGCAGTATTCAACAATGCAATGTATAAGCGAATGTATGTGGCACACGTGCGTACTATTGTCAACGAAATGTTTGTAACTAATTATTACAAAACATTAGCGCAACAATTACAAACACTTGTTGATTTGTCTGTAGTTAACGATACAAATAAAACATTTTCACACACTCAATTTGTAAACGCCATTGATTCCAACACGAATGTTGCTTCTTATGTGGTACCTGGAATTTCAGGGTTAATGAGTGCTCGAGTAAATTATCTTCAAACTAATTCCGATTTTACTGCTACAACACCAACCATTAGCAATATCAACAAATATATTGCTGGAATTTTGGGAACTATTACTGCTTCAATTTCCAATGCAAATACAAATGGAGTTTACCTTGGTTATCGTTTCGATACTACCGACCGTTTTCGCCGTTTTCAAATGTTTGATGATGGTAATCATGCCGATGGTGCAAATGGTGATGGTATTTATGGCTTGCAGTTCAATATGGATTCTACCACTGCGCAGTTTTACATTTATGCGGAGAATAATTTCGCCGGAATGTTTGCACCCCAAAGAGCCGAGCATGAATTTTATTGGATAGGCAAACTAAATAGTATTCATGAAACAAACACCCCTATTCAAAGTACATTCTCTTTGTTTCCAAACCCTTGCAATAATTATTTTACGGTGAAAAGAAATGGTAATCTCCCGAAAACATTGACAATTTCTAACGTTTTAGGTCAAACTATTATTACTGAAAAAATCACTGAAACGGCTACGATAAAAACCGACAATTTACCTTCTGGAATTTATTATCTAAACATTGAAGGCACTTCTCAAAAAATATCAGTTGACCATTCAAAAGAATAATTCGTAGGTTGCGATTTTGCGAGAAGACAATAATTCTATTACTTTAACTTAACCAAAAGGTAATATTGTTTCATTAATGGCGAATGACAAACTACTGATAGAAGGCATATTGAAAGAGGCTACACCTATTTCCTTAAAAGAGATGGATGCTGTTTCGCTTCAAAATAGGATTGATAGAAAATACATTCTTCATCATTCTCAACTTGCGGGGATACTACTGCAATTGCTATCTGATTATTATGTACTCGACATTAATGGCAACCGTATCTTTTCTTACAAAACTGTTTATTATGACACACCCGATTTCCAATTTTATAAAGACCATCATAATGGTTTGACAAACCGCGTAAAAGTTCGCTGCCGTCAATACATCGAAACCAACAACACATTCTTCGAAATAAAAAGAAAATACCAAGGCACACGCACTGATAAATTCCGTAGTCCTATTGAAGATTTCCTTCCTGTACTTGGAGAAAAAGAATATGAAGCGATTAAAGTGCGTTATAAACGACAAGATTTACCAAAACTGATTATTACACTTACCAACAACTTTTTCCGCCTAACATTGGTAAATAAAAAACAAATTGAACGTGCTACTATTGACTTTGGCATTTCATTTCTTAGCAATGACAATCAGGAAGAAGCAAAGCTTTCAGATATAGCAATAATAGAAGTGAAACAAGGCAAAATGAATGATAGAAGCCCTATTGTTCAACTTCTTAAAAAAGAAAAAATAACTTCTGGAAGCATCAGCAAATACTCCTATGGATTGATGGCGACTCACGACAAAGTAAAATACAATTCATTCAAACCACTACTGCAAAAAGTTTTTAAAATTCAAAACAATGGAATCATTAGACAATCTCCTCGATAGCAATGGGATGGGCTTCAATATTAGCGAATTACTTGTTCGATTAATCATCAACATGCTCGCCGTTTTCCTATTAGTGAGAGTAATTTATTACCCAAGACATAAAAACAAGGACTTTCTTTTTACCTTTTTCCTATTTAATAGTCTAAACTTCTTAATCTGTTTTCTGTTAAGTGCTACTAAGATTAAGGTTGGTTTTGCTTTTGGATTGTTCGCCATTTTTTCTATTATGCGTTATCGAACAGTAATGGTGCCTGTAAAGGAAATGGGCTATTTCTTTGTTTGCGTAGCGATTGGTATTATCAATGCATTAGCTACTGTTGACGACCATTATTTTGTACTAATTGGTTGTAATATTTTCATTCTTTCTCTCATCTTAATGCTCGACCGCAATGTAAACCTCACGCACGAAAACGTGAAGGAAATTAAGTATGAACGCATTGACCTTATACACCCCGACAAACGAGAACTAATGATAGCCGACCTTGTTGAAAGAACAGGGTTGCCTATTCATCGTGTGGATATTGTAACGATAGATTTCTTAAGGGATATTGCCTTTGTTCACGTTTACTATTTCTCTAAAGAAAACGAGTCCAAAATGGCAGGAATTATAGATGATGACGATTAATGCACATGAAATAAAAAGCCCTTGAATATCAAGGGCTTTTTATTTACTAAGTGACCCCGTCAGGATTCAAACCTGAAACCTTTTGATCCGTAGTCAAATGCTCTATTCAATTGAGCTACGGGGCCATTTCCTTTTTGGGAGTGCAAAGATAATAGGCTCATCCAATTTAGCAAATTGTTTTTTACCTATCTGTTTTTAGTCAACTTGCATACTGAAACTATTATGCAAATAGAAATTTGGTCAGTGGGCAAAGCAAATGATGCCTTTATTGAAGAAGGAATGAACTATTTCTTTCAAAAAATAAAACCTAATTGCGAGGTAACCCTTGTTGTTTTAACTGCTTCTAAAAAAGATATTTCCTCGGATGTTAATAGAAATAAACAACTCGAAGGTGAGATGGTTCTTAAGAGATTGAAGCCCAACCATTACTTGATTTTATTAGACGAGAAAGGAAAAATGTTAACCTCGCCACAGTGGGCTTCACAAATGCAGCAAATGATGAACACAGGCGTGAAGACTCTTGTGATTTTGATTGGTGGTGCTTTTGGTGTGAGTGATGATGTGAAACAAAGGGCTCAGCATACTTGGTCTTTATCTGCTCTAGTTTTTCCACACCAACTAGTACGGCTTATTGTTTCCGAACAAGTTTATCGGGCATTTAGCATTCTTAACAATTCGCCTTATCATCATTCCTAAATCTTATTTTCGCGCTCACTACTTTAAGAATGAGCTATACTCTAATTATTATTGTGATTACTGCGCTGATTTCATTGGCTGCTTTTAACAACGATAGCCTTACTCAAAAACTAATTCTTTGGCCAAGAATGATGGACAAACCGGAGGAGTATTATAGACTGCTTACTTCAGGGTTTATTCATGCCGATATGATGCATCTTATTTTCAACATGATTACGCTCTACTTCTTTGGTGAGTATGTTGAGCAATTGTTCATGATGGTGGGCATTCGTCATGAAATGTTTTTGGTGCTGTACCTTACTGCAATTGTTGCTTCCTCATTGCCTTCTTATTTGAAACAGAAAGACAATCTTTATTATCGTTCCTTGGGTGCTTCGGGCGGTGTAGCTGCGGTGCTTTTTGCCTTTATATTTTTCGCTCCTTGGCAAACCATCAGTTTCTGGTTCATTCCTATTCCGGGAATTCTTGCGGGCGTTGGTTATCTTGCTTACTCAGCTTATATGGTAAAAAAAGGTGGGGATTATATTAACCACGATGCGCATTTTGCTGGCGCTATTTATGGCTTTCTTTTTCTTATTGCGTTTGAGCCCAATCATGGTCTAACATTTTTAAATCAGTTACTTCACCCTCAATTTTAAAGTCTTTTCTTAGAGGAGAAAAATTTCCTGCGGGGGAAACCAAAATTTCCTGCGGGGGAAATTATAATTTCGTGCGGGGGAAATTGCAATTTGGTGCGGGGGAAATTTTTGTACCCTGTGCAGCCCTTTTTTAATAGGGGAGGTTGCTCTCTATTAATTTGAATCTGAAATAAAAGAAATAGTCAGAATGTTTATTGAAGAATCCCTCACTTTAAATCGTTCGTCTAGCCGAAGACCCGCCACCCATACTATGTGTTTATTACTTTCCAACACCCATATTTTTTCTTTTTCATGAATAGGCATTTTTTGGTCAACGAAGAACTTGGCAAGTTTTTTCTTCTTCATATTCATACCTAAAGGATAGAAATAATCGCCTATTCGCCAACGGCGCAAAATAAGAGGCGGTTCCAATCGTTTAACATCGATGTATGCTTTATTTTTTTCTTCCGAAATCTGCTCCTTATTTTCTTCTAGTTTAAAAGAAAAAGACCCTTCAGAAGTAACAATCTTCTCGCTAAAATTTTCAATAAGATGAAAGCTCGTTTCTTCTTTTTTCTTTTGGGTAATGATAAGAAATGCACGGTCTTTAATCAAACGAAATGCATCACTTTCCATCCACTTCCCACTCTCTGCTTCCGCAAGCTGAAGGACAGCTGGAATTTGTGCAGATGAAAAACCATATTTGCTGAAGAGTTCATAGCAAATCGCTTCGCAGGCTTCGGTTTTTAGCAGTTTAAGAAGAGGGATATACACATCATTGCCACGCATTTGCAACAGCTTGCTCAGTTGTTTTTCTACTGATTTTTGATACAAAATTTCTGCTTGCGCAAAACGTTGAATGCTTGCGTTCATTTGAAGCACAGCATTAGGAAAAGTCTTTTCTATTGAAGGGATAATGTTCAGCCTCACATCATTGCGTAGGTATTTTTCGCTGCTGTTAGAACTGTCTTCTCGATAAGAAATTTGATGAGTGCTAACAAAATCATTGATATCCGCTCTCGGCGCAAACAACATAGGTCGAATGATGTTTCCATTCACCTCTTTGATGCCGTGCAAGCCAGCAAGACCGGTGCCCTTAAACAGGTTGATAAGCAGTGTTTCCACATTGTCGTTGGCATGATGAGCTGTGGCAATGAACGAAAAACCATGTTCTTTTCTTATCATTTCCAGCCATTCATAACGAAGATTTCTTGCCGTTTCTTGAATACCTTTTTTGCTTTCAGTTGAAATTGTTTGGGTATTGAAATGAGCATTGAAAATGGGAATATTATGCGTTGCTGCAAAGGATTTTACAAACTTTTCATCCCCATCAGATTCATTTCCCCTCAACTGAAAATTGCAATGAGCCAAAGCAAATTCAATTTTTGAAAGCATCATTAAATGAGCCAAAGCCATCGAATCTCTTCCGCTACTACATGCCAACAAAACGGGTTGTTGCCTCTTGCCAAACACCTTTTGTCTCCAATTGTTTTGAAATGCTTTCAATAAATTCATCAGTAGGCAATTTCTTCAAAAGCACTTTGCAATTCGCTGTAGCTGTGCATGTCGCCTGCTTTTTTTGCTACCACCATTCCTTGTTCATAAAGCTTCATGGCTTCCTTTTCCTGCTGATTTCTTTCCAATAGCTTTCCAAGATGATAATAAGTGGCAAGGTAGTTTGCGTCATTCAATAGGTTCTTTTCAAAACATTTTTTTGCTTCCTCCTCATTACCAAGCTTGATGTACTCTAAGGCCAAAGCATGATTGAGAAAACAATCGTTAGGAGTTTGTGCTAAAAAATTATTTAGTTTTTCAATTCTGTCCATAAAGCTTTTGTAAAAGTAAAAAAGAAAAGGCTGCCATTGCAGCCCTTTCCTTAAAATGATTTATTAGAACTACCGCACTATCATAAGCTTTGATTGCAATTTACCTTTGCTGTTTTGGAAAACAACGGTATAGGCACCAGAAGGCAGGTTTTCAATATTTATGTTTTGTCTCGTGCTATTACACTTTTCTTCTTTAACAACCTGTCCGAAAGCATTGACAACACTTATCATTCCATCTTCAATAGAAACTCCAGAAACTTGAATCGTAACATTGTTTCTTGCAGGGTTTGGTGATGCCTCTATTGCTGCTTCCATATTGGCGTTGAAGATTGAATGAATATCGGTTGGGAAATCAGTTGTAAAATACTGCGAGAAACCACAGCCAAAATCGCGACTGAAATAGCCAGCAAGTGGGAATGTTGCAAATGAAAGTAGGCTTCTAACAGAAAAACTTCCAGAGCCTTGGGCTGTATTTGCCCACCAATATAAACCATCACATCCAAGGTCTTCAACAACCAACTTATAACAACTTGGACCAAGTGTGACGGTATCTTCATATGCAGTAGAAGGTGCTAGGTTATTTCTTTGTGCCACAACATTTCCATTTAGGTCAAGAATTTTCCAACTTGTTTCACTTACAGCGCCAACTGTTGCAAGGTTTGTTGCTAAACGTACAACTATTTGTACAGGCCACTTAGGGGCAGATTTAAAAGGAACGATAATAGTGTTATTAGAATGGTCTTCATCATTTTGTCCATTGACCATTAAAATTTTTGCATCAAAATATTTCAAAGAAGTATCTCCTGAAGCCATTCTTAAAGACCAAGGTTCAGGCAAAGAAATCACTGTTTCCTCCTTCGAATTTAACGTGCCATTCCAGGTAAAAGTATTCACTGCATCATTTAACAAGCCATATCCGAAAGTAATAGAATTGATAGTTTGGCTGCCATTGTTTTTAACTTTTATTGTAGGTTGTCCGCATAATGCATTTTCCCTAAAGTAACCTTCAAATTTATTGGGAGCAATGACATCAAGTAAATCAGCATCAAGACCTCTATTCATTGTGTCATAATAAAATACTGCGGCAGTTACTGTATAAGAAGGCGTTCCACTTCCTGTCTTAGTGTAGTTTTCAAAATCAACATCTACAATATAGTTTGAGTTGCTTGTAACACCAGGTAAATCATGATGAAAAGTTTCCACCTTATCACCCGGACACCAATTCCCACGGTCATAAACCCAAGTACCTGACTGAGGGTACAATTGATTGAGCCCACAGTTGGCACGCCAAATATCTTTCTGAGCAATTTGGACATTGTTTAAAAGAACTTGATAGTATTTGCTACAAAATTCAGAACAACCATTATCATCTGCACCATGTCCTGTTACTGTAAAAGAAAGAGCAGCAGCTTGTGTTCCAGCAGGCGCAGTTTTAACAACAGGTACAGTAAGGTTTTCGATAGAATTATTAGGGTCGCCATAATTATGGCTTGAACGATAAATTTTGTCCACACGCAACACATTTCTCATAGGGGTTCCTTCTACAAAAATGAATTTAACATTGGCTGTAAAACCTCCGCTATAACCTGAGTAAAGAATTCGAACCGTAGCGCTATCTTTCAACAAAGGATAATAATCGGTAACATCATAGATGTATCTTTTCTTCCAACTTGCAGGAGTACTTGCATTTCCTGAATTGGCATAAGGCGAAATCAAACGTCCTAACTCAACGGTATCGCCCGTCTTTGGCATCAAGAAAGTTTGAATTGTATAATCCCAATCGCCACAATACTGCGGATTGCCAGGACAAACATATTTACCCAAAGTAAAAACCATGTAAATTTTGCGATAGGATTTGCTACCATCAGGGAAATTGACTGTAGTGTCAAAGTTGTTGTAATAGTTCAACCAAATGTCACTGTGCGCCTGCACTAAAGTAGTATCGCCAACAGTTGCCTTACAATTGATTTGAAATAATACAAAACAAAAAAGGAGAAAGTAAAGTTTTTTCATGTCTGAATAAGAAATTGAAATTGAAGCAGCAAATTACATAAGAGTAGTTTCTTAAGAAAATAATTTACAAGATAGAGAGATGATATTGATGTGCGAAAGATGCTTATTTTAATTACCTTACTTTTGCCGACTTAATTCAAATATATAATGTCGGGATTTACCGTAGCTATAGTGGGGCGCCCAAATGTGGGCAAATCAACCTTGTTCAACCGTTTGTTAGAGCAACGGAAAGCCATTGTTGATGATGTGTCCGGTGTAACCCGTGACCGACAATACGGCATTGCCGAGTGGAATGGCAAAAGCTTTAACGTGATTGATACTGGAGGATTCGTGGCACATTCCAGCGATGTATTTGAAAAAGAAATTAAAAAGCAAGTTGAAATTGCTGTTGACGAAGCTAACCTCATTTTGTTTGTGGTGGATGTTACCACGGGGATTACCAATCAAGACCAAGACATGGCAGATATTCTTCGCCGCTCGCCAAAGCCGGTATTGATAGTGGTGAATAAAGTGGACAATGCAGCCAGAATGCTTGATGCAAATGAGTTTTATTCTTTAGGATTTGAACAAAACTTTTCCCTTTCTTCTATTTCTGGAAGTGGCACAGGTGAGATGTTGGATCAATTGACAAGCCATATTTCTGATGATTTGATTGGAGAAGAAGTAGAAGAAAACCCAATCCCAAAATTTGCAATTATTGGACAACCAAATGCTGGTAAATCAACTTTATTGAATGCACTAGTAGGTGAGGAAAGAACCATTGTTTCAGATATTCCTGGCACCACGCGCGATACCATTCATACCCATTACAAACAATTTGGAAAAGAGTTTATTCTTATTGACACTGCAGGAATTCGCAAGAAGAAAAATGTGCATGAAGACCTTGAGTTCTATTCAGTAATTCGTGCCATTCGTGCGATGGATGAAGCGGATGTTTGTTTTATTTTGATTGATGCTGAAAAAGGAGTTACGGCTCAAGATGTTAGCATTTTTAGTTTGGCTGAAAGAAAAGGAAAGGGCATTGTTATACTCGTTAATAAATGGGATATGATGGAGAAAGAAACTAACACCGCTCGTGATTATGAAAGGCAGATAAAAGAAAAAACGGCACCTTTTTCAGATGTTCCCATTTTGTTCATCTCTGCTAAAGACAAGAAAAGAATTTTTCAGGCTATGGAGAAGGGTTTAGAAGTAGAAGAAAATAGAAAAAGAAAAGTACCCACTTCTCAACTAAACGACCTTATGTTGCCCGAAATAGAACGTTACGCACCGCCTATGGCCCGTGGACATAATGTGAAGATTAAATTTGTCATGCAGCTACCTGTAGTGGTGCCATCATTTGCTTTTTTTGCCAATCACCCTGATTCCATAAAAGAACCTTATAGAAATTTCTTGGAAAATAAACTCAGAGAAAAATTCAATTTCAATGGCGTTCCAATGCGCATATTCTTCCGTAAAAAATAAACTCATAATACTTTCCCATTGAAATCTAAAACACTCAAGAAAAATAAAGTTAACATTATCACCCTTGGCTGCTCCAAAAACATGGTGGACAGCGAAGTGTTGAGCGGACAACTTCATGCCAATGGCATCAATGTAGGCCATGAAAGCAGCAAGCTCGATTATAATATTGTGGTAGTTAATACATGTGGTTTTATTGATAAAGCAAAAGAGGAAAGCGTTAATACCATTCTCGATCAAGTGGCATTGAAGCAAGATGGGAAATTGGATAAAGTGTATGTCACAGGTTGCCTTAGCGAGCGCTATCGCAATGATTTAATGAACGAGATTCCTGAAGTGGATGCTTGGTTTGGAACGATGGAATTGCCTTTGATGCTCAAACAATTCAATGCAGATTTTAAAAAGGAATTATTGGGTGAAAGATTGTTGTCAACGCCCAAACATTACGCATATTTGAAAATTTCTGAAGGTTGTAATAGAACTTGCTCCTTTTGCGCTATTCCTTTGATGCGTGGCGGACATGTTTCAAAAACCATTGAAGAATTGGTGAGTGAAGCCACGAAATTGGTGGCGATGGGTGTGAAAGAAATCATGCTCATTGCGCAAGAGTTGACTTACTATGGACTAGACATTTATAAGAAACGCGCATTGGCTGACTTGCTAAAATATCTCTCTGATGTTGAAGGACTTCATTGGATTAGATTGCATTATGCATATCCTTCTAAATTCCCATTGGATGTGCTCGATGTAATGCGCGAACGCCCTAATATTTGCAACTACCTCGATATGCCATTGCAACATATTTCTAATGACATGTTGTTGGCTATGAAACGCCAAATGGACAAGCAAGAGATTTATGATTTAATAGCTGCCATTAGAGATAAAGTGCCCGGCATTTGTTTGCGCAGTACTTTGATTGCTGGTTTCCCAGGCGAAAAACGCGAACATGTAGAAGAACTTAAATCTTTCCTTGAAGAAGTGCGATTGGATAGGGTGGGTATCTTCACTTATTCCCACGAAGAAAACACTTCTGCACATGAATTGATTGATGATGTGCCTGCTGATGAAAAGGAAGCAAGAGCACAAGAAATTATGGAAGTGCAGCAAGAAATTTCTTTAGAAAAAAACCAAGATAAATTAGGCAAGGTTTTTAAAGTAATAGTAGATAAAAAAGAAGCAGGTCGCTATTTAGCACGCACCGAATTTGATAGTGTAGAAGTGGATAATGAAGTGATTATAACCTCTAAGAAAGCACTGAAAGCAGGCGAATTCTACAACGTAAAAATCACCAAAGCCTTCGACTACGACCTTGAAGGTGAAGTGGTGGAATAAGTATTAAGATGACCAACTTATTTCAATCTAATATTCATCAGTTACTCGATCTTGAATTACTATTCTTGCCCAGCTTATTTTCTTCTTCAATAATGGCTTTCACTTTAGCCGATGAAGCATCATATAGCTCTTTGTAAGTGCCTTCTGCTTTGGTTATTTCGGTTTGCAATTGTTCTATGCGTTTTAGTTGAAGGTCGGTGGGTCTTGCTTCATTGTAGCAAATGTTGCTATACACATCCGATATCTTTTCACGAAGCTTTTCTTCATCCGCAAAAATAGATTTCTGTTTAGTTGCTAATAATGTGCTGCGCAGTACTTCGAGTTTAGAGTTGTATTCCTGCAATAGCTTTTTGTTTTTAGCAGTTTTCACCACCGAGTCACCAGTTTTCACCAATGTTTGTTCTTCGCCCACTTTGTTTGTCAAAGCCGCCAAAGCTTCGTGCATTTTATAGAGTTTCATTGCAGCATTATATTGTGTTTTGCGGTCGTCTTCGCTAAAGTTTTTATTCTCGGCATCATGCACCATTTTTAAGGTAGAAGAATATTCCTTGTCGCCCACTTTTAGTTTCATGGTATAATTACCAGGCAGCACCATTGGCGCTGCAAATCCTCCATTATCAAGCTTAGTTCCACCTGTTGCAGTTTTAGGAGGCGTCATTCGGTAATTCCAATACACTTTATTAATGCCTTTTCTTTTTCCGGCAGGCATGGTTTGCACCAACTTTCCTTCGGCATCATAAATATCAATCTTCGCATCGCCTGAATTCACGCGGTCTTTCAAATAATATTCAATAGGCGTCATAGAAGAAGGATTGCCAGCATCCCAACCACCATTTGAAGGGAAACCACCCGCACCAAATTTGCCATTATTCAAAGGAATTTCTTTGGCAGGGAAAATGAAAACCTCTTTAGCTGCAATGCTTGTTGAAAGCTCGCGCATAGGTGTAATATCATCCACCACAATAATACCGCGACCATGTGTGGCAATAATTAAATCATTAGTTGTGGGTTGAATTTGAAGGTCTCTTACTAAGGCATACTCAGGAATATTGTTCTTCATTCTAAACCAAGAATTGCCACCATCTACTGTTGCAAACAAACCCATTTCAGTGCCTAAGAAAAGAAGGTCTTTATTTTTGAGGTCTTCTCTGATTTTATGCGCAAATCCTGTGAATTCATCACTTGCCAATAGCGTCCAGGTTTTCCCTAAATCCATTGACTTTCCAAGATAAGGTTTGTGGTCGCCATACATGTGGTTGTCAAAGGTGGCATACACCGTATTCTTATCAAAGTTAGAAGGTTCAATACTGCTCACCCATGTTTGTGCAGGAATGCCTGCAGCTATATAATTCTTAGCAAGGTTGGTCCAAGTTTTCCCTGCATCAGTAGAAAGCTGAAGATTACCATCATCCGTTCCCACCCATATCATATTGCCATCGATAGGCGATTCGGTAATTGTGAAAATGGTACAATGATTTTCGGCAGAAGTATTGTCGGCGCTAAGTCCTCCACTTTCATCTTGCTTTTGTTTTTTCTTATCATTTGTGGTCAAGTCAGCAGAAATTTTCTCCCAACTTCTTCCTTGGTCTTGTGAACGATAAAGATATTGAGCACCTGTGTATAAATTCTTTTTGTTGAAAACGCCAGTAACAATTGGTGTATTCCAATTCCAGCGAAGTTTTTCTTCTTTAGCAGTTTGTTGCGGTTGAATTGATACAGATTTTAAAGTAGTCAAATCAATTCTCCCCATATTGCCACCTTGATATTCAGCATAAGCAATGTTGGCATCGGTTGGGTCGGGTTGTGTCCAAAATCCATCACCGAAATAAATGTTTTGCCAATTAGCATTGCCCACTCCGCCCGGTGCTGCAGATGGTGCCATCCAACTCCCATTGTCTTGCAATCCACCATAAATGCGATACGGATTTTGATGATCAACTGCCACATGATAAAACTGACCCACAGGCAGGTTTTGCACAAAGAACCAAGTAGCGCCCCTATCTAAACTATAATAAACACCGCCATCAGTGCCAAGATACATTTGATTGGTATAATTCGGATTTACCCAAAGTGCATGCATATCGCTATGTACCCATCCGCCATCGTAAGAAGCATCACTAAAAGAATAACCCCCATCGTTGGAATAAGAAAAACTAAACGCCGGACGATAAACTCGATTAGAATCAATTGGGTCAAATTGCAAAGTGCTGAAATAAAATGGACGGGACACCACATTCATTGTTGCACTCTGTTTCTTCCAGTTTTCACCACCATCTTCCGAAATGTATAAACCTGTTTCTTTTGCTTCTACAATTGCCAACAAACGATGAGGCGCACTTGGTGCCAAAGCCAATGCCACACGTCCAAATGGTTTCACTGGCAAACCATTTGATAGTTCTTTCCATGTTCTCCCACCATCTTTACTTTTATAAATACCACTACCTTTTCCACCAGAATTAAATGAAAAAGGCATTCTACGAAACTCCCAAGTAGTAGCATAAACCACATCCGTGTTTTTAGGGTCAATCACTACATCGGCACAGCCTGCTTTTTCATTGACAAACAAAACCTTTTCCCAAGTTGAACCACCGTCAACAGACTTATATAAACCACGATGTTTACTATCACTCCACAATGGACCCGGAACTGCAGCAAATACTACATCTGAGTTCTTGGGATTGATCACCACTTTAGCAATATGCTCTGTACTATCTAAACCAAGCTTTGTCCAGTTATCACCACCATCTGTTGATTTATAAATACCATTCCCTATAGAAACAGAATTGCGCATGTTGCTTTCTCCTGTTCCTGCATATATAACCTGCGGATTTTTTTGGTCAATTGCAAGTGCGCCAATGCTTTGACAATATTTATCGAAAATAGATTTCCACGAAGCGCCTGCGTTAGTGCTCTTCCAAATACCACCACCGGCGGTACCCACATAAATGGTTTTACTATCTGCAGCCACACCATCAATTGCTGTGATGCGACCGCTCATAGTTCCTGGACCAAGGTGCCTTGCTTCCATTTGTCCAAAGGTGTAGGAATTGATTTTTTGTGCTTGACTATTGAAGACAAACAAGAAACTAAGGCTGAGGGAAAATATTTTTTTCATTGGGTAAAAATTGTATTTACATAAAAGCCCGGCTTACCGGGCGTAATATTTTAGAGTCTGTCCATTATTTAGATGGCTTGAAAATGGCATCGTCCACTTTCACATTTACTTCTACTTTCGTAAAATTCACTTCCCCCTGCGGCACTCCCATTGTCATGGCGAAAACAATGCCGTTAGGTTGTTTTTGAAAATTACTGAAATCAATGGCTACTTCCATTTCTTTTCCATCTGCTACAAATTTGTCTACCTCACGAATGAGGTAGTAGTTGCTAGCATCCATAAATACAGTTTTTTCGGTGCTATCTTTATGCGTCACTTTCAATTTGAATACTTCAGTCCCCTCCACTTCATCTTTCCCAACAAATTCAACCTTTGTTCCTTTGGATTTATAATCAACAAAATCTCCCTGTAGGTCTAGTTTGTATTTCCCTTGTTTGACTTGATCTGGAGTCATTGCTTCTGGAGCTGTTTGTCCTCCAAATGGCATATACATCCATCCTTCTTTGTCAGTAGTAATGGTATAACCACTCATTCCCATAACGGTAATGTCTTGGCGAGTTCCTTTCATATTTACTGAATTAATGACAACACTAACATCTACACCATTTGCTTTCATACCACCTTCCATACGGAGTGTGTTTAGTTTTTTCCAAGCATCTTCACCACCAATCGCAGCCAAGTGTTTTTGAATGATGTCTTCTGCTTTTTGAGCATAACTAGTAATAGTAACACTAACTAAAAGAGACAATACAATAAGAGCACGAACAATGAGTTTCATAAATTGATTTTATTTTTTTCCGAAAGTAGGGAAAATAGTTTTTTGAGTCCTCCCTGAGAGATTGTCTTGAATCAATAAATTAACAATTGGCTTGTCGAACACACCAGCTTTAATTAATTCCTTGTAATTGAATCAAGCCCCTGTCAACTCGCTCAATTCCAACCAACGCATTTCTTTTTCTTCTAGCAAGTTCGTTATTTCAGACATTCTTGCACTGAGCTTTTGTAACTCTTCATAAGGCAAGTTTGCCGCAGTCATCCTATAAGCTATTGTAGCTTTTTCTTGCTCTAACTCAGGCATCTCTTTCTCCAATAGTTCCAGTTCTCTTTGATCTTTGTAAGATAGTTTTTTAGGTTTTTTATTATCGGTAGAAGTCGCTACTATATTTGAATTTGGAGCTTGGATTTTAGCACTTGGAATTTCTTTCGTTGCTTTTTCTTCAATGCGGTAATGTGTATAATTCCCAGGAAAATCGCGCACTACTCCATCCCCTTCAAACACAAAAAGATGATCCACCAACCTATCCATAAAATATCGGTCGTGGGAAACGATTAAGAGACAACCTTGAAACTCGCAGAGGAAATTTTCAAGCACACCAAGCGTTGGCAAATCAAGGTCATTTGTTGGTTCATCAAGAATTAAAAAGTTAGGGTTTCGGAAAAGAATGGCTAGCAATTGCAAACGCTTTTTCTCGCCACCACTCAACATACTTAAGTAGGTATATTGTTGTTCGGGAGGGAAAAGAAATAATTCTAGAAACTGTGCTGCACTCAACGTGCCTCCCCCTATTAATGGAAAACTTTCGGCAATATTCTTCACATATTCTATCACACGTACATCGTCTTTTATCTCCAATCCTTTTTGCGAAAAATTGCCGAAGATGACGGTATCTCCAATGTTTATTTTACCACTGTCGGCTTGAACATTGCCCAACAGCATTTCAAGGAAGGTGGATTTGCCTGCACCGTTTTTACCCACTACACCAATGCGTTCTCCTTTCTTAAACGTGTAATCAAAACCTTTTAGGATGACTTTGTCACCATAGCTTTTATACACTTTTTTCAATTCTGCAATTTTACCACCAAGCCTGTTCATTTTCATTTGTAACGAAACCCTATCGTCCACAATTTTTTGTTTTGCAATAGACTCTACTTTATAAAAATTATCCTCACGGCTTCTTGCCTTAGTGGTTCGCGCTTTTGGTTGCTTGCGCATCCACTCCAGTTCTTTTCTGTAAAGATTTCTAGCCTTGTCAATGCTTGCTTGAGTGCTTTCTATTCGGGCAGCTTTCTTCTCTATGTAGTTTTCATAATCACCCTTGTAACTAAACATTTCACTACCATCCAATTCCCATATTTCATTACAAGCAACATCTAGAAAATAACGGTCGTGGGTCACCAACAATAACGTCACTTTTTCTTGATTGAGATAATGCTCGAGCCATTCCACCATTTCTACATCAAGGTGATTGGTAGGTTCATCCATTATGAGCAAAACATGTTTATGGTCGAAGCCAATGTCTATCAAGGTTTGTGCCAATGCCACACGTTTTCTTTGTCCTCCGGAAAGCGTAGCAATAGGTTGGGCAAGATTATGAATATTGAGTTTGCCCAAAATCTGTTTCACTTTAGCATCAAAATCCCAAGCATGCAATTCATCCATTTTGATGATGGCAGCACCTAAAGCAGTAGCATCCCCGTCTTCACTCATCGCTTCATAATGCTTGATAGCATTCATCACCGGATGATTGTAGTGAAATATATTGTCAAGCACCGTAAGTGCTTCGTTGAATTTTGGTTCTTGCTCAAACAGCGCTACAGTTACATCTTTATGAATCCACACCTTACCTTCATCCACCGTTTCTTTGCCCGAAAGAATTTTGAGCAAAGTACTTTTACCTGTACCATTTTTAGCCACTAAAGCCACTTTATTTCCCTCAGAAAGATTGAAGGATATATTTTGAAATAAGGGCTTGATGCCATAACTTTTACTTATGTTTTCTGCAGAAACGTAATGCATGAATATTGAAGAAAATTGTAAAGGAAATTATTACCAGGAAAACCCTGCTTCATGAAGCACTTCCTTGATGGCTTCATAAGTTTTTAAAACAACGGAAGGCAAATCCTTTTCACTAATCCAAGTTGCCATCAAGATGTTTTCTTCCAATTGAGGCACCAATTTTTCATTTTTGGTTCCTTTCATTCGATACCAAGCCGTTTTCTTCAAAAGACTTTCTCTACCTTGAGAATAGACATGGTAAGTATCGCAAATTTTCTCAGTAAGTTCCAATTGATGTAAGCCGGTTTCTTCGCTCACTTCTCGCACTGCGCAAGTATCTATTTCTTCTCCATCATCGCATTTTCCTTTAGGTAAATCCCATTTACCACGCCTGAAAATCATTAACACAGCGCCTTCTTCATTCATCACCACCCCCCCTGCAGCATCAATAGGTTGATACAAGCCATGTAATTCATGCAACAACGCAACTTTCGATACATCTTCAATGATGGCGCCAAGGGCTGTAATCTTTCCAAGATGCTCAAATGCTAATCTAAAATTTCTTCTAAATGACCCTGAAAACGAAAGATAACCTTCGGCAATTGGATGTTGATCAATATAAGCATGTCTATTGTTGGTGAGGATAAGTGGTTTGTTGTTGTAATAAATTTTTTGTGTGAAAAACATGACAGTGCTTTTGAAAAACTGCTTTATCAGCGTAGGTTTGCCACATGAGCACACCAAAATATTTTGCTGAAAAACTGTTGCAAATTAAAGCATTGCAAATCAACCTGCAAAAGCCTTATGTATGGGCATCTGGATGGAACTCACCAGTTTATTGCGACAACCGAAAAGTCCTTTCTTTCCCATATGTGCGCGATTTTGTGAAAAGCGAATTGGCGAACATGGTGCTCGAACATTTTCCCGATACTGACGTTATTGCTGGTGTGGCGACAGCTGGTATTCCTCATGGAGTGATGGCTGCCGATTTGTTGAAGTTGCCTTTCATTTATGTTCGTTCGAAACCAAAGGAACACGGAATGGGCAATCAAATTGAAGGTGTGTTAGAAAAAGGGCAAAAAGTGGTAGTGATTGAAGACTTGGTTTCTACTGGCAAAAGTAGTCTTCAAGTGGTTGATGTCCTTAAAGAACAAGGAGCTGATGTGGTGGGCATGTGTGCTTTGTTTACTTATGGTTTTCCTGTGGCTGATAAGGCTTTTGCAAAAGCTGGCGTTCCACTTTACACAATTAGCAATTACACCGCTTTGATGGAAGTTGCCGAAGAACTAAAAATTGTAGCTCCTGAACATAAAGAATTATTGGCTCAATGGCGAGAAGACCCTGCCTATTGGAAGTTGAATTAGTGATTGCTTGGCTTCGCTTAATTCGATGGAAGAATCTGCTCATCATTTTTGGCACACAATTGTTTGCTTGGTTTTGTATTGTCAAACCAATGAAAAGCTTGACGGGAGTTTCGTTTTTTTTAGATGGAAATCATTTCCTGTTATTATCGTTATCCACTGTTTTAATAGCGGCTGGCGGCTATATTATCAACGATTATTTTGATGTAAAAATTGACAATATCAATCATCCTGAAAAGATGGTACTCAACAAAGTCATACCAAGAAATCATGCCATCATTGTTCATAGTATTTTAAACATCGTTGCCTTCGTTATCGGGGCAATACTTGCTTGGAATGCAGGACATTTAAGCTTTGTTTTATTGCAGGTTTTTTGCACGGCTTTGCTGTGGTTCTATTCCACAAAATTCAAACAAAGATTTGCCATTGGAAATCTGGTTGTAGCTTTTCTAACCGCTCTCAACATTATACTGCTTATTCTTTACGAACCATCACTCTACGCCTATTTCCGAAGAGGTGTTTTTATCTGTTTTAAAAATGAACTAGTACTGCCTAATCCGGTTTGGGTATTGGTGGGTTATGCCTTCTTTGCTTTTATCTTCACATGGATTCGCGAAGCAGTAAAAGACATGGAAGATTTTAAAGGCGATGAAGCTGAAGGCTGTGTGACAATGCCCATTATTTGGGGCTTTAAAAAAACGGTTTTATTTACTGAAGTCTTGGCAATTATTGCGCTTCTTACTATAATTTTTGTCACTGGAAAATTGTTGCTCGACAAGAATCTAATTCTTGGTGTTTATTTATTATTAGCAGTAATTATTCCTATTCTTTATTTTATCAAAATTCTCCCTCAAAAGTCAACCTCTAAGCACTACAGTTTTGCTAGTAGTTTGTTGAAATGGATAATGGTTACTGGGGGATGTTCACTACTTATTTATTATTACGAAGCCCATGTCTAAAATTATTCTTGCCTCTCAGTCGCCACGCCGCAAACAATTGATGGAAGCTGCTGAACTCGAATTCAATATCATCATTGCTGATGTGGATGAAACCAACCCTGAAGGAATGAGTGGTGAATTGGTGCCAGAGTTTTTAGCGCGCAAAAAAGCGGCTGCTATCGAACAACAAGTGCATAATGCAATCATCATTGCTGCAGATACCGTTGTGTTGCTTGATCATGAAATTCTTGGTAAACCAATTGATGAACAACACGCTATCGAAATACTTCAAAAACTATCTGGTAGAAAACACGAAGTGGTTACGGGTGTATGCATGCAAAAAGGGATGAAGCAAGTTTGTTTTTCAGTAACCACTGAGGTTTATTTCAGGTCACTCAGTAAAGAATTTATTGAGCATTATGTACGCGATTATCGTCCTTTTGATAAAGCAGGTGCCTATGCCATTCAAGAATGGATTGGCATGATTGGCATTGAAAAAATCAACGGTGATTATTACAATGTTATGGGTTTGCCCATTGGTGAGGTAGTGTTGAAGTTGAAGGAGTTTGATTACAAAACTTAAAATAATATTCATACCTTTGGTTAGTAATTTTTTAAGCAGTCTATTTATCTTATAAACTATGGCATTATGGTAAAATGCTCATTCATTATATACCATAAAAAAGAAAAATTTTTATTGAGTACCTACCGAATTATAGTAATCGCTTTACTAGGTTTTTTATTGCCATTTTTTGCTACTGCAAGCAAAGTAGATAGTCTATTAAATATTTTATACAATCACCATGTTAATGATACCGTGAAAGTAAGACTCTTCATTGCAGCGGCTGAAGAGTATAAACGTACCAATACTTACTCCACTTTATTGTTTGCCAACAAGGCAAATGCCTTGTCTGAAAAATTAGGTTTTAACATAGGTAAAATAAAAAGCCTTCAACAGCTTGGTTATGCTTATATCCAGTTAAATGAATTAGATACCGCTTCCTTTTATCTTAATGAAGCCTTGAAAATTGCTCGTCAATCAAAAGATCTTTTTTCTGAAACAACTACACTTATGGCTATTGGTAACATGCAATATGGCATGGGTAAATATGATTCAGCACTTCTTCATTACAACAAATGTCTTGCTTTAGCCAAACAAAATAAGGATATTAGAAACCAAGGCTCTGTCCTCATGAATATGGGTTGTATATACAACGACCTGAGGAAATATTCCGATTGTATAACTTACTATTTACGGGCTTTAAAAATTTTAGAAAAAGGAAATTATCCTACAGAATTAGCTAATTGCTACTCCAATATGGCTTCGTTTTATGTCTTAATAGCTGATTATAAAAAGGCTCTTTATTTGAATAATCTAAGCCTCAATATTTATGAAAAGACAGGAAACATAAGAGGTTCATTAGCTGTTCTTAGTAATGAAGGAATGGTATATACGAAATTTCGAGAGTATTCTAAATCACTTGAAGTATTCAAAAAGGCTATACAACGCGCAGATTCTATAGGCGACCAATATTGGCGAAATATTTGCATTATAAATAGCGCTGGCGCTTACTATAATTTGGGACAATATGACACCGCTCTTTCTCTTTATAATGAAGCCCTTAATAGCGCTGAAAAGACTAATAATTTCTCAGATTTAGGTTTTGCTCATTTTGGGATAGGTAGAGTGTTTTATGAAAAAGGGAAATATCCTTTAGCAATTAAAGAATTACTCATTGCCTTTAGTATTTTAAAAGAAAACAACATTAAGGATCCAACTTATATCATAGCAAATAAACTTAGCAATGCTTATGAAAAAACACACGAAAAGGATAGAGCATTATTCTATAAAAAAGTTTACTGCAATTATCTAGATACACTTTATGAAGCCAAAAGCGATAAAAATATATTTCAACTTCAGTACGAATATGAATTGGAAAAGAAAGAGCATAAAATAGCTGATTTGCAAAACTTGCAAATCATGAACAAAGCAAAAGCTGAAAGAGATCATTTATTAACAATATCTTTTGGGGTTGGTTTCTTTCTTCTATTGTGTATTGTTTGTGTTTTATATTGGAACCGTTCCAACGATTTAAAATCGAAAAAAATCATTTTAAAGAAAAACGAAGAAATAGAACAACACATTGCCGATCTCGAATCTTTAAACCAATTCAAAAACAAAACATTTTCCATTCTTTCCCACGATTTAAAAAGTCCTATCAATTCGCTATCCTCTGCTGTTAACATGCTCAACGATGGACAAATTGCATATGAAGATATAAAGACTTTTATTCCTGAAATGGGTAAGAAGCTTGATTCTATTACATTTTTACTAGACAATCTTTTATTTTGGGCAAAAGAATCAATGACCGGTGTTTCAAAACCGAGTCCTACTAATACATATTTGTCTGAGGTTGCTGCACAAAATATTGAATTGTTTAAAGACATTGCAAACAACAAATCATTATCCTTAAATAACAGAATACCTATAAACCTCACTGCCTTCTGCGACCCAACACATTTAGACATCATTTTCCGAAACCTTATTGCCAATGCCATTAAGTTTTCTCATCCGAAAGGCATTATTAATATTGATGCCATTTCTCGAAATGATAAAGTGGAAATAGCTATTTCAGACAATGGAGTTGGTATGTCTAAGGAACAATTAGATAAACTATTTGTTCCTTCCGAAAACAATTCTACTTATGGTACGGCTGGTGAAAAAGGAACTGGCATAGGTTTGCTATTATGCAATGACTATATAAAAACAAACAACGGTTCTATTGAAGTAACCAGTGAATTAAAGCAAGGAACAACCTTTACTCTGATATTACCACAATCCACAGGGTGACGAAGGCATTGAATCAATCATTACTTGATCCTTATAAGTTATCAACTAAGTATTCGACAGAATTTATGCTCACGGAAACATAAAAATGCATGTTACTTTTTCCCTTTCAAAACCCAGCCACCATCTTTCTTAACTGATTTTAAACCGGCAACGGTACATAGTTCTTTTACCATATCGTCAAGGCTTTGGTTTCGGAAGGAAATATTGACGATGGTTTGGCGAAGATTGTCGCTTACCTTGTTGTTTAAAGAAAGGCGTGCGTCGGCGTAAAGGTTCATTTCAGCAATTACAGTTTCAAGTGGTTTACTGATGAATACCATTTCGCCTGTTTTCCAAAAAAGATAATTGTCGGAGCGGTTGAGTTCTTTAAAAGTTCGTTGTGAGGTCACAGTTATTTTTTCACCATCGGCAATACTCAGCGAAAGTTTTTCCTTGTTTTTAGTTACCAAATGAACCTTGCCTTTTAGGTTGATGATAATGAAAGTAGAATCGCTTTTCAAATCAAAGGTTGCCGTTTCTGCGGTTAGTTGAGCTGCTCCACCTTCCACAATAAATGGCAACTTATCATTGGCCGATACTTCACAAAAAGCTTCGCCAAAAAGAGAGATGGTTCTATCGCTTTTGTTGAAATCCTTGGTGAGAGTAAGCACGCTTCCTTTCTTTAATAAAATATGACTGTGGTCGGAAAAGGTGGTGTCGAGATTGCCATTATTGGCTTCAATAATGATATTGTTGGTTTTGAAAAAGACTTTCCAAATTGCAAGTAGGGCAACGATAATGAGTAACGCAATGCGGATGCGTATGTTTTTTTTGCTGTTATTATTCAATTGTTCTTGCATACTGCCAATCTTATCTAAGCACAAAGAAAAAACAATTAGCTAAAGAAAACGAAGCAATTAATTAGAAGAACGTTGTGAACCATTACGCAATCTTCTTCCTCTATAAATTTCAACGGTTTGTTTAACGTTAGAATAGAAAGTGTATTCACTCATGCCCCGCAGTTGTTCGTATGTTGGTCTGTAAATGCGCAAATAAGTTCTTGCGCTATCGCCTTTAAGCCCTGTAAGCGCAGTCACTAATTTTTCAGTAAATGTGTAGTCAATAAATTTTTCTTTTTCAAAAAGATTGTATTCTTTTTGAAAAGCCCAAATCTGTCTATTTCGTTTACTCATGGCGCTAAAAGGATGTCGAATAATATCTAACCCAGTAAGTTGCGGAAACTCGAGGTAGGTTTTGTAGAGGTCGTGGTAGCGAATGCTATCTTTTCTATAATCTCTGAAATAATAAGGCGTTCCTTCGGGCTCTTCAGCCATTAGTTGCACCATCATGAGTTTAAAATAGGAAGGAATAAAACCTTGAGGGATTCGCACTCTGAGTACATTATAACCAGGTTTGCGCAACTCTAACAATTCTCCATTGTTCACTTCAATTATAAATTGACCACGGCTGTCCGTAGAAGTATTTTGGTGGGAAAAAATATTGACTATTGTCACATCGCTCATCATATCATAGCTAAAACGGTCGCTCACATCGCCATGAATAATGATGGCATATGAAACTGTATGTAATCCAAAAAAAGCAAACAAAATCAGGAGAATCCGAAGCATATTCAAAAGGGTAAAATTAATTGTTAGGCAACTTGAAATGAGATTGTGTTTGTTAAAAATCTTTTGATTTTGTCGCTTTATCTTTGCGGCACATGTATACTTTTCTTCGCAAAATTCTCTTTCGAATAAATCCTGAAACAGTTCATCATTTAGTGATGAGCATGATGAAAATAGCCTACACCATTGCTCCTGTTCGTTGGCTGATGCGTCAAATGTTTGTAGTGAAAGATAAACGACTTGAAAAAACACTTTGGGGCATTACTTTTCCAAATCCAGTGGGACTTGCAGCCGGTTTTGATAAAGATGCTCATTACACAGATGCACTTGCCTGTCTTGGTTTTGGATTTGTTGAAATAGGCACTGTTACTCCTCGTCCACAACCTGGGAATGACAAGCCAAGATTATTTCGTTTGCCGAAAGACAAAGCACTCATCAACAGAATGGGGTTCAATAATGGGGGCTCCAAAGCAGCTGCCGAAAGACTGAAACGCCGAAAAGAAATATTGATTATTGGTGGCAATATTGGCAAGAATAAAATCACAGCAAATGAAGATGCGCTGAGTGATTACATCGCTGCCTTCAAAGATCTTTATGAGGTGGTTGATTATTTTGTAGTGAATGTCAGTAGCCCCAATACACCTGGGCTTCGTGAATTACAAGACAAAGCACCATTGATGGCAATCTTAAATTCCCTTAATCATCTCAACCATAAATTGGGCAAACCCAAACCACTTCTGTTGAAAATTGCACCTGATCTTTCCAATGCTCAATTAGATGACATCATAGACATCGTTCAAGCAACAAAAATTCAAGGAATAGTTGCTACTAACACAACCATTGACCGAAGCGGATTGATAACATCAACTCAGGAAGTGGAAACAATAGGCGCTGGTGGTCTTAGTGGTTATCCTTTAAGGGAAAGAGCTACCGAAGTCATCCACTACATTCACCAAAAAAGCAAAGGAACAATTCCAATAATGGCTGCAGGTGGAATTTTTACTGCTGCCGACGCCAAAGAAAAATTAGAAGCAGGTGCTTCGCTTATTCAAGTCTACACAGGCTTCATTTATGAAGGACCAACAATTACAAAAAATATTTGCAAAGGACTTCTCAATCAATCATAAAATTCATGGATCAACTCTTCACACTCGACTCACTCATCAGCCTTATTACACTTGCCTCTTTAGAAATTATTTTGGGAATTGACAATGTCATTTTTGTATCCATCATCATGGGAAGAATTCCTTCCAACGAGCGACTAAAAGCTCGCAGATTGTGGATGATTTTTGGTATTGCAACACGAACCTTTTTATTGTTTCTTCTTGGCTGGCTTTTAAAACAAAAAGGGAAGCCATTATTCACACTTTTTGATAAAGGTTTTGATTTATCGAGCCTTGTAATGATTGCAGGAGGTTTGTTTTTATTGGTGAAAACAGTAATGGAAATTCACCATAAACTCGAAGGTGATGAAGAAGAACTGAACGCAGCTAAAAAAGGAACTAACAATTTCACTAAAGCTATTGGACAAATTGTGTTAATTGACATGGTTTTTTCTTTCGATAGTGTCATCACTGCTTCAGGAATAGCCAAAATACTTCCTGTGATGATTACTGCCGTTGTGATTGCCATGTTTATCATGTTCTTTTTTAGCGAAGGGATTTCCAATTTTATTCACAAACATCCTACCTTAAAAATGCTTGCACTTTCCTTTTTGGTGATGGTTGGTTTGGTATTAATTATTGAAGGCTGGGATGCTGAACATGCCCACGAAATGCGCTTGAAAAACTATGTCTATTTTGGAATGGCTTTTTCATTTGCTGTTGAGTTGCTAAACATGAAGCTGCGTAAACAAACTACAAAGCCATTGGAATTGAGAGAGCCAGATGTTTCGGACCTAGAGAACCAGCAAAAAAATTGAACAAAAAGAAAAGGTTAGCAAGTGACTTGCTAACCTTTTGAATAATAGTGAATTCTAATTTACTTTGAAATAACTACTTTACCAGAGTATGTTTTATCCCCTACTAATAATTGACTGATATAAAATCCTTGAGGTAATGCAGCAACTGACATAATTAACTGTTGTGAACCTGCATTTAATATTCCATATTCTTTTTCAGCAACAATTCTTCCTGACAAATCAACTATTCTAAGGATAATATTATTTTGTTTAGACAAATTGATTTCAGTTCTGACATCATCAAAAGCTGGATTCGGAATGAGTGTCAGCGTATTATTTAATCCTGTTATTTCATCAATTGCATTTGGCCAACCACCATACAATTTGATAACAGTACACCCTGCATTATTGGCACGATTAACGTCTTTAAATAAATTAGTAGTTGGGTCAGGCACAACGTACATACAGAAATAATGTGTACCATTCTGAACTTCAGGGAAACCGAATTTAATGATCTTGAAAATGTGAACAGTATCACCCGGGGCTAAGGTTAGCCCAGTATAATAGTAAACAGAATCAGTATGAAATGTTGGAGGGAAAACAGAAATGTTTTTTTCCTTTACAACCATTTGAACTCCATCTAATTCAAACCCAACTTTGAAAACATTATCGGGTGTAAGTATTGTATTGCCAACGTTTTTGATAATTACGTCAATCTGCGTGTCTTTGAAAGACCAAATTTCATCGCTTCCCCCAGTATTTTTGGGATATATCATAGTAACGTCCAAATCAACATTCTTGGTTTGAGCATTGACTGAACTCAGCGAAAAAATGGAAAAAACCAACGCAAAGATTTTTTTCATAATGGTGAATTTGATTCAAAAATAACGTTTACAGTAGATATTTAAGAAGTTTTTTTTAAACAGTTTTCAAGGCTTTAGTTTTTCATTATTCTTATGTCTCATAGTATCTCTAAGATTTTTCTTTTCAAAGTTTTTTTGAAGTGCATCGGTTAGGTCAACGCCTGTTTGATTAGCAAGGCAGATCAATACCCAAAATACATCGGCAAGTTCATCTGAAAGTTCTTTTCCTTCATCTGACTTTTTGAAAGACTGCTCACCATATTTCCTTACTAATATTCGGCTCAGTTCGCCTACTTCTTCCATAAGAATGCCAAGGTTGGTTAGTTCATTAAAATAACGAACGCCTACCGTTTTTATCCATTGGTCCACTTCATTTTGAGCTTGTTGTATGGTCATGATTTTTGAAAGATTTTAAGTTTCACAAAATAATAGAAAATGAAAAGACTTTTTTAAGAACATTATCACTTAATTGCATCGTGTAATTTTTTTTTGAAAAACATAAACACAATCTAAAAACAAATCAGAAAATGCAATCGTTTTCATCGGATATAGAAGCGGCTAAAGCCCTGAAGCAAAAATTTGAAGAAATCAGGAAAGCTATAGGTCATATCATTGTAGGGCAAGAAGAAGTAGTGAACAAGCTTATCATTTCCATCTTGTGTAATGGTCACAGCCTTTTGGTGGGGGTGCCAGGTCTTGCAAAGACACTATTAGTAAAAACAGTTGCTGACGTGCTCGACCTTTCTTTCAAACGCATTCAGTTTACCCCCGATTTGATGCCAAGCGATATTACAGGCGCTGAAATTTTGGACGAAACCCGTCAATTCAAATTTTTAAAAGGACCCATTTTCGCCAACATTATTTTGGCAGATGAAATCAATCGTACACCTCCAAAAACTCAAGCAGCTTTATTAGAGGCAATGCAGGAAAAAAACGTAACAACTGGAGGCATCTTGCATAAATTACCTTCTCCATTTTTTGTATTAGCTACTCAAAACCCTATTGAACAAGAAGGAACCTACCCTTTACCCGAAGCACAACTTGACCGTTTTATGTTTATGCTCACGCTCGACTATCCAAGCTTTGAGGAAGAAGTGACAATTGTTAGAAACACTACTGGAGCAAGTAATGTAGAACTATCAAAAGTGATGACAGCCAACGATATTCTTCTATTTCAAGACCTCATACGCAAAGTGCCAGTCCCGGATAATGTGTTGGAATATGCTGTAAGATTGGTTCATAAAACAAGACCTTCAAACCCAACGGCACCCGATGCAAGCAAACAGTATGTGGCTTATGGCGCAGGTCCACGTGCATCTCAATATTTGATTTTAGGAGCTAAAGCACATGCACTTTTAAATGGAAAATATTCTCCCGATATTGAAGACGTAAAGGCGATGGCTTTGCCTGTTCTTAGACATAGAATTGTGCGCAATTACAAAGCCGAAGCTGAAGGCATTCAGCAAGAAACACTCATCAAACAATTGCTTTGACATGGAAAACTTGGAAATCAAAAAAGCATTTCTGCGCAATGAATACACAGCAATTTTGAAGACCATTCCAGCAAATGCTGAAAGGCGCTGGGGAAAAATGAATTTACAACAAATGATTGAACACATGACCGACTCGGTGAGTTGGGCAACTGGGAAATGTATTTTTAATTTAGTGACATTGGAAGAAAATGTCCCCAAGATGCAGGCATTTCTTATGAGTGAAAAACCATTTAAAGAAAACACACCTAATAATCTCATCTCTGAGACACCTCCAGTCATTCGCAATTCATCGGTCAATGATGCCATTGAGGAACTGCAAAATGAAATCAATCTTTTCCTCCATCAATTTGAAGCGGAAGGCAAAGAAAAAACTCTTAATCCGTTTTTTGGCGAATTGACTTTTGGCATGTGGGTACAATTGCTACACAAACATGCATGGCATCACCTTAGACAATTTGGTGTAGAATAATTATTAGTTACCTACTTTTTTCACATTGATAGCAGATAATCCTTTTGGGGATTTTTCTGTTTCAAAAGTCACTTTGTCTCTTTCTTTTATTGGGAATTCCAAGCGGCTTAACAACATAAACACACGTTCCTGCGATTTAAGGTCGGTAATAAAACCATAACCCTTTTCTGAATTGATAAAATTGACAATTCCCTTACGGTTTGCTTCTCTTATTTCGCGATGTTGATGGGCAATACTTAATTGAATATCTTCAGCATTAGTAACAATCTTTTTCTCTGGGTCTGGTGGTGTGTCCGAAATATTCCCATGCTCATCCACATAAGCCATCATCATATCAATACCTTTGCCCTTATTATTGTTTGTTTTGCGCTCTTCTCTTTTGTGCTCTTTATCCTTGCGCTTTTTTGCTTTCTTATTTTCTTTTTCTTTTTTGCCAAAAGTCTCTTTCGATTTAGCCATAGTTTCTGAATACGTTTTTTTGGGTAATTATTTTACAGTTCTGTTATTAATAAAAACAACAGTGATTAGGAATTTCTATTGTTTTGAAAACCAAAACTTCTTTTTTTAGTGCTTTGAAAACTACGCCTTTCTGGTTTTGAAAAAGGAATGGAATGTTTATTCAATGACGGGATGCTTGTTTTGTCATTATCCAAGAAAGGATGGTCTTCAACAACAGGAATGTACTTGCCAATCAGTTTTTGAATACTTTTGAGATAGTCCAATTCTTCTGCTTCACAAAAAGAGATAGCTGTTCCGCTTGCTCCAGCTCTACCTGTTCTTCCAATACGGTGAACATAAGTTTCAGGCACTTCAGGTAATTCGTAATTAATGACATGTGTGAGTTCATCAATGTCAATACCTCTTGCAGCTATATCAGTAGCAACTAATACTCTTGTTTCACCAGATTTAAAATTACCCAACGCACGTTGTCTTGCTGTTTGAGACTTGTTTCCATGAATGGCTTCAGCTGAAATGCCGGCATGAATCAATCCAGTAACCAATTTATTAGCTCCATGCTTAGTTCGTGTAAATACAATGACTGACACAATATGCTCCTGCTTTAAAAGATACTCCAACAGATGTTTTTTGTCTTTTTTAGCAACGCGGTAAACTGACTGATCAATAATTTCAACAGTTGAAGACTCAGGTGTCACTTGCACTTTTTCAGGGTTATGAAGCAAAGAATCTACAAGCTTTTTAATTTCTGTTGGCATTGTAGCCGAAAAAAGCAAGGTTTGTTTATGCGAGGGTAAAAGTGCAATAACTCTTTTAACGTCGTGGATAAAACCCATATCCAACATACGATCGGCTTCATCCAATACAAACAAATTAATTTTATGAAGATGAATGAGTTTTTGCTGTAACAAATCAAGCAATCTACCGGGAGTAGCTATGAGAATATCGACCCCTTTCTTTAGAATGGAAACCTGTGACACTTGCGAGACACCTCCAAAAATGACTGTGGAGCGAAGGTTTAAATGACGTCCATAGTTCTCAAAAGATTCTCCAATTTGAATAGCCAACTCTCGAGTAGGCGTTAAAATAAGGCATTGAATGTGATTGGCTGTTGCTGGTTTTTGATGAAGAAGTTGCAAAATAGGCAAAGCGAAAGCCGCTGTTTTTCCTGTTCCTGTTTGTGCGCAACCTATTAAATCTCTTCCTGCTAATACAATGGGTATGGCTTGTGCCTGAATGGGTGTGGGTGTGGAATAACCTTCGTCTTCCAAAGCTTGCAGCAATGGAGCTACTAGGTTCAATTCTTTAAAATTCATAAATGTTTATTTGCTGAGAAAATATCGCGAGATAGGAACGCAGCGATGATAGAAAGGGTAAAGGTAAGCTTTATTTAATGAATGGTATTTAACCCAACTTACTTGAGTCTCAAAAGAGTAATTTGACAGCTAACAATTTTTCGAATCAAAAAATAATGAAAATCAATCTTGCTAACTTTCAAGAGTATAAAAGTAAAAAGTCGCGAAGAAATGCTCACGACTTTTTACCTGAAAGTAATTAACATGCTTATTTACCAAATTTTTGTACGGCTATTTTCAAAACCCTTTGGCTTTACAACAGTAAAAACACGAGAGATATTGAAACCGAAATGAATATCGCCTGCACTCCACTTTCCGGTTGTTTCACCAATCACGTTTCGCTCAGTAATTCCTGTGGAGTTAGTAAAAATAAGTTGAAAGACGTGTCCACCTGTTTCAATGTCAATCCCTATAGTTAATGAGTTGGTAGTATTATCTAGTTGGTTTAATTGATAAAAGTATTCGCCAGTAAGAGAAACGCGGTTGGTAATTTTTACACGACCACCCACACCAACGGCTATGATGTCATTTGGCTCCTTTTTAGTGTTCACTACATTATAGTGTATATGAGTTGGCATAATTTGGAAAGAAACCTTCGGACTAAACTTCTTTGCAATCAAAAGTTGATTCATGTAAGCAATCCGATTACCTACTTCATAGTCAGGAAGTGTAACCTTGTTTGTTTGAGCCGAAATATCTCCGCAATAACTAATACTGATGGGCATTTTATTATCGTCGGTTTGTCGTAAAAGCTTAAACTTTATGAACCCGTCATATTCTTTCAGATAAGAACTCCTACCGATTCCCACCATAAGTCTTTTAGATATGCCATAATCAAGTCCGAAACGCATACTAGCCATATCAAGTCCAAACAAGTCTATTGCACCTTGATTTAGTGTTCCAAAACGGTGAGAAATACGAAAATCAAGCACGCCTTTAGCCACATTCTCTATACTTTGACTATTGCCAATTCTTGTAGTTTTAAAAGTTGCTGTAGAAAAATTGTTTTGCGTAGTTGGAGCATCAGCATTAAGCATCGACATTAAGTCGTTTTCTTCGCTTATGGAAGCAGTGTCTTTTTTTGATTGCGCATTTGCATGTGTAATCCCTAGAAACAAAAGGCATGAAAGCAGTAATGATTTTAATCGCATAAGATTTTTTTAATGAAATAATATTATTTCTGGTTCATAATGCAGTTCACAGTGATTTCAATTTGATCCGCCACTTTGCCTGCCATGAGTTTTGGGATTTTAATTTTATAATCGTTAGGGTTGATGGTGAATTTAGAAACAGCTGTAATAGCGCTTCCTTTTACGGTTACGGTCCCAAGAATATTAATATCATTACTTACTCCATGCATTGTAAGTTTTCCAGAAGCTTTTACGTTATACACGCCATCTTTGGCAAAATTAACTTCACTGATGTTGGTAATTTTCCCTTTAAAATCTGCTTTTGGGTATTGATCACTTTCCAAATAATTTTCATTGAAATGCTCTTCCATAAGGGCGCTTTCAAACTTGAAACTTTTTATAGGGACAAGCACTATCGCGTCGCCTGTTTTTGAATCGAGGACTGCTGAAGTTTCATTATTAAACGATTCAAAGTTTTCAAGTTTTGTTGAAGAAAACATGGTGACTTTACCTGTCCGAGTCAAATACTTTTGAGCAAATGAAGCATTGGCTGTACCATAGAGAATGGCGAAAATAATAATTAGCTTTTTCATTGTTTTTTTTTAAAAAGGATGATTATTGTGGACAACTTGCATTTACCCAAACTCTTATTTTAGCAATAGTACAAGCGTCTAATGGAGTGTTACCTTTTGGCATAGGAGGCGGTGAATTTCGTGTTATGCAAGTTAAAAGCGTACCACCTTGTGCAATAGGCAACAAATTGCTATATGTGCTCAAATCGTAACCACCAGCTTGAGAGGCGGCATTATGACAATCACTTGTTGTGCAACTACTTGACATTATTTGTTTAATTGTACCGTTGTAGGTTACGTTAGAAGTATCGCAGGCTGGATAAAAGTCCTGCAAGTTTTTTTTATAGCAACTTGTCAAACTAACGATGCTACTTATGAATAGCATGGAGCCAAAAAGAAATTGTTTCTTCATTTTTTGGGATATTCTAATTATGGATGTTCTATTTATTATCAAGAATGCAATCAGATAAAAGAACTACGGTTGTATAACCATTACAAAAACCTTTAATAGTCACTTTATCCCCAACTTTTAGAGTTGCTGTTTGTTTCATAGTACATTGAACACCTGACAAAGGATCTTCAGAATGAAGCAATACAACTTGTTTTTTATCTTGATTTTGATTGAGTTCATCAATTACACCTGTTACTTCAAGGATTTGATTGAGATAAGTGGTATTAGCCGATTTTTCGTCAGCAGTAAACGCAGCACTTAAAACTTCAGAAGTAATAGCTAAGCCTTTTTTATCATCCACTGTAGCGTGGGGCTTGTGAAGCATATAATAAACTACTGCTCCGCCAGCTAACACGACTACCAAAAAAACGAACAGTAATGTTTTCTTTTTCATGAAAAAGGTTTTATAAAACAAAGATAGGGATACAAACAATTGGATTACTTATCATAATACTGAAACGGGAAAAAAACTTAATGAAATGTGAGTGTTTTCAATTATGAAAATCACCCGTTATCCAGTTTTTAAAGTCTGCCGCTCGCTCGGAACTGACAACAGGCTGATCGTTTACAATTGGTTTTAATTTAACGATTACTCTTGCTTTTGTATGCGTACGCATTTCATCAATACTTTTAAAACAAATCAAGTATTGACGGTTAATACGGAAAAATTCTTTAGGGTCTAACATAGTTTCTAATGCATCAAGATTGTGGTCAAGAAGATAAGTCTTACTTTCAAATGTACGAGCAAAGGTTGCTTTATTTTCACTGAAGCAATAAGCAATATCAGAAACTATAAGCGCTTTCATGTGTTCGCCAAAACGAAGTAGAAAACGTTTTCTATATTCAATTGGAAACTGAGAAGGTTGTGTCATTTCACTTTCATAAGCAAGCATTATTTTTAGATCGTTTAGCTTTTGCATAGCTTTTCGTAAATCATCTTTTTTCACGGGTTTAAGCAAATAATCAATGCTAGATGTTTTAAAAGCTTCTACGGCATATTGATCGTATGCTGTCGTGAAAATGATTGGACATGGAAGTACTATTTGTTTCAACAAATCGAATGCTGTACCATCAGATAGCTGAATATCCATAAAAATCAATTCGGGAGATGGATTTTGTAATAACCAATTTTTTGTTGTTACAATCCCATCTACATGACCAACAATTTTGATTTCAGGATGCAATTCTTCAATCAGTTTTTTCAAACGATTAAACGCGGGCAATTCGTCTTCAACAATCAATACATTCATAACAAAGGAAGTGAAACGACAAACCTATTGTTTTCTATACCATAATTTACTTTTTGGTTTGTTAATAAACTATACCTTCTATGAATATTTATTAATCCCAATCCTGCACTTTTTTCTTTACTTATTTTAGGATGAATTTCATTGTGAATAGTGATGTGTTGTTCATTGGCTTCAATATAAATTGTCAAGGGGTTAGATTTTGAAACCACATTATGTTTTATGGCGTTTTCCACAAGCAATTGTAATGCAAGTGGCACAATTTTTTTTGTTTTAAAAAAAGACTCGGGAATATTGACTTCCATACTTAATGCATCTCCAAATCTTGATTTTTGAATGAACATGTAGTTGTCAATAATTTCAAATTCTTCAACAAGAGCGATAAAATCTCTATCTCTAAACGAAATCATTTTCCGATATAAATCGGAAAGATGAACAGTATATTCTACTGCTGTATCTGCATCCATTTCAATAAGACTTACCAATGTATTGAGACTATTAAAAAGAAAATGTGGGTTTACTTGGCTCTTTAATTGCTCATACTCAAAAATCATTCTCTCTTTTTGTAATAAAGCCATTTTTTCTGTCTGCAAATTCCGAATTCGTTGATAATAATATCCAAATGAAAAAATCAAAAAGGCTAGTCCTAAAACAAACCAGATTTGAACATAAAATGGCTTGCTAATTTTGAAGCTATATTCATCCTCAGAAAACTGTATAAAATTGTTGCTTAAAGAAGCCTGAATTTTGAATTTGTAATTTCCAGGTGCTAACTTAGAAAAAGACACTTCGTTATCGTTAGTATAAACCCAATTATTATTGTAGCTTGATAATTGATAACGGTAAAAAATTTTCTCAGGATTTGAAAAATTGATTGCACTGAAGGTAAATGTCAGATGATTTTCGTAAGCCGAGAAATCATTTCTGCTTTTACTTATTCTTTCATTTTCTAGTTTAATAGCATTTATCTGAATATCGGGCGTAATTCTAATAGGAACTTTCAATTTATTGAACACTATAAATCCATGTTCAAAAGGTATGTAGGTGTTCATATTATTATCTGTAGCTATCAAATTTAGCGCTGTAGATGTGGTATCAATATCCATTCCCAACTTAGTATTGTATGTTCTATATTGTTTTTCTCTTTGAAACCATTGAAAAACACCTTTTTCACTCACAATAATCACATTACCATCTGCATCCGTTTTCAATGCTGTCACATTATCTCTTGGAGTCATTTCTGATATTGGAAATCTGTGCCAGTTTTTCCCATTATATCTGTAAATAGCATTACTTATGGTCCCTGCCCAAGCAGTCCCTTTATTGTCAATAGAAATACAATAAACAACATTTTCTTTCAGTCCGTTTTTAGAATTCCAATGCTTATAATTTTTCCCATCGAATACACACACACCACCACCATCTGTTGCCATCCACATATTACCTTTATTATCAGAAGCAAGTTGGTAAATATAGTCGCTACTCATACCCGAAGATTTGCTATGGTGTCTAATCAACTTAAGACTATCAAAAGCTATATTGGGATTTGTTTCATCTACACCGTTCAGACTTGCAATCCAAAGATTATTTCGGCTACTTTCTATATTCAGAATATGTCCGTGAGCTAAATCGGGAATATTATTTATTTTTTGGAGTTTACCATTTAGCAAATTGTATGAGAAAACCCCCTTACCCAATGTACCGATCCATAAATGTGAATTATCCCCTAGGTGAAGACATGTGATTTCTGCTGGTAGAATTGCCTTAACTTCATAATGATTAGAACATGATAATGGCAATTGAAATAATTTATTTTCTCTAGCAAACCACAAATGATTTTGTTGATCGCATATCATTGCTGCTAACTTTTTCAGTTGAAAGTTATCCAACTCAATTTTCGAAGCATATAAACCTGTTATCAACATCAAACCATCATTGGTTGCAGCCCACATGTTTCCTGCTTTATCTTTAATCAATTTCCTGAATGCTACACCTTCAAAGGTATAAGGAGTAATATTCAAAGAATTTCCTTCAAGGATTACTTTTAACAAATAATTCCTTTCAGTTGCAATCCATGCTTCATCTTTTCCAATAGGCAAAATATCATTTACTTGACCCCATGCCCAAGGCTTACAACTAATGAAATTTTGTACGTTTTTATTATTTAAGTGTAGTATGGATATTCCACCTTCTTGAGTCCCTATCCAAACCATATCCGTTCCTTGAATTTGTTTGATAACCCTAACAATCTCATCTGTCAAGCCATTATCTGAATTGATTTTATCAATCTTTATGCTTTTGTTTTTTCGCTCCAAAATATTGATACCATTGTCTGTCGCTAGTAGCATTTTATCATTTACCAATTCGTCAGCATAAACATAGTCATCACTCAATCCTTGCTGTTTTGATAACTTATTAGAAAGATCCGCTGCAAAAAGAAAAAAACCTTCTTCCGTTGAAACCTCAGTTAATGGACCTGAATGTTTAATGGAATTGATAGCAGAATGAATCTGTACTCCTTTAAGTTTTTTTATTTGTATCGAACCGTTTTCAACAAAACCAATTGATCCGTCTTTAAAACCAACACATAGTTTCCCATTATCAGCAACAATGGCTGTTGCTGAAATTTTCCTGTTATCCTCAATAGTGTTGAATTTTTTTCCGTCAAAATAAAAAACCCCTGCTTCAGTTGCTAACCATATGTAGCCGTTCTGTTGATAGCAAATGTCATTTACTCTTATAGGAACATTTGAATCATTTAACCAAAACTCTTTATGAAACGGCACTTGTGCTTTTGCATAAATACACAACAAGACAGTGAATATTCCTAACAGAAAGGATCTCATCATTTCATTTCTTTTTTTCAAAAACTGCATTAACTGTTACTGAAACTTCTGTTGCTATTTTTTCGTAAACAATTCGTGGGATTTTTATGTTATAGTCAGCTAACAAAACCGGAAAATCAGAATGCACATTTATCACCCTATTCTTTATTGAAACTATTGCCTTGATAATGCGTTCTTGCTCAACGCCATGTATTTTCAATTTTCCTTTAGCACGTATTATATATTCGCTATCAAAGTTTACATCTACATTTTCAATTATTTTCCCTACAAAAAATGCATCGGGATAAAGTTCCGACTCCATGTAATTTTCATTGAAGTGCTCTTGTTGTAAAGGATTATTGAAACCAAAAAAAGAAACTAAGGGGACTCTAAATGCGAACAGCTTTTTACTAATATCAATAACTCCAGAAATATCGTTGGAAGATGCACTTACTAATTCCTTTGTTGCTTCTGAATGAAAATATACATGCCCATTTTTGATTCGAAAAACCTGAGCATACAAATCCTGATTACAAGTAATAAATAGAAAAAGTGAGAGGAGAATTCTCATGAGTTTTAGTAAAAAACGATACTAAAGTAGGTGATTTATTGGTCGTAGAATAAAGTGGAGTTCTCTTTTAGTAAAATGTAAAATCTGACTGAGAAATAATAAATCAATGCAAACTCCCTTTCTTCCACATTCCCTAACTTGCAGCATTCTACATTATGGATTTTGAATTATTAGCGCAAGACAATTATAGCAAAGCAAGGGCAGGACTGATAACTACAGGTCATGGCCAAATTGAAACACCCATTTTTATGCCTGTGGGTACAGTAGGCAGTGTGAAAGCTGTGAACCAACAACAATTGAAAGACGAAGTGAAAGCTCAAATTATTTTGGGCAATACTTATCATCTATATCTGCGTCCTGGAACCGATATTTTAGAACAAGCAGGTGGCTTACACCGATTCAATGGTTGGGATAAACCTATTCTTACAGACAGTGGTGGCTATCAGGTTTTCTCTTTATCCAACAATAGAAAACTAACAGAAGAAGGCGCTTTATTTCAGTCGCATATTGATGGTTCGCGCCATCTTTTTTCTCCTGAGAAAGTGATGGATATTCAGCGCAGTATTGGCGCCGATATCATCATGGCATTTGATGAATGTCCACCTTATCCTTCCGAGTTTGAGTATGCTAGAAAAAGCATGGAGCTTACCCATCGTTGGTTGGCAAGATGTGTGCAAAGGCTAAGTGAAACAGAACCAAAATATGGCTTTGAACAAACACTTTTCCCAATTGTTCAAGGAAGTACTTTTAAAGATTTAAGAAGATATTCTGCAAGATTCATTGCCGATATTGGTGCAGATGGCAACGCTATAGGTGGACTTTCAGTAGGAGAGTCGGAAGAAATGATGTATGAAATGTGTGCGCTGAGTTGTGCTTATCTTCCTGAAGACAAGCCACGTTATTTGATGGGTGTGGGCACACCTTGGAATATCCTAGAAAACATTTCGTTGGGAGTGGATATGTTTGATTGTGTGATGCCTACACGCAATGGGCGCAACGGAATGCTGTTTACAACTAAGGGCGTTATCAATATCAAAAACAAGAAATGGGCAAACGATTTTTCGGGAATTGATGATGGTCTCGATTGCCATATGAGTAACTATTATTCAAAAGCATACTTGCGTCATCTATTTGTTGCTAACGAAATTTTAGGACTTCAAATAGCTAGCATTCACAATCTTGCGTTCTATCTTCACCTCGTGAAACAAGCAAGGCTTCAAATTCTTGCAGGCAGCTTTAAAACCTGGAAAGAAGCAATGATACCTATTTTAAAACAACGCTTGTAATAAAAGAAGCAATCTTTTGGAATGAAAATACTTGACCGCTATATCATTAAAAATTTCCTCGGAACTTTTTTCTACGCCATTCTTATTCTGGCGTTGATAACGGCTGTTATTGACTATTCCGAAAAAGTGGATGATTTTGTGAGTCGTCATGCTCCTGCAATGGAGATTTTGAATTATTACAAAAACTTCATCCCCTATATGGTGGCGTTTTTGTTTCCATTGTTCATTTTCATTGCAACCATTTTCTTCACTTCCAAAATTGCTTATCGTTCCGAAATTATTGCCATCCTTTCTTCTGGAATATCTTTTCAAAGATTCACAAGACCTTACCTAATTGGTGGCACTATTTTATGTGGAATATCCTTGCTTGCAAATCATTGGATTGTTCCAGCAGCCAACAAACAACGCCTACATTTTGAAGATCTTTATTACCACGAACAAACCATTTCATCTGATCAAAACGTTCACTTACGACTTTCCAATAACCTCTATATTTATCTTCAGAGCTACGATTACTCCATCAATACCGGTTACCGTTTTTCGGCAGAAATTATTGAAGGACAAAATCTTAAAGAAAAGCTGATGGCAGAAAGAATCACCTACGACACTGCTAAGAAATGCTGGAGACTATATAATGTTATGATTCGCCGAAACAATGGCTTGAAAGAAGAATTATTACACATGCCCGATTTGGTGAAAAATTATGCATTTATTCCTCTTGACCTTAAAGAAGATAACGATAACATGACTGCTATGACTACCCCTGTTTTATACCGCACCATTCAGCGCGAAAAACTACGTGGTCGTGAAAACCTCAACCTCTTTTATGTGGAACTACACAGGCGAACTGCACAGCCTTTTGCAGGAATGATTTTGACGATTATTGGAGTGGCCCTTGCTAGCCGAAAAGTTCGTGGTGGTTCGGGCTTGCACCTTGCTATTGGCATTGTTATTAGCGCAGCTTATATACTCGCTATGCAGTTTTCAACCACCTTCTCTACAAAAGCCGGACTGAACCCCTTGCTTGCCACTTGGATTCCAAATTTCATCTTCGGAGTAATGGCTATATATCTTTACCGGAAACAGACGAGGTAAGAAGAATTTTCTATCACTTTATAGCTTACACTTTGCAGCAAGGCAACCATGTTTTGCTTTATAATTTTTTTTAAAATCGCATTGTTCTTCGTACCATCTTCAAGCCCTTTCTGTTCCCTTAAGTTTCTTCGTTACCTGGAAACCAATACCCCTTCCACTCTTGAGGTGTTAAAGCATTGTCCGCATTAAACTCACCAATCTTCGTTCTGCGTAGGGCCGATAAATATCCGCCACAACCAAGGGCTGCCCCAAAATCGTTGGCTAAAGAGCGGATATAAGTGCCCGTGCTACAAGCCACGCGAAAATGAATTTCGGGCAATGCAATCTTGGTGATTTCAAATTCGTTAATGGTTATTTGGCGGGGTTCGAGCACAATTTCAGCACCTACTCTTGCCAATTCATAGGCACGTTTACCATCTTTTTTAATAGCAGAATGAATGGGCGGAACCTGCGCAATAGTGCCCATAAATTGTTGGGTAGCATTTATTATTTCCGCTTCAGTCAAATGTTCAAAAGCTTTAAAATCCTGCGGTTCGCTTTCAAGGTCGTAAGTGGGTGTGATGGCACCAAGCGTAATGATGCCGCTATATTCTTTCAGGAGTTTTTGATACTCTGAAATTTTCTTTGTGAATTTTCCGGTACAACAAATCAACAATCCAGTGGCCAACGGATCAAGTGTACCGGCATGTCCAATTTTAGCTTTGGTCATTTTCTTCACTTTATTGATGGCATAAAAAGAAGACCATTTTAGTGGTTTATCAATAAGAATAACAGCACCCAATTTTAATTCCTCAATAGAAGGCAAACTTTTCATCGGGTGCAAAGATAGATTTTGTCGAAGGCTAATTTTAAAAAGAACAGAAAATATACTTCCCTTCAACAATTACCTTTGCCAACATGTCTTTTTTCACTAAAACAGAAGAACCTTTCATCATAGCCGGACCCTGTAGTGCCGAAACCCACGAACAAGTTTTTGAAACTGCGCAGGCATTAAAGACCCTGTCAGTAAAACTATTTCGTGCAGGTGTGTGGAAGCCCCGCACCAAGCCGGGTTCATTTGAAGGCAATGGAATAGATGCTTTGGAATGGCTGTTGGACATGCGTCAAGAATTTCAATTGCCGTTTACGGTAGAAGTAGCCGAACCCAAACATGTAGAAGCCGCTTTGAAATATGGAGTAGATGTGTTGTGGCTCGGAGCAAGAACCACAGTTAATCCTTTTCAAGTACAGCAAATAGCCGATGCTTTAAAAGGCAGCAAAGTGCCTGTGATGGTAAAAAATCCGGTGAACCCCGATGTAGATTTATGGGAAGGTGCAATTGAGCGAATAGAGCGCGCAGGTGTTGGCGAAGTGGCTGCTATTCATCGAGGCTTTTCAACTTATCAAACGTCTTCTATCTATCGCAATCAGCCCAATTGGTCCATACCTATTGAGTTGAAAAGAAGAAGACAAGATTTGTTTATCATTTGCGACCCAAGCCATATTTCAGGCAACAGAACCTTGGTGAAAGACATTGCTCAAAAAGCAATGGCTTTGTGTTTTGATGGATTGATGATAGAAACACACCCGCAACCAGAAAAAGCTTGGACAGATGCCGCACAACAAATTACGCCTCAAACCCTCAAGGAGATTTTGTGTGAATTAGTGATTAGAAAGCATGTAGTAGAAAATGGTATTCATGGTGCTCAAATAGAAAACCTTCGTCAGCAAATGGATAGCATTGATGCAGAAATCATTTACTTGCTTGGCAGAAGAATGGACTTCAGCGACCAAATGGGATTGTTGAAAAAAGAACAAAACATGACGGTTTACAGCCCCGAGCGTTGGCGCGAAATTGTGGAAACTAGAAGCGAACAAGCCATGAAGCAACAACTTTCGCCTGAGTTCATACTTTCTCTGTACGAAAAAATTCATCACGAGAGCATTCAAAGACAACTAAAACAATTGGAGCAGGGAGAAAAAAACTAATCCCCTATTTTTAACCACAAATTTTACTCTTGGCACTCAAACAACATAAAGACGAACGCATCCGTTTCGAACAACAGGTAGATAATTCAAGGAGTTTTGTACTTCCTTTTATTGAGCATACAAAACAACTCGCGAAAGGTGTTCGGGTATTAGAAATAGGTTGTGGTGAAGGTGGCGTGTTGAAGCCTTTTGCTGAAAAAGGTTGTACTTGTGTTGGTGTTGATTTGAATCCTATTCGCATTGATATTGCTAATGAATTATTAGCCGATGAAGTGAAGAGTGGCAATATGCGCTTCATTTATCAAAACGTGTATGAAGAAAGTTTCCTCAATGAGTTTCGCAACTTCTTCGATGTCATTGTATTGAAAGATGCCATTGAACACATTCCTGAGCAGGAAAAATTCATTCCTTATCTCAAAAATTTTCTCAGAAAAGACGGACAAATTTATTTCGGTTTTCCGCCTTGGTACATGCCTTTCGGCGGTCATCAACAAGTGTGTCACAATAAGTTGGCAAGTGTGTTGCCTTATTACCATATTCTGCCCAAACCAATCTACAAGGCTATCCTAAAACTCTTCAAAGAACCCGATGGGGTGGTAACCGAATTGATGGAAATATGGGATACGCAAATCACCATCGAACGTTTTGAGAAAATTGTACGAAAAAGCGATTTGAAAGTGTTACACAAACACCATTTTCTCATCAATCCCATTTACAAATACAAATTCGGATTGAAACCACGCAAACAAACTGCTTTGATTTCTTGGATGCCTTTTTTCAGAAATTTCCTCACTACTTGTGTTTATTACACAGTAGGTTAATCATCTTTTTGCTGCAAAGAAATCTTTCATCAATTGGGCACAATCATCAGCCATTACGCCCGATGTAATGCTTGATTTTGGATGAAAAGGATTGGTGTTTTCTGTATATTTTCGATACCCGTTTTTCTCGTCCGATGCACCATAAACAATTCGCCCAATCTTGCTCCAATACATACCACCGCAACACATCAGGCAGGGTTCTAGCGTCACATAGAGCGTGGCTTCATTTAGGTATTTACTGCCCAATTCATTAAAGGCTGAAGTCATGGCAATCATCTCGGCATGAGCAGTACTATCGTTCAATCGTTCCACTTGGTTGTGCCCGCGAGCAATAATTTTTTCTCCCCAAACCACCACAGCACCCACTGGCACTTCTCCTGCTTCAAAAGCAAGCTTAGCTTCTCGCAGCGCAGCTTTCATAAAATATTCATCGTCAAAAATCATGGCTATTCTTTGTTTTTTGTATCCATTATTATCGTCACCGGACCATCATTTACCAGGTTTACTTTCATATCTGCTCCAAACCTTCCTGTAGCTACTTTTCGATTCATGAGGGTAGAAAGTTGCTTGTTGAAATATTCATACAAAGGAATTGCTTGTTCAGGTCTTGCCGATTTTATAAACGAAGGTCGGTTTCCTTTTTTATAAGAAGCATGCAACGTAAACTGACTCACCACCAATACTTCGCCACTCACCTCATTCAAATCTTTATTCATCAATCCATTTTCATCACTAAACACCCGTAGCTGTGCAATTTTCCGGCACAACCATTCGGCATCCTCTTCCTTGTCTTCGATTTCAATACCCAATAAAATCAAAAACCCTTTTTCTATTGCAGCAACAACTTCTTTTTCAATCATCACAATTGCCGATGATACTCTTTGAATGATTATACGCATTTTTCAATAATTGGTGTAAAAATCGGGGATAGGAAATAAAACACAAATAAAATTCCCTGCCCCTCATAGCTTCTCTAAACTGATGAGCTTAGTTTACAATTTAGCTAGGATGCAATTAAAGTTTTAAGAAGTTCATCACTTTCTAAAGAAAATTGAGTTGAATACAATCTAAAGACAAAAGCAAACTTCCTCAAGGGATCAAAATGCTCATTAACACAAACCCTATATTAGACAAAGACCTTCTTCGCTTCAGTCATGTGATTAATGGCGTGAAGTAATAAGCTAAAAAAGCAATCTCTTCTTACATTCTCAATATCCGCAATTGCATTTTTGCAAACTTTTCACTTCATTAAACACAGGAAGTTTAGCATCATTCTTTAAAAAAGAATTGGCAATTTTTGTTACATAAATCATTCCTTGCCTAACACCTATCCTACCTACAGAAGCCGCAGTAGCATTAGTTTCTTCTTCAAAACTCACAAAATACTTTCCATCCTGATAATAGACATAACTATAGCGCTTATCGTCATTTAGCTCTGCACTAAGTACTATTTTTTTGTGTTTAAGATCATAAACAGTAATTCCAGAAACATCGGAATCGAAAATCGAAAACAAATAATTTCCATCGTTTGAAATGGAGAACGAACCACCTTTAAGTGTGGTCAATTTTCCGTCAATATCAATCAATAATGTTTGTCCTTCATAGTCGCCAAATTTTGAAAGAATAAAATAATTTTTACAAGGCTGTTTTCTTGGGATATAAACGCCTGAACATCCACCAACAGGCTCGATGTTATATGACTTTTGTTTTAAGCGCTTTCCGTTTTTTATAATAGTAAGCCATGTTCGACAAGAAAATTTTGCAGAGGCTTCATTTTGTGGATGCACCATCGTCACTACAATTTTTAAGACACCGAAACTTGAGGTATCGCTCTTAATTTGGAATGCTGATGTTGGATAATTTTTCTTGTTGAAATCATTTTGTTGCGCTTTGCCTTGCAAATAAAAAACTATAGTGCACAACAATATAAAAAGCAAGCTATTCTGATTCATTAATTGATGTTGAATAGTAAAAATAAATCGCGAACACAATAATTCAAAAAGCAACAGACTCCTTAAAGAGAAAACAAAATTATTAGTTGAAAGAGAAATAGTTTTTCACCAAAGCAAATGTTCTACTTTTGTCCCCATGTTGAATGCTATTATTTCTGTAAAAAACTTAGTGAAAAAATACGGTGATTTCACTGCTGTAAATGGAATCAGTTTTGAAGTTTCAGAAGGGGAAATCTTTGGTTTGCTTGGACCTAATGGCGCAGGCAAAACGACTACACTCGAAATCATTGAAACACTTCGCGATAAAACATCTGGAGAAGTAATTGTGGATGGCATGAACCTCGACAATTCACCACAAGAAATCAAGAAAATAATTGGTGTTCAATTACAAGCTGCCGGCTATTATCCCAATCTCAATCTAAAACAAATCATCAATCTGTTTGCAGGCTTGTACAACAGAGATGTGGATGCCATGGAATTGCTTGATAGCGTAAACCTTCGTGACAAGGCAAAAAATAAATTCAAAGAACTTTCTGGCGGACAAAAACAACGCTTTTCAATAGCTACAACGCTTATCAATAAACCCAAAATAATCTTCCTTGATGAACCTACAACAGGGCTCGACCCTCAAGCTCGCCGTAATCTTTGGGAGTTGATTAAAGAGCTACGTCAAAAAGGAGCAACCGTGGTTATCACAACACATTATCTTGACGAAGCAGAGGTTCTTTGCGATCGTGTTGCTATAGTGGACGCAGGAACCATCATTGCACTCGATTCGCCCGATGGATTGATTGATCATTTATTGGCTACTGGTTTCACCAAACCCAAAGAAGTGAAAGGCGCCAACCTTGAAGATGTGTTTTTGAATTTAACAGGAAAGGAACTCCGCGAGGCTTAACGGTCCATAATTCTTATTTCTACTCTGCGGTTTACTGCTGCTTCTTCAGCGGTTTGCTCGTCTTCTATAATGGGTTTACTTCTGCCAAAACCCACATAAGTAAGCCTGTCGGCAGAAATGCCACGTGTAACTAAATACTCAAAAATAAAACGTGCACGATTCACAGAAAGATCTAGTTGATGACTATCTAAATCCATAGCATCTGCCACGTTGGTTACACAACAAACATGCCCTTCGATTTGAATAATGAGATTAGTGTTTTCTTTAAGAGACTCTAAAAGTTTGTTGAGTTCTTCAAGAGAATTTTGTTTAGGAAAATGTCTTCCCATGGGGAAGTAAATATTCTTTAGAATAAAAGTTTTCCCTTTAGGAATGTCGTCAATATCAAAGTTAGGATCGTCGCTCGAAGGTGGAATGGCGTTTTTGTTTTTGGGATGCATCACTACTACTGTGTCAGATATTTTGCGAGGTGGCAATGGTTTATTGAGCAACACAATATCTACCCTTCTATCTGTTGGCACTCCTTTTTCTTTACGAATTGTATCTGATCTTTTTACTTCGCCTTTCCCTATGAGTAAAGTGATGTATGTTGGCTTCAATCCAGCTGCAACCAACTTATTCTTTACGTTTTCTGCACGATTGTGGCTTAACTCAAGGTTGTATTCGTCTGTGGCTAAATAATCGGCATAGCCAATGATTGCTGTTTGTTTTTGAAGGTTGATTTTTTTGACGAGGATAAGGCTGTCAATTTTCTTAATTGCTTTAACGTTCAATTCTTGCACATCAAGGTCAAAGTAAACTGAAAATGTATCGTTTTTCTGCTGCGCAAAAAGGTTATTGCACAGAAACAAAAACGGTATGAATTGCCAGCACTTCATCTAAAAAAATCTGACATTGAAAGTAGGGAAAAAGAAATTATTTTTTCAAAAAAGAAAACTGCCGGTAGAACCGGCAGTTTTAAAAATATTGTGACAAGAACAAGAACGATTATTCATCGCTGTCGGCGCCATCTTTACTTCTGTAAGTAGGCTCGCTATTTGATTTTGATTTTTTAGTCCAACCAAGCATATATCCCAAACGGAAAGTTGGAGCAATGTAAGGAACTGCGTTGAATGACTCAGAAGTTTTGTCATTGTTTCCTTGTGCATAAGATACAACACCGTATCTCATGTAGTTAACACCCCAACCGAGCTCCATTCCTACATAAACCTTAGGAAGAATATAGTAGTCAGCACCTGTAAAAGCTCTCATGCCGAAACCCCAACAGTTTTGAGATGCATCGTTACTACCTGCAGTAGAAGTAACACGACCATAACCAATTGTAACGTCACCACCTACATAAGTATTCAAACGTTCAGCAGGAGAAAACATTTTCTCGCAACCATATCCCATAGCAATACCAAAATTGGTGTTTTTTATATCACTACTTGATAAAGTTGTTTTATTTGACGTGTAGGATAAATTCAAAGTTACGCGATGAACCAAATTGTTTTGTCCGAAGAATCTTAACTTAATCATAGGGTAATTGCTTCCACCAGAAGGAACAGCAAACTGAGCATCGTAACCGTTGTTCATGTTGGCAAGATATCCATCTGCAAAATTGAACAATGTGCCACCATTTACATTGAAATATCCTTGTGTTTCAACGAGGATGTCACCACGTCCTGGTAGAGAGAAAGTTCCCTTGTCATTTTTGATTTGAGCATTAGTTGTGAATGCTGAGGCAGTCATTATAGTAGCTGCGAGTAATAGTCCTGGTAAAATGTGCTTTTTCATTTGCTGAACAATAATTTAAGACAAATATAGTGTTTGCAATAAAAAAACCTAACTCTTTGTAAAGTTTTTTTCTAAAAGGGCTGTTTTCATTTAATAAGGAGGCTTGCAGAAACACTATTTCTGCAAGCAAATCATCATTCTAAATGCTCTTTTCCCTGTCATGAAAATAACAAGTTTATCAAAGTGTTTCCATAAGGGGATAGGGAGAAATCGAAGCAAATACTGCACCCATGTTTTCACTAATAATTTACTGTTTAAAAGTTGAATGTTTACCTTATATACTTTAGGTAAAAGTTGAAAAATATTTTTTTCAGTAAAAGAGTGTAAATGGGCATTGTGAGGTGTTTCACAGTTGCAATGAATACACAATGAAGTACGAATGAGCTCGTTGTATGGTGTAGTAATTATTATTTTACCGCCTGGTTTTAATACCTCAAACAAACAAGCAATAAAACGTTTTGGATCTGGGACATGCTCAATAATTTCAGAAGCAACAATGCAATCAATACTATTGGCTTTTAAAGGAAGCTCAAAAACATCTGCAACCAAGCCAAAATGATTGAGTGAAGGGAATTTCTTAACAGCTTTTATTGGGTTGATATCAGAAATATCTGTTGAAATTACGCACTTTCCAGTTGGCAACAATGCAGCTGCAAGCCAAGCGCCACCACAACCAATATCCAAAACAATTAATGCATTTTGAGGAATTTCGGATAATATATAACGTCTTAAAAAGTTAATTTCAGTTTGTTCAACAGGATGGTGATGATGCTCATTACCATAATCATAAACCTGCGCATCTGTTTGGTAATGATCCTTATAATTGAATGCTTTTACTGCGAGATTATTAGAGGGAATAGTTGTTTGTTCTTCCTGAACATTGTTGATTACAAGTATAGGCACCCCCTCTTTTATCTTAAATCTTGCGTTGCTTTTTTCATCAAAAAGTTGGGCAGAAATTTCATCAAAACGCAATGGCGTTTTATGAATTGGATGAACTAATAATTCTAAAAATTCGGAAGACATCGTGCGAAATTAATCCAAAGCAAATCAAGTAAGAAGAAATGGATATGGGCATTAAAAAAACACATCAATTATACTATTCAATGGAATTACTACCCCACCTTTCAATTGTAAGAAATCATCTCCTAAAGACCATATTGTTGTTTCAACAGTTTTAGGACCTTGGGTTGTTTCAAAAGTGATGGATGTTTTTCCTTTAAATTCATTTCCAAGCCTTAAAGCGTAAGTTAATTTATTTCGCCAAATTTCAGTGTTATCTACAAAGGCGGGAACAATTGTGAAGAATGGGATTTTCTCTTTAGCAATTAATGACTGCATGAATGTGTTTTAGTATCTCTAAATTAAGAATTAATTGGATTATTTTATAGAGGCTAATTAAAAAGAGGCGCTTTTCAGCGCCTCTTTTTAATTATTTTATTCCCAGTTTCGATTTTACTAAAGGAAGGATATTGTCGCTTTCTTTGGAGTATAATAAACCGCCAGAACTAGCATCAAAAATATAATCGTAGTTGTTGGTTTTTGCAACCTCTTTGATAGCTTTATCGGCTTTTTCAAGTATAGGGGCAAACAACTCTTGTTTCTTTCCTGCTACTTTTTCTTGAGCACTTTGATCTGTACTTTGAATACGTTCTTGTAGCTGCTGAATTTCTTTATACTTCACTTCTTTTACAGCATCAGTCATCGTTTTTTCTTGTGATTGAAAGTCTTGAACTTTTTTCTGGTAGTCTTTACTCATAGCTTCAAGCTGGTCCTGATAGCTTTTAGCATAAGCTTTTAAGCTGGAATCGGCTTTTTTAGCTTCAGGCATCAACTCAAGTAATTCTGCAGAATTGATATAGCCAAGTTTCTGTTGAGCATGTACGTAACCTGCAGAAAGAAAACCGCAGGCAATAAGGAGAATGATTTTTTTCATCGAATATTTTTAATGATTTTTTTGAAGGTGCAAATTAATAGCCAATAATCCTTTATTCCAATTATTCTATTTAGCGTTGATGATTTTTAACACCTCATCACTTTTATCAAGTTTAGTGTCTGCATAAAATAAGGTAACACCACCAGCCTTATCTAATACTAAGTCATAGCCTTTTTGTTGTACCATTTTTTGAACAGCGTTATACACTTTGTCTTGAACTGGTTTTACAAGTTCTTGGCGTTTTTTAAACAAATCGCCTTCGTAACCAAAACGTTGTTTCTGTAATTCTTTTACTGCTTTCTCTTTAGCTACAATTTCATCTTCTCTCTTTTTGCGCATTTCATCAGAAAGCATAGCTCTTTCAGCTTGATAAGACTTGTACATTTTATCAACATCTTGCATTTTATCGTCAATTTCGGATTGCCAATTTTTCGACAATGCATCGAGTGTTGTTTGTGCATTTTTGTAATCAGGCACTTTTTCGAGAATGTATTTCGAATCAATAGTGCAATAACGTTGTGCTGAAGCGAAGATTGTGCTTGAAGCTATCAGCACAATGCTTAAAAAAAGCTTTTTCATAATTACGTTTTGTAAGTAAGTAAAATTAGGTGATTAATATTAATCCGGTTCAAACCCAAGCATGAAGGTAATCTTTGCCATATCCTTCAAACTTGTGACGCCGGCAGCTGCGTTGTATCTGTCAAATCCTATGCCATAATCAAGTCCTAACAATCCAAACATCGGCAAATAAAGTCGGATACCTACACCTGCTGAACGGTACAATTTAAATGGATTATAATCTTTAAAAGTTGACCAACCATTGCCTGCTTCCATGAATGCTAATGCGAAAATAGTGGAGGATGCGCTCATTGAAAAAGGGTAACGAACTTCAGCTACGTACTTGTTGAATATTGTTGCATTATTGGCATATATTTCATAGCCACGTTGCGAAATGATATCTCGACCAATAGCATAATTAAATCCAGATAATCCATCTCCACCCATTTGAAATCTTTCAAATGGCGAATAACCAATATTGGCATTATAATAACCTAGGAATCCATATTTAGCAGCCATTTTGAATACAAATTTTCCTGTAAAATTTTTATACCATTCAGCTGTAAATCTGTATTTATGATACTCTATCCATTTGTATTTGGTTGACGCTTCTGCTGTAGAGTAATCAATACCACTCAAAGAACTGAAAGGAGGTGTAAAACTCATTGTCAGATTAATATTAGAGCCGTTCCTTGGATATAGTGGTTGGTCTATTGAATAGCGTGCTATGATTAGTTTCAAGGCAAGGTTATTACTATATCCATCCGAATAATTAGGCAATAAACTTGTATAGTTTTTTAAGTAGTAATTATTAAAATTAAAACCAATCGTAAAAATGAAATAATCATCAGGCCATTTCAATCGCTTACTAAAAGAAACGCCTCCACCTGCCATTCTAAGAAAGGATGCATTAGGGTCACCGCCAATAGTTGTGTTTGAAAATTTACTTCTTGAAACGTTTACAGAAAGAGTGTTGGCCTTTTTACCACCAAACCATGGCTCAGTAAAACCAAAGTTTAGTGAACTGAAATAGATACCATTTGACTGGTAGTTTATAGAAAGTTTTTGTCCGTCGCCTATAGGTAATGGATCCCATGTTCTAGGTTTAAGAATGTTTCTTATCGAAAAGTTATTGAACGTTATTCCAATGTTTCCGTAAAACTTAACACCGCCCCCAAAACCAGCTGAAAGCTGTAATTGATCACTTGATTTTTCAGATACAGTATACTCAATATCTACTGTACCATCTTCAACATGAGGTGTTGGTTGAATGCCTAATTTTTCTTGATCAAAAAATCCCAGATTCAGAATTTCTCTTTGTGAACGAATAATGTCCTGACGACTGAATTTATTACCGGGTAATGTCCTTAACTCACGTCTAATAACATGCTCATTGGTGCGGTCATTGCCAACAATAGTCACATTTTTAATTGTTGCCTGAGGACCTTCAGTTACAGCCATTTCAAAATTAATTGTATCACCATTAACGGATGTTTCACGAGGTTCTACACGAAAGAATAAATAACCATCGTCCATGTACAAACTACTGATATCCTCACCCCCTTCTGGTCCAGATTGAAGTCCAAGCCTTTTATACAACAACTCTTGGTTATAAACATCCCCTTTCTTAATTGTCAAGGTGTTTGCAAGTACTTCATTTGAATATTTTGTGTTACCACGCCAAGAAATATTGCCAATATAGTAACGGTGTCCTTCACTGACTTTTACATCAATATTGAGATGTCCATTTTTAACAGGATAAACTGTGTCACCAACGACAGAGGCATCACGATATCCAAGAGAGTTATAATAATCAACAAGACTTTGTTTGTCTTCCTGAAATTTTTGCTCGTTGTACTTTGATGAGGAGAAAATTGTTTTGAGTCTTAAATAAGGATCGAGTGCATCAAGTGTTTTACTGAATGAGAGAAAACCCAAATCGGAAATATAATCTCTAAAGGAAATTTTTTCAGACGGTGTAAGACTCAAGATGTCAGCTGGGTGAACTGATAACCTTGGCATTTCTTTATTCCCTTTGAATGTTTTTTTCAAACGTGCATCGGTAACGACTTCGTTTCCTGCAAAGGTTATTTGATTAATTTTTGTTTTGCTCCCTTTCTCAATATCGAAACTAAGAATAACAGAGTTTTGAGTAACAGTGTCTGCTCTTTCCTTTACTGATACTTTCACGTTTCCAAATCCTTTTTCAACATAGTACTTTCTTATTCTTGAAACTGCATCGGATTTTGTAGCCTCAGTCACGACTTTTTTTGCAACAAGATTGATTTTGTCTTTCAGTTCTGTTGCCTCACTTTTCTTAATGCCACGGAAATTGAATTTACTCAACCTTGGTCGTTCTTCAATATGGATTTCAAGAAATATTTTGTCGCCAATAAATTTTATTACAGAAATCTGAATGTCTGAAAACAAGTCTTGCTTCCAAAGGTTTTTGATGGCTTTTGAAATCGTTTCATCATTAGGTATTCGTATTTTATTTCCTACAGTCAAACCTGTCACAGCAAGTAGAAGATCTTCGTCTAGAAATTTATTACCAGAAATGGTAATTCCACCAATAATGTATTCTTTTGGTTTCATTGCTTCTGGCACTCCCATTTTTTTACCACCACCTAATTGTGCAAAAGTTTGAGTTGTAGTAATAAAAATAACTAAGGCTATAAAGCAGGAACTGAAAATTTTCCTAATCATGCAGGCTTGTTGTGCTTTTGAATTTGTTCGCTTGTTTTGCCAAAACGTCGTTCGCGTTGTTGGTAATTTAGAATAGCCTCAATGAGTTGAGGCATCCTAAAATCGGGCCAGTGAACATTGGTAAAATATAATTCGGCGTAAGCAAGTTGAAACAAAAGGTAATTACTAATTCTTGTTTCACCACTTGTTCTAATCATCAATTCAGGGTCAGGGAAATCAGACGTACTTAGGGCTTTTCTGAAAAGTTCTTCATCTATTTCATCTGGAATTATTGTTCCTTCTGAAACTTTTTTAGCAATGTTTTTGGTTGCTTCTATAATTTCCCAACGGGAGCTATAACTCAAAGCCAAAATAAGATTAACGCCTGTATTGTTAACAGTAATTTCTTTGGCTTCATTCAATTCTTTTTGGCAAATAGTTGGCATACTTTCCAAGTCTCCAATCACATGCATCTTCACATTGTTTTTGTGTAGCTCATCAATTTCTTTCCTCAGAGTATTGACCAACAATTCCATCAAAGCATCTACCTCAGCTTTGGGACGATTCCAGTTTTCAGTTGAGAATGCATATAAAGTAAGATAGTCAATACCAATTTCACCACAAGCATTGACAATATCCCGTACACTTTTCACACCTTCATGATGACCATAGATGCGATCTTGACCACGTTCTTTTGCCCAACGTCCATTGCCGTCCATTATGATGGCAATATGTTTGGGCAGTCTTGATTTATCAATGGATTGGAGTGCATCCATAATTAATTGCTGTACACGATTTTTTTTGAAGTGTGCAAAGGTACAAAAATAGCGGCTTGACTATTTATTCAAAATCATTCAATTTAGTTTAACGCGACTTTGGCTAAATAAATTTCAGTATCAAACATTGAGACAACTTTTGTTTTTCAACTGTTTTTTGGGAAAAACTTTTTTCTTTTACCCTTTTTGAATTATTTCGCAAATCATGGTAACCAATCTTAGTGATATCAATTCCTTGCTTAGTAGCTGGGTTCGAGAATTGAGAGATACTTCCATTCAAAATGATAGACTTCGATTCAGAAGAAATCTTGAAAGAATTGGCGAAGTAGCTGCTTATGAAATCAGCAAAATACTTCCTTACAAAAACATTACTATTCAAACACCTCTTGGCGAAGCTGAATGTGTAGAATTAATGCAGCAACCAGTTTTAGCTACAATTTTAAGGGCTGGTATTCCACTACACCATGGTTTGCTAAATTATTTTGACCAAGGAGGCAATGCTTTTATTGCTGCATATCGCAAGCATCATCGTGATGGTAGTTTTGAAATAGAGCAACACTATGTTACAAGTCCTTCCATTGAAGGCAGACCTTTAATAATAGCCGACCCTATGCTAGCAACAGGTTCTTCTTTAGTATTGGCATTACAAACGCTTACTGAAAATGAAAAACCTTCTCAAATTCATATTGTGTGTGCTATTGCTTGCACAGTAGGCATTGAATATGTTGAAAGAAAATTTCCAGAAGTTTACATTTGGGCTGCATCAATTGATGATGAATTGACTGCAAGAGGTTATATTGTGCCCGGATTAGGTGATGCAGGCGATCTTTCATACGGAACAAAACGACAATCTTAATCAACCAACGAATCAACTAAAAAAATCTGTCTTGTAAATTAGAATGATAATTCCTATTTTGGATGCAGAAATTAAATTTACTATTCCCAAAACGTAATTTTAAGATGAAGAAAATAATACTTGGAGCGTGCGCTGTATTGACTTTTGTAGGTTCTACAAAAGCACAGGACGTACACTTTTCTCAATATTTCTCCTCTCCATTAACCCTTAATCCTGCTTTGACAGGACTTGTGCAAAATGACTTGCGATTAGCTGTTAATTACCGTTCGCAATGGAGCAGTGTTTCAACGAATCCGTATGAAACAGGTTCTATTACGTTTGACATGGCAACCATGAAAGGGAAACTGAACAATGGAGATGCTCTTGGTGTAGGCTTAATGATTCTTTATGATAAGTCAGGTTTAGGAGCACTAACAAACACTTCAGTAGGTCTTTCTGTTGCCTATCATAAGTCTTTTGGTTTTGAAAAAAGAAATACACTTTCTGGTGGCATTCAAGGAGTGTTAGTTTCTAAAAGAATTGATTTTAATAAACTCACGTTTGAAGATCAATTTAATCCAGGTTCAGGTTTGCCTGAATACAATACAGGTGAACAACTTCTTAACGCTGATTTAAATTATCCTGACTTCAATGCAGGATTAATGTATACAGGAAAAATTAGTGAGTTCGCAACTGCATATATGGGATTCTCTTATTACCACCTTACACAACCCGTTGAAACATTTTTAAAGAAAACAACTGGTTCAACTGACCATAAAATCAGTTCACGTCTTACAGGTTATTTAGGAGGTTCTTTTATCTTAAATGAAAACATAGTTTTGTATGCAAGCGGTTTGTATCAGCAACAAGCAAAATCTACTGAAGTAGTATTAGGTTCTGCTGTTGGTTTTGTACTTAATCCAGGCTACGACCCTGAATATATGAAGAGTACAATTTTCTACCTAGGTGGATGGTTCCGTTATGGTGATGCTGCCGCTCCTTATGTTGCTTTGGAATGCGGTAAATTTCTATTTGGTTTAAGCTACGACGTAAACATCTCAAGTTTTACCCCTGCCACTAACGGAAATGGTGCTTATGAGTTTTCATTGATTTTCAATGGCAAAATAAACAAGCATATGATGGGTCCAAAATATAATTTTGCTTGTCCTAAATTTTAAGAAATAGATTCTCAAATAATTTTAAAGGCTGCCATAAAAAATGGCAGCCTCTTTATTTTCTATCATTCAAACATTTTTATACTAAAAAAGGAAAGAGGCTACTTCAAATTATATGAGCAGCCTCTTTCCTTTTTTGATTACGTAATTACTTTTTCTTTTTTGCGCCAGCAATCACTTCAGAAAACTCTTTTCCTGCTTTAAATTTCGCAGCCTTAGTTGCTTTGATTTTGATGGTTTCACCCGTTTGTGGATTACGACCATTGCGTGCTTTCCTTTGTGTAACAGAGAAAGTTCCAAAACCTACTAGTGTTACTTTATCACCTTTTTTCAAAGCAGTGATAATAGTGTTTGTGATGGAATCAATAGCGCTGTTGGCATCTGCTTTTGTAAGGCTTGCATCTTTGCAAAGTTGTTCGATTAAATCTGCTTTATTCATAAAGGTTAGTTGATTTGAGGCTCGATATTAAGACTGAAATTTAGAACTACCAAGATTTCAGCTAAGAATATTTTCCTAAAATAAAAAGACCAGCACGAAGCCGGTCTTTTGTAGGATTAGTAAGATTTATTTTTACTCAATAACTGCTTTTACTATACCATATTCATAACCGTTCGAAATACGAACAATATACAAACCAGATGGTAATTCAGGAGTGTTCAATGATATTCTATTAGTTCCACTAACAGCGTTTATTACATTACTGTAAACAACACGACCTGTTAGGTCAAAAACTTCAGTAGTTACCATTGTTGGTTTTTCAACAACAAAACCAACAAGAATGCTATTATGTGATGAAGTACCTAAAACAGATACTGGCAATTGATTGTTACCTTTTACAGGAAGAATACCTGAAGTGCTAGTAACTACAATACTATCTAGACGAATCAATGCACCAATAGTTTGATTAGAAGTGTATTTAAAAGCAATGTACATTGGATTGTTAGTTGGTATAGTCGCAGAATAGTCTTTCCACAATCCAGTGTCTGCAGGGCTATTAATGTCAATATTCAAATTACTCCATGTTGCTAAATTTGGGTTACCATTTCCAGAGTAATTTGTTGAGTACAATACATCTAAATGATGATCAACACCGTAACGTTGATAACCTCTGAAGAATACAATAGGATTATTTGCTGAAGAAAGATTAAGAGCAGGTGTTAATAACCAATCTTCATTGTCAAAATAAGAGCCTCCAACAAAACCTGTGATGTACATGTTTTTATTAGCTGCAGTACCAAGACTACAACCCCATTGTTGTCCAGCACCAGTGATGTTTTTACGTGCCCATCCAAGAGGTAATTGATTAGTAGCACATGCTGCATCGAAGGTTTCTGAAATGGTTGTAACAGGGGCAGAAATTGTAGTAAAATTCCATGTTGTTGCATCATAAATTCCAAAAGTTTTGAAGCCAGCTGTATCAAAGGCAGAAGAGTCTACAAGTACATAATAAGAAGTACCCAATGTTAATGATAAACCTGTAACTGTAGCAGTATCATTTAAGACTGTAACGTTAGCTGAGTTTGCAGGGATATCCTGTGATACACTTGTGGCTTGATTTACTATATGAATATTTCCAGTTCCCGCAGAAATTTGGTGATCAAAAGCCAATATCAATGAGGTGTTCAGTGCAACATTGTTAGAATTATCAGCAGGTGACTTATAAATAATTGTAGGCTGATAGTTTGAAGCTGTACCTGTCCAAGTCAAATTGAAATCGTCAATTGCAGATGATGGTCTGTTTCCTGTTCCAGTCGTAGGTGTTAGAGCTGCAATTCGTATCCAAACAGAACCAGCCTGATTATCAATTGCACTTCCAAAATTAATATTTACAAGATTATTTGTAAAGCTAGTAGCCCCTCCTCCTCCTGTTGTAATTGTACCTGTAGAAACAACATTAAATGCTGTTGGCAATGACCCTACCCCATAGTCTACAACCCAAGTTGTTAAGCGATGAGAAGACGTATCTATAGATTGAAGTTTAAAAGAAGCCTGAAATGAAGTAAGCCCACTAGTATTGCTTATGTGTAAAATAAAAGCTGCTCCAGGATCGCTGTTGGGAAATGAAGTGCTTGTTTGACTTACTTGACGAATACCTAAAGCTCTATTGGTAGAGTTTGCTTGGTCAGTATTTGTAGAAGATATTGATAAAGCAGTAGCAGAGGCAAAATTTTTGAATTTTCCTGTAGTTTGATTCCAGGCAGTTCTTGTAGTATCAAAATTAACAACCATTCCTATGGAATTTGCTTTTGCACCAGTGTCTACACTCCAACCTATAGGAAGGCTAGTGCCGATGTTGTCAAAAGACTGAGTATAACTTGTCCCGCTTAAAGATAGTTGTGCAAAGGAAGCAAGCCCTAAACCCAGACTTGAGATAAGTAAGAGTATTTTTTTCATAAACTCGATTTGAATTTTTTTAGTGGTTGCGAAATTCATTCAATTTTTCCTTTCTACCGAATTATTTTAATAATAAATCTTTTTGAAAGAGGGGCAAAAAGTAAGAAACGTTATTATCTCCAATTTCCCCTTATTTTTAGCATTCAAAATCTTCTCTGCCAATTATCATTCAAATTAAAGACACAAAAAATTAGACATGCGAAGAGGATTTTTCACATTAGTGAATTGCAAAATACTGCCCGTAAATCGAATTGCATTTCAAACAATTTTACTATCGTTACTGTCACTGCCTTTGCTTGTATTCTCTAATTCTGCTAAACAGTATGGCGTAGGTTATTCATGGGAACGTTTTGACCCTGCATTAGCTGGAAGGTATTATTCTGTATATTCTTTGGTAAACGATGCAGACATGAATGTGGGAATTAAAAATCGCCACTCGCTAGTGTATGCTAACTATCTTGACTCGTTAATTAGCGAAAGATTCTATCACGCTTATAGCACTTATTCAATAAAAGAAAACTGGATTGCTTACTTAGCAGGCAAATACATTTGGTATGACCTTGCTGCAATTGTTACACCTGAAGATATCATGAAGCATCCAATGGCTGCATGTAGTCAGCAGGCAATAATTCTTATGAATTGCTTTAAGGAAGTAGGTATTCCATATCGTGCTGTTCACCTAAATGGACATTATACTTCCGAAGGACAGATAAATGGACACTGGTATTTTTTTGATCCGAGTGTTGAACCCAATTTTAAGTTTGCTAAAGGTCGAAAATCATTATCAGAATTACTAACAGATAATGAATTAGATGCAGTTTATGTACGCGAACTGCCAACTAATGATCTTCACAGAATTTTCAAGAATATTAGTTATGGTAAGGTAAATGAAAATGTCGCCTGGAAGGCTGCCTTTTTCCATCATATAACTTATATCATTTCGCTTCTTCTACCAGGTTTTATTCTTTTTTGGTTGATGATATTTATTAAAAGGAAATTAAACAGAATAAGTTCTTTTAGAAGATAATGGTGCCAATAATTCACATAATACGCGCACAATGCTATAAGAAAACCTGTTGCCTGATTTTTGCCGAATAAATACTGGTGTTTTGTCTTCAGAATTATCAATCATTAATTTCAATTCGCAGTAATCTTTTTCTGAAATCAATTCATTGATTTTTACTTCGCCAGTTGTTAGAAAGGTTACTAAATGTCCTTCAATTGTACTGCTTACTAAACCTCTTTCTTTTGCAATTTCTTCAATACTTTTTCCTTCCCGAAACATGCTAAGACTTAAACTTTTAGTATCAACTTTTTCTTTTGGAATATCCGTATTAGTTTCAGGCAAATAGCGTGTTTGAGTTTGATGTTGTTCTAAAATACGCGTAATGTTTTGTCCTTCTTTCAAGCCATTGACAAGGTTAACAGATTGTTCAATTTCTTGCCTTTTTCTATGAATGTTAGCGAACAAAATCTGTAAGCTCTTCATGTATTTCTTCGTCTTGGTTTTTACAATTGTTGCTTCATAATGTCCTTTCCATTTTGTAAAGAATTTTTCTTCCATTTCTTTTAAGAAATATGCTTGAGCGGCTATAAGTCTATGCAATAACTTACCATAGTTGTCATTTTGAGATTCGGGCAAAAGCCTTTGAATTTGAACACTAAATTTCTCTCCAATTTCAAAGAGTTCCTGCATTGTTTTAACTATTTCAGAAGACCAACGAACGGCTTCCATCTGATGTGGCAAACGCATTGTGTTATAGCTTTCATGATGTTCGTGCATAAGACGCACAATCTTTTCAAAATTGAAAGCTGACAACAATTTTAAACCTAAATATTGAAACTGTGACTGTTGCAACTCATACTTCAATTGTTCCAGCCCTAATTTGTTTTGACCATATCCAGCAATCTTCGTTTCGGTTTGAATGGCTGCAGCAGAAATAGGTGTTGAAAGCACCAATCCATTTAAAGAGGTAAGCCTACTTAGTGCCACATAAACCTGCCCGGGCGCAAAGGATTGTTCGGCATCAATCACTGCTTTTTCAAAAGTTAATCCTTGGCTTTTATGAATGGTGACCGCCCATGCCAATTTAATTGGATATTGTGAGTAGGTACCCATCACATCCTCATCTAATTTGTCTTCTGATTCATTAAATTTGTAACGAATGTTTTTCCACTCTTCTTTCTCCAATCTCATTTCTTCATTGTCTCCCTTAAACTTTACAAAAATACCATCCTTATTGATTCTAGAAACCGAAGCAATTTTTCCATTGTAATAACGCCTGTTTTCCCCTTTATCATTTTTGATAAACATGATTTGAGCGCCTGTTTTCAATACTAATTTTTTATCGGCAGGCAATGCATGTTCATTGAAATCGCCATGAAGTTCGCCTTCAAATTCATAAGAATCTCCTTGTAGTCTTGCCAATGAACTTTGATTGACTTTGTCTGCTTTGAAGTTATGCGACGTAAGCATGATAATCCCATCTTCAGCCTCTGAATAAAAGTAAGGGTCATAGTATTTATTCAACAACGTAAGGTCTTCTTCGCTTACCGTGTTGTTTCTAATGTTATTGAGTAATTCAATGAATTTGTTATCGCTTTGACGATAAATAAATTCCAACTCGACGTAAACAGGTTGTGCCTCTTTCATCACTTTTGCATCGAAGAAGAAAAGGCTATTGTAATAAGCACTTAAATGATGCCATTCCTCTTCTTTCACTACCGGCGGCAACTGAAATAAATCACCAATAAATAATACTTGAACACCTCCAAATGGTACGTCAAAACGCTTACGAACATGACGCAGTATGCCATCCATCGCGTCAAGCATATCTGCGCGCAACATAGATACTTCATCAATCACCAAGAGTTCTAGCTCGAAAATGATTCTTCTCCTTTCTTTATTTAGTTTAAGGTTATGAAGTAGTGTGTTGAGGTCTGTGCCATGCTCATTACTCATTTGAAAACCTCTACGACTTTCAGGAATAAAATAACTGAAAGGCAATTGAAAAAAAGAATGAATCGTTACTCCGCCAGCATTCATAGCAGCTACGCCTGTGGGTGCCACAATTGCTGTTTTCTTTGTAGTTTTTTCAATGATGTATTTAAGAAAAGTAGTCTTACCTGTTCCTGCTTTCCCTGTAAGAAAAACAGGACGGTTGGTATGCATCACAAACGATGAGGCAATATCAAAAAGAGTAGTATCGGGTTGTTGGTTCAAAAGAAAAATTGAATAGGTGCTAAAGATAAAATAGTTGATTAGCTACATCAAAAAAGCTTTGCAAAAAATGCAAAGCTTTCATGTTTATATTGAATCTTATTTCAATTTCCCACTTCGCCTCATCTCGTTTATTTCAATTGCTTTAGGAATGGTGGTATAATCTAACTTCTTACCGCGAATAATTTTTCCTTCGTCAAGCAAGTAAATACTTGGTGTAGCTTGTACATCATAATACCTCCAATAAAGAGATTTACGTTCGGGGTCATAAACGTTTATCCATTCTTCAGTTTTATATTTCTTAATAAAATCTTTCCATTTTTGTTCTTCTTTATCAACATTAAAAGCAATGACTTTTACGCCTCTTGCTTTCAGGTCAGCATCATACAACGAATCTAAGTGTGGCATTTCACCTTGACAATGTCCACAATCAGGGTCATAGAAAATGACTAGAGTGTATTTAGCTTTTACACTATAAAGGTTAAGTTCTTTTTTGTTTAAATCAATACCAGTAAAATCTGATGCTTTTTTATTCATGATAGTAGGGGCAATTTCATTCGCTCGATCAATGAATTTCTTCAAATCTTCTGTCCCTAACCAAGTTGCGATACCTTTCATGTAATAGTTCTCAACAAGGTAAACAAACACTTTGTCCATGCCCATCACTTTGCTTGTTTGCGCATTGGTACTCATCCAATTCAATGTGAATTTGAAAAGATCTTCAGTACCTTTCATTCTTGAAAGTAATGAGTCTGAATACATACATACAGTGTCCTCTTGCTGAATCAAAATTTTATTGAAATACTCTTCCAATTTCATCTCCAACAACGGCGTATGAATTAATCGGTCGTCTTTCATATTGAAGCCATCCCAATAATGTGCTTTGTAATAGTAATAGCCAAAGTTAGAATCCACTTTACCATCTGGCAAATAGTGCTTTCCTTCTGGCACTTTGGGGGTTTCCATTGCTTTAAATATGGAAGTCAAAATTGAACCTTGATGATCGTTTGCGTACTTTTTTCGATAGGCAAGAAGCTCATCTGTTGCTGCTTGATATTTATCCCGAATGTCGGTGCTGTCTTTTGAAGTCTTCGATGCAGCGTAATCTTTTTGCCATTTCTGTTGTTTCTCTGCAAGCCCTTTTAAGAAGGATTGGTAAACAATGTAATCGGTATTTTCTTGTGAGTTTTTATACTTGATTCCTTCAGGCAAATCTTTCATAGAAGCAACGATGCTAAAATCATCGCCATTGTTGAGCAAGAACTCAAAGTAGCTTGATTTATCCTGGGGTAAAATGATATAGATACCACCAGTAATTTTTTCTTTTTTCTCAAAAAATACTGTCTGATTTTTATCCAGTTTTGCAGAATCTATTTTAAAGATAGTTGGTAATGATTTGCCATAGTAATACGCTAAGTAAACCAACGAATCATGCTTGTCGGTAAGCGTCACTTTTACCTTATAACCGTCTTTGGCAGTTGCTGCCATGGAAAGGAAAACAACAAAAGAGAAAAGGAGTTGGATTTTTTTCATGCTCGAAAAATAATGTGGTGTGGCGAAATAGACTGCAAGTTTGCGCGCAAAGTGTCTTGTCAAAATGTTAAAAAGTTTCCGTCTTTATTTCTATTGATGCGATTGCTGTCCAATAAAAATCTTAGTGCTTCAGCAATTTCTTGTTTGTTGAACGCTGACAAAGCAACACAAATTTCAGAAAAAGACTGCACTTGTTTTTGTTGAAGATTGTTCAATATTTTAATAGCAATAGCATCAAATGAATTTAAATCTTTTTTCTTTTGCGTTGCGCAATAATCACAATGCCCGCAATCTTCTCTTTTTTCTTCTCCAAAATAGTTCAAGAGAAATTTTTCTCTACAATGGATTCCCTTCAACAAATCAATCATTGCATTTGTTCGATGAAGATGTTGCTGCTTCAGTTGGTCAATACGTTTTAAATCCAATTTCAAATATCGGCTATCGGCTCGACGATGTTGAAAAAACAATTGCGTTCCCTCTTTGGGCGGTATGTATTCAAGCAAACCTATTTGATGTAATCGTTGAATGATTTGTTTCAATGATTCCTGCTCATGTTTAAGGTGCTTGCTTAGTGCAAACAAATTCACACGTGTGGGGAAGTGAAAGATATTTCCATGAAGCCTCAACAAACCAGTAATTATTCTTGCAAAATCAGGATGTAATTGAATAAAATCATCTAACTCATTCCTATTCACTAAAAACTCAATAGTGCTTGGTTGATACACCGCCTCTGACATTGACCATAGTTCTTCTTGCTCTAAAATTTTCAAAGCATGTATTACTTCATTTGCTTTAAAATGAAAGCGATTAGAAAACTCATTGAGTGAAAATGGAAAGTAAGCATTCGGCTCCACTCCAATTGGCAATTGTAAATACTCGCATACACTTTGATACACTTGTTTCAAATAATGTTCTGTTGGAAATTTCAAAACGGTGCTTTCTTCTAATCTCTTTATGTCGTCGACATGAAACAAACTCAAAGCCTTTGAAGGCTTTCCATCCCTTCCCACTCTTCCCACTTCTTGATAGTAGGCTTCGGGGTTTTCAGGCGCATCGAAATGAACCACTAACCTCACATCAGCTTTGTCAATACCCATGCCAAATGCTGTGGTAGCAACCATGACTTTCACCTTCCCATTGGTCCATAATTCTTGTGCTTCTGCTCTCTTCTCCTTACTCATGCCAGCATGATAATAAATGGTGTATAATCCTTGGTCATTCAGGCTTTTTGAAAGCATCTCTGTTTGCTTTCTGCTTCGACAGTAAACGATAGAAGCTTCATGAATTTTATCGAGTGCTTCTAATGCATCACCAATTTTATTTTCACTATAACGGATATTATAAAAAATGTTTTCTCTACTAAAACTTTGCTGTAAAACTTTGGGTTGATTTAGTTGAAGTTGTGAAATGATGTCTGACTTTACATCTTTTGTAGCCGAAGCTGTCAACGCCAAAAAAGGTGCTTTGGGATAATAGTCTCTCAGTTCGGCAATTTTTCGATACTCGGGTCTGAAATCATGCCCCCATTGCGAAATGCAGTGGGCTTCATCAACCGCAATAAAACTAATATTCAATAACTCAAGAAATTCTTTGAAATAGCTGCTTTGTAATCTTTCAGGCGAGAGATAAAGAAGTTTATAACCCCCGTGAACTGCATTTTGCAAGGTTCTTTCCACTTCTTTAAAATGCATGCCAGCATGAACTAATTCAGCAGGAATATCTAAGGTTTTTAACCGATTCACTTGGTCTTGCATCAAAGCAATCAAAGGAGAAACCACCAAGCAAAGACCGTCCATCATCAATGCTGGAATTTGATAACAAACAGATTTTCCAGCACCTGTTGGCAGCAATGCAAAACAATCTTTACCATCAAGAATGGTTTCGATGATTTCTTTTTGAAGCGGTCGAAAGGCTTCAAATCCCCAATGCTGTTTCAGTAATTGTTCCGGTTGTGAAGGCATCAACCATAAATTTTATCCAGAAATACAGGCTTCATGCCATAGTTCCACAAATGTGTTTTTATTTCAGTTCGTTTCATCAATTCATCAAGACTCAAGGTTAGCAGCCACGATGCACCATTAAACCGACTCACTTGGTGGGGCATAAATTGAGCTATAATACCCAATCGGCTTGGTTCGATACCAAATAAAACAACTTGTTTCGGTGCTACAAGGTCTCTTAAATGATGCCAAGCAATTTCTTCTTCATCGTTTAAAATCAGCATCTGGATCTGATCTTCACTCAGTTTACAAGCAGCCAGTATTTTCTGTAATTGCTTGCCAACTTCACTATTGGCTTCAAAAGGAGTAGAAATGACTAGGACTTGCCTTTTCTGAAGATTATGTTTTTCGGGGCTTTGCCAAAAGGCATCCCAACGGTTATAAACTATCGGAGTATTAATGATGTCGGGAAATGATTCCATGCAATGATTATTATCAGTATTACAATCAGCAGGCGCTTTGCCTTTTTTTTGTTTCTTTGCGAAATTAAATCAAAAGGTTTTTTCATAACAGACAATTATGAGCGTAGCAATAACAGGCATAAAGACGAATAAAGTTTCTCAAAGCCGCATCCAACAACTTGACCACAACAATATCCAATTTGGGAAACTTTATTCCGACCACATGCTCGTAGCACACTACGAAAATGGTAAGTGGGCTGCTCCAGAAATTGTGCCTTTTGCCAACATGAATTTGAGCCCTGCTACAACTTTCTTTCATTATGGTCAAGCCATTTTTGAAGGAGTAAAAGCCTACAAAGACCCTAACGGTAACCCTCTCATTTTTCGTCCACAAGATAATTGGAAGCGCATGAATCGCTCAGCTGTACGCATGGCAATGCCCGAAGTTTCCGAAGCACTTTTTGTGGAAGGCATGAAAGAATTGATTGCTTTAGATAAAGATTGGATTCCTACGGCTGACGGTACGTCGCTCTACATCCGTCCATTTATGATGGCAACCGATGAATTTATTGGCGTAAAACCTGCTGAGAAATTCACTTTTATGATTATTACTAGCCCGGCAGGTCCTTATTATGCCAAGCCAGTAAAAATATTTGTTCAAGACGATTACGTGCGCGCATTCCCAGGTGGCATTGGTTTCACCAAAGCCGCAGGCAACTATGGTGCAAGCATGTATCCTACCATGAAAATCAAAGAAATGGGCTATGACCAAATTCTTTGGACCGATGGTTTTGAACATAAATATGTTCAAGAAATAGGTACTATGAATGTGTTTTTTGTGATTGATGGCAAAGCTATTACACCTAATACTAGTGATACTATTCTTGCAGGTGTTAGCCGCGACAGCGTCATCATTTTGCTTCGTGAAAAAGGAATAACTGTTGAAGAACGTCCTTTAAGCATTGACGAGATTGTGGCTGCTTGGAAAAACGGCAAACTAACCGAAGCATTTGGAACCGGCACAGCAGCTTCCGTAGCTCCGATTGCCGAACTTACTTATAAAGAAAACCACATCATCCTACCTCCAGTAGAAGAATGGAAACTCACCAATTGGCTCAAACAAGAACTTGGCGACATTCGCTACGGACGCAAACCCGACACGCACGGGTGGATTAATAAAGCCTAGTTTTATAGACAGAAAATAAACAGGATTCATTAAGGAATTAAGGCAGAAGCAGTTATATTGGTCAATTACCTTTGCTTATAACTATGGCTTTTTGCTTCAAAGCTATCTAAGTATTGGGCTAGACAAATATGCCTTTCCCGCAAACTAATTTTGTTTCTTTCTACTCTTACTTATTGAAGGCTTCTAAAACACAGAAAACTTCATAATCTATAGCAAAATCAATCCAAAGAAATCAACGAGCTCAATGGATAGCGAAGATTGGCATAGCCCATCATGTCTATTTTCACGCTACCCACTGAAATAGGGCTTTCGGCCCGAACGGGAATATGGTTGGGGTCATCGGATACCCAAAGAGTCATGTTTTCACCGCCTTCAAAAATAGAACCTTTAATAAGCAAGGGACTAAGCTTGATGGCATTAAAAGTCCCGTACTTAGTCTTAATTTTTTCTTTTCCTAAGAAGCGGATATACATATTGTAAACTTGCTCGTCGAGGAACATACTAAAGGGTATTTTATCGCCTACAGCAAATGAATTATAATTAAGGTTTCGGGCATAATAAATAGCATTGATAACATCAAAAACACCGGGTTGAATTTTAAATCGTTTGTTATCGCAAATAGCCGTGTTGCTTTTATCATCAAAGGTCACTTCTTCATGGTGTAAAAAATCGCCTTCAATAATGTTGCGTACAAACTTTAAAGGATGAAAATTATCTACTGTAAAATAACTTTCATAGCGATCGCGAACTTTAAAAATCCAATCATAACGTCGGTTGGTATATCCTTCAGCCACCACATGATAGGCGTCATTATTGTCAAATTTTTCGCGAGTGGTTTTAAAAACGGCAGTTCCTGCATTAAGATACATACCAATGACACTATAAAACACATTGTAGGTAATTTTTTCCCCATGTTGAAAAGCGGGATCAGTCATCAACACGCATTTTTGTTGTGCATTTATAGATGAATAAAACAACATCAAGTAAATAGTTCCTAATGCGAGCTTAGTGTTTATTGTTTTAAACGCATGACTAATAAAGTTCATTGAAGTAAATTGATTTACTAAAGTAGGCAATAATTGCTCCAGAATATTTTTCAGCCAATTTTTCCGAAGGAAGAAGTTTAGAAGGCGTCTTATCTTTAGCGCGTAAAACTAATTTCATGCAAAAAACCATCCTAGTAACGGGTGCAACTTCAGGCTTTGGAAATGCAATTGCACGTTTATTTGCCAAAAACAACTTTAAGGTCATAATAACAGGTCGTCGTGCAGACAGATTGCAAACTTTAAAAGAAGAACTAGAGCAACAATATTCAGTGCCAGTCATTACGCTACAATTTGATGTGCGTAATCGTAAAGCAACAGAACAAGCTATAGCTAGCCTTCATGATAAAGTGGAACGCATTGATATTTTAGTGAATAATGCCGGCTTAGCATCCGGTCTTTCAACTATTGATGATGGCGATGTAGATGATTGGGATTTGATGATTGACACCAATGTAAAAGGACTTTTGTATGTTACCAAACAAGTAGTTCCTTTTATGAAAAAACAAGGCAGCGGACATATTTTCAATCTCGGTTCTACAGCAGGGAAATTGGTGTATAAAAACGGCAATGTTTATTGTGCAACAAAGTATGCTGTTGATGCACTAACACAAGCCATGCGAATTGATTTATTGGTGCATAAAATCAAAGTCACAAGCATCAATCCTGGTATGGCTGAAACTGAATTTTCATTAGTTCGTTTTAAAGGTGATGATGAAAAAGCGAAGAAAGTTTACCAAGACATTACCCCATTACAAGCAGAAGATATTGCCAACACAGTTTATTACTGCGCCACATTGCCAAATCATGTGTGCATCAACGATTTGACCATTACTTGCACAGAGCAAGCCAATGGTATTTACTCTATCAAGAACATTTAAGAATGTACTCTGCAACAACAAAAATTCGTGTACGCTATGGTGAAACCGACCAAATGGGTTTTCTTTATTATGGCTTCTATGCATTGTATTATGAAGTGGGAAGAGCCGAAGCCATTCGCGATTTGGGATTAACCTATAAAGAGTTAGAAGAGATGGGTGTGATGATGCCTGTAGTAGAAATGCACGCTCATTATTATCGTCCTGCTTTGTATGATGATTTGATTACAGTAAAAACCATCGTGAAAGAACTACAGGATGCTCCTAAAATTCAATTTCATTCTGAGCTCTACAATGAAAAAGGGGAGCTATTGAATAAGGGAGTGACTACCTTAGTCTTTGTTGATGCTAAAGAGAAAAAGAAAGTCTCCATGCCTCAACAACTTAAAAATTGTTTACAACCCTATTTTGAAAAAGAAAATTAATGGCAAATACTAAAGCAATCATCATCACCATTGGAGATGAATTATTGATAGGTCAAACGATAGATACCAACTCAGCATGGATGGCACAACGCCTTAATGAAATAGGTATTGATGTGGTTCGAAGAGTAGCTGTGGGCGATACTAAAGAAGCTATTTGGAATGCATTAGATGAAGAGCTTACAAAAGCTGAAATCGTATTAATTACTGGAGGACTAGGACCCACTGCAGATGATATAACCAAGCCTTTATTATTAGAATATTTTGGAGGAAAATTGGTGAGAAACCAAATGGTTGAAAACCATGTGCGCGAGATTTTTGAAAAAAGAAATCTTCCTGTCATTGAACGAAACTTGATGCAGGCAGATGTACCTGATAACTGCGAAGTCTTATTCAATGCCCGTGGAACAGCCCCGGGAATGTTGTTTCGAAAAGAACATAAACTTATTGTTGCTATGCCTGGTGTGCCTGAGGAAATGAAGAGCATTATGGTGGCGCATGTCTTGCCTATTATATCTTCTTCATTTCATAGTGATTTCATTGTTCATCAAACAATTCTTACTGCTGGTTTAGGGGAAAGTTTTTTAGCAGAAAAAATCGTGGATGAGGAGTCAGCATTGCCCGATTATATCAAGTTGGCTTATTTGCCGCATTATCGTTTTGTAAAACTTAGATTGACAGGAAAGGGCAAAGACCATGAGCGCTTAAAAAAAGAAATTGAGTTTCATAAAAACCAACTCGCTAAAAAATTAGAAGAGCATGTAGTAGCTTTAGACGATTTTACCTTAGAACAAGTCTTAGGAAAACTGATGACAGAACAAGGAAAGACTATTGGCATTGCTGAAAGTTGCACCGGAGGTTTGATTGGTCATAAGTTGACACAGGTTGTTGGTTCTTCAAAATTTTTTAAAGGAAGCATGGTGTGTTATGATGCTGCAATCAAATCTTCAGTTGTGGGTGTTGATGAAAATACAATTCTTGAAAAAGGTGTCGTTAGTGAAGAAGTTGCCTCAGAGCTAGCAATTGGTGCAATGAAATTTATGAAGTCTGATTTTGGCATTGGGGTAACAGGTGTGTTAGGTCCTAAAATGGAAGGAGATGTACCTGTTGGTACTGTTTGGATTGGTGTATGCAATCATGATAAAACAATTACTCAGTCATTTCATTTTCCATACGGGAGAGATAAAAACAAAGAAATAGCAGCAGATGTTGCTTTGCTTCAACTATGGAAACTAACTCAAGGTAAAATCTAATGCACCGTTTGTTTTTCATTGGTATGCCCGGATGTGGAAAAACTTTTTGGGCAAAGCAACTAGAAGATACTTTAGGCTGGAAACGCTTTGATACTGATGAGCTAATTGTTACTAAAACAGGCAAGAGTATTGCCTCTATTTTTGAAAGCAAAGGTGAACTTTTTTTCAGAAAAATAGAATCAACGGTATTACAGGATTTAATTGAAGTCAACGAAAGTTTTGTTTGCAGCACAGGTGGAGGCTTACCTTTAAATTCGAATAACTTTTCGCTGATGAAACACAATGGAACAACCATTTATTTACAAGCTTCCATTTCCTTATTACTCAATAATTTGAAAAAAGAAAAAGAACAAAGACCATTATTAAAAGGAGACAATGTTGAAGAAAAACTGCAACAGCTTTTCTCGAAAAGAAAGGCTGATTATGAACAAGCAGATTATATTTTCAATGTTGAGCAACTAACTTTATCTCAAATTCTAACAATCATTCAACAATGAATAAAACAGCACTTATTTGGGGCAGTATTTTTGGCGCATTAAGCGTTGTATTAGGTGCGTTTGCAGCTCATGGTTTAAAACAAGTCATGGCAATCGAACAAATGCAAACGTTTGAAATCGGTGTTCGTTATCAAATGTATCACAGCTTTGCCTTGTTGCTTTCGGGCATCATTTACAATAGCTTTCCCAACAAATTGCTCAAGCTATCTTCTATCATGTTCATCATTGGTATCTTTTGTTTCAGCGGCTCTCTTTATGCACTTGCCTTTTTAAAAACTATTGGCGATGTTGGTCTTGGAGGTGTGGGCATTATCACACCTATTGGTGGTCTGTTTTTTATAGTTGGTTGGTTGATGATATTGTTGGGGATTTTGAAAAAGTAATCGAGCATCTAAACTAGTATCCATGAACCTCGACTTCTCTTCCAAACTACTTATGTTTCACAATCGTTTGCTAAAAGTGTGGAAACACAATAGTAAAATCGCACGCAAACAAGAGTTGACTTGCTTCCGTTTTTACGACCATGATTTACCCGAATTCCCATTTGCCATCGACTTTTATGAAGGCGTGGTTCATGCCGCCGAATACAAGCGTCGTCATGGCATGGAAGAAGATGAACACGAAGCATGGCTGCAAGCCTGCAAAGAAGAAATTGCAACAGTGTTGGAGATAAATGCTGCGCAAATATTCATGAAAGTACGCCAGCGAAAAGCAGGCAGACAAGGCCAGTACGAAAAATTTGGAGTAGAAAAAGCAGAAAAGATAGTTGGAGAAAGTGGGTTAAAATTCATCATCAATCTCACCGATTATCTCGACACTGGTTTGTTTCTCGACCATCGCATCACTCGTGGCATGGTTCGCGATTTGGCTAAAGGAAAAAGAGTGTTAAACCTCTTTTGTTATACAGGTTCTTTCAGCGTTTATGCAGCCGCCGGTGGGGCAAAAAGCATCACCTCTGTTGACCTTTCAAAAACATATATCAACTGGGCAAAACGCAACATGCAATACAACAAACTCTACAACCCCGAAATTCATGAGTTCATAGAAGAAGACGTGTTGCAAGTTATCGAAGACCTACCCACCAACACCTTCGACCTCATCATTTGCGACCCTCCCACCTTCTCCAATAGCAAGAGCATGAAAACTGATTTAGATGTGCAACGAGACCATGTTTTCTTACTCAAAAAACTCCTCAAAGCAAGCACCGAAGACGGCAAAATATTCTTCAGCAATAACTATCGAGACTTTCAACTAGACCGCGATTCAATTCCTGCACTCACCGTCAAAGATATCTCCAAACTTACTACACCTTTCGATTTTCAAGGGAAATTACAACGCTCTTGTTTTTTGATTGAAAAGTAATGCAAAATCGAAAGGATAGATTGTGTAAATGGGTTTAGGTAAGCCTAAAATGGAGACAAATTTTTGCAAGTTCGTTTGCATTCCATCTTAAGTCATCTGTCTCGCTTTCAACTCAAGGTATTTGTTGATAACATCAACCGATAGTTTTTGCGGAGTGGTAAGAATGGAAACGATGCCATGTCTTCGGAGTTCAGCTACGATTTGTTTCTTCTCATAATCGAAATGTCCGGCTATGGTTTTGATGTAAATTCCTTCGGTATTATCGGGTTGTTGCTCTTGAATTGTTTGCAACAGCGAGTTTTGAAAAAAGACGACACACAACAAATGTCTTGCAGCCATTCTTTTTAAGAAAGGAAGATGCCGTTCAAGCGCAGTCATGGTTTCGAAATTGGTGAAGAGCAATAAAAAACTACGTTGATTAATTCTTTTTAAAACGGTGGCGAGTAACATTTCATAATCGCTCTCCATAAAATCTGTTTGCTGCCTATAAAGGGCTTCCATCAACACATGAAGTTGTCCGGTCTTTCGTTCTGCGGGAATAAGATTGCCAATTTTATTGGAGAAACTAATGAGCCCTGCACGGTCGTTTTTTAATAAAACAGTATTGAGCAACGACAAAGAAGCATTGATGGAATAATCGAGCAATGTCATTCCCTCAAAAGGCATTCTCATGGTTCTGCCTTTGTCGATGATGGCATATACTTGTTGTTCTCGTGCATCCGTGTACATATTCACCATCAAATCGCCTGAACGTGCAGTGGCTTTCCAATTGATGGTGCGTACATCATCGCCAATCACATAGCTTTTTATTTTTTCAAACTCCATGCTATGCCCCAAGCGCCTTACTTTTCTAATACCAGCAAAATTATTTTCTGTACTTGCAAGTAATTGGTGTTGTTTGAGTTGGAGAAAAGAAGGGAATACTTTGATGTTTATTTCGGGTGCTGCTTCAATTCTTTTTTGCACCAACCCAATTTGGGTTTGAACATAACAAAGCAAGGAACCAAACTCATAATTACCTCTTGTTGTAGGACGAATTTTATAGTGAATAGATACCCGTCCGGCTTTTTCCATATTGGTTTTTCTGGAGAAATCGCGCACTTGAAATTGAACTGGTAATTGTTCCATTATCTTCACTCTTACAGGAAAAGGATAAGTGTTTGCTAAAGAAATAGACACCTGGTTTTCATCGCCCAAACTAAAACGAGGTTTCATAATGCGCACCCCTTTGATGGTTCCTTTGATACCATAAAGCAAATAATAGTCGAGTAAGGTTACTAATAACCCAACTCCAGTTATGATCATGACGATTTCAAACAAACCCTCTATAAAAAAAGCAACAATAAATAATACAACGCACGACACCATCATCCAATACCAACGTTGGTTGACGAATAAGTTGGGTAGTATTTTAAATTGAAACATTGATAGTGATTATCTTGGAATTTCCATTCTGGCAACAATTTCCTTCAACACATCATCGCTTGTAAGTCCTTCCATTTCTTTTTCTGGTGTCAAACTTATTCGATGACGAAGCACAGCAGGCACCGCTCTTAAAATATCTTCAGGAATCACAAAGTCTCTACCACTTAATACACTCAATGCTTTAGCTACCTGCAACAAAGCAATACTTGCACGAGGAGAAGCGCCTAGATAAAGCGAACGATCGTTGCGTGTTTCCCAAGTTATTCTTGCAATAAATTCCAATAGTTTGTGTTCTACATGAATTTTTCGAACGAGGTTTCTAGCATTTGCCAATACGTCCATGGATACTACAGATTCCATTTGTTGCAACACTTCAGTCATAGTATGTTCATGGTGCATTTCTAAAATCTTTACTTCTTCTTGCATAGAAGGATAGCCCACCGTTATTTTCATCAAAAAACGATCAAGCTGTGCTTCTGGCAAACGGTAAGTGCCTTCATGTTCAATAGGATTTTGAGTGGCAATTACCATAAAAGGCGGTTTCATGATGTGTGTTTGCCCATCAACAGTAATTTGCTTTTCCTCCATCACCTCAAACAAAGCTGCTTGTGTTTTTGCTGGGGCACGATTGATTTCGTCAATCAAAACTAAGTTTGCAAAAATGGGACCTGGCTTAAATTGAAAACTCGCTGTTTGCGGATTGAATATATTGGTACCTATTACATCGCTAGGCATTAAATCGGGAGTAAACTGAAGACGTGAAAACTTTGCTTCCATCAATTTAGCAACGAGTTTTGCTGTAAGTGTCTTAGCAACACCAGGAACTCCTTCAATCAAAATATGACCATCTGCAAGCAAGCCAGCAAGCAGAAATTCAACCATGCCTTCTTGTCCAACAATGACTTGTCTTATTTTTTCTTGAACCTTATCTACCATTTCAGTAATTGGTTGCATATCTATGCGATTTTCGTTTGGTGCCATCATCGTGTTTGAGTTTTATAAAATTGTTGAATGGTTTGGTATAAATAAAAGAGGTCTTCTTCGCTCATTGGTTTTCTTTCCACTTGAACTTCTCTTAATAATTCCACCATGGAAAGTACTATTGTTTCTGGAAGACCCGATTTTGATTGAAGTTGTTCTTCAAAATGTTTGTCGAATTTGTTGGTGCTTATAAAATAGTGTGTTCTTACCCACTCTAAAAACTGTAGTACCATCTTTTCAGCAAGATTATTATGGTTGGCTTTGTTGTAATAAAGCCTTCCAACGGTTTCTGCAAAGGCTACAGAACTGTTGACTAGTGGCATGATTTCGGGAATGATTCTTTGCTTGCGCCTACTTTCGAAAACCAAGAAAATAAGGAGAGTGAATAGAAGAACATAAATCGCCCATCGAGTAGCAGGGTATCTAAATAGCACACCAAGATCTGATTGCTGAGGGCTTCTTTTGTAGTAGTCGTTCCAATAAATAGTTCCAATGTCTTTAGGGAAGAAATTCCAGAAATTTTCGAGGTAGTGAATATTGTTGGATTGCAACAAAAAATAGTTGCTCGTCACCATAGGTGCAGCATGTATAGTAAGATGACCTTTCCCGATAGCGAAACGAAGTATGTTAGGTTTCAGCTGACAAAAACCCAATGTTTCAGGAACACCTTCTTCAGGCAATAATTCACAAAAAGCATTTTGTTCCTCAAAATTTCCTTTTTCTATTCCTTCTGTAAAAGGTTCAAAAACAGCCTTCAAAGATTTTCCGCGATAGCCAAACAATTCATACAAATTACTTTTCAAGCACAAAACATTTCTATTTTTGTTACCGTTGTTAAAAGATGTCAATGGAATTTCTTCCTCAAGATTATTGACAATTTTTTGGTGTAAAATAGATTTAAACTTTTTGTCAATTCCACGACTAAAAAGCACTACTTCATTCCCTTTTCGAATGAATAGTAATAACTGTTTCAACTCATCTTGACTCAAATAGAAATCAAGACCGACAGCTACAAACAATACAGGCTTTCCCTGCAACATCATCTTCTCATCAATGCTGTTGTAGCGAAAATTAGGGGATAAGGATTTGATTTTAGCGTTTGGGAAAAACTGGTTCATAGATTGAAAAGCCAATGAACCACCATAAGGTTTAGTATCTTCTTTGCCTAAGGAAACTGACCAATCAGTTTTCTTTTTCCAAAAGAAATTGCAGCTAGGAAAGACACTCAAAAGCAATAAGCATATGACGATATTCTTCTTCAGCAAGTTCACTTCTTTAAGATTTTTAATGATAGCTGAAAAGTGTTATTAAACTGCTCTAGTTTTTCGGGAATTAGTTCATAATTACCATACCATACCCATTCATATTGTCTTGATAATAGTTTGAAATATTGTTTCAATTCCGGTTCTCTTATTTCGAAAAAATAATCATAATTAGTCTTACTCAATCTATAATTAATGAGTTGTTTTTGTTGCAATAGTTGCAATAAATACATGTAGCTATAACGCACAACTAAGCGCGAGTCTTTGTTCATAGATGCATTTTGTAAAAGACTTGCCCAATTGCTTTCTAAAAGGTCTTCTGGCAAAATTTGTTCAACATCTTTTTCTTCTTCTTTCTTTTCAGGCTTTTTGTTTTTAATCCGTCTTCTTTCATTCAAAATAATACGAACAACTGCATAGCTAATAATGAGCAGAATAACTATCAATACCAATATCTTGCCGTTAGGGCTAGCAAAAAATCGAACAACAAAATCGAAGAAGTTAGAAAGTAGATTTCCATTTTTTGTATCGAAGCTAACTTCAGCAATTTCAATTTCGTGACGATAACTATAATCTTTGTTAGCAGAAAGTTCATGCCATTTTTGAGAAGCCATTTTTTCAGAAGCAAACGCAAATATGTTTGCAAAAAACATCAACAACAGTAACGCGTATTTCCATTCTTGTTTTCGCATAACTATTGGTTTTTTCTATGAACGGAGATAGGAAAGAATACAAAGTACCATAGAATGAAGCCCAATGACAAACTAAGAATAGAAACACTTAACAAAATGGGCATGTCGGTATATCTTGTAATGTAGCTTTCAAAAACTGCAGCAACTACAAAAACAGGGATGAGTGCTACTAATATTTTTACAGCATCCTGAGCGCCTCTCTTCAAAGATTCTATTCTCGAATAACTTTCAGGAAACAAGATGGAATGAGCAATGATTAAACCTGCACCCGAAGCGATTACTATGGCTGATAACTCAAGAGTACCATGAATGAAAATAACTAAAAGCGACCTGAATCCTAAACCGTGATGAAAGAACAAGTATTCAAAAACGCCTAGCATTAAACCATTTTTGAACAATTGGTATAATGTGCCAATGCCTAACGTGATACCTAGAACAAAACAATTGAACGAAACGAGGATGTTGTTGAAAGCAATGCGTACGAACATGAAAAACTCGTTGCTATCTTTATAAACACCAAAGGGGTCACCATTGGCAATGTTTCGCTCAGTCATATCAACATAGCCATCGCCTAGCACTGCACGAACAAATGTCTGATCAACAGAAGCAGAGAATATTCCAATCAATGTAAAAAGCAAAAAACAAAGTAAACTCACCAATAAAGTTCGGTGATGTTTCCTAATGATTAGTGGTAGTCTTAGCGTAAAGAAGGTAGTTAATATCCCTTTATCTTCTTTTTTGTTTTTATAAATAGAAAGAAAAATTTCGGATGCAAGCCTATTAATGTAACGAACAATATTACTATAGGGATAAAAAGTTCGAGCATAGGACAAATCATCGACAAGATGAGTTAGTCTTTTAGCCATCTCATCTGGGTCGTCAGTTGGTTGCTGGTATTTTTTCCAGCGCTCGATATTGCGTTTTATGAATTGCCCTTCACGCATGTCGGTAAAGATAGAAAAGAAGCCCATTTACTCATGCTAAAGTTTACTTTTGCCCAATGAGTTTACTCACAGTCGAAACACCATTTCATATTTATCTCGAGTTCAAAATCGCTCCGTTTCATAAACGACTGTTGGCTTGGGCTATTGATATGTTGATAATGGTTGGATGGTCTTACCTTACTCAAGAATACATTGTTGCTCGTTCTAATTTTAGCGAAGTACTATCCATTTTATTAACCGCTTTTCCTTTTTTGACTTATCATTTTATGATGGAGTTTTTTTTCAATGGACAATCAGTTGGTAAGATGATTACAGGCATAAAAGTCATGAATATTACAGGACATAAAGCAAGTATAAGCCAATATATACTTCGGTGGGCATTTCGTTTAGTAGACATGGGGATGACATTTGGATTAGGCGCCATCCTTACCGCTGCATTCTCAAAAAACCATCAACGCATAGGTGACTTGGTAGCAGGGACGGTAGTTATTGATACTCATTTTAAAACAGAAATAGCAGACACTATTTATCTTGAAAACGCTAGTGAAGATTACTATCCAAAATTTCCAATGGTGATGCAATTAAGTGACCGAGATATTAATGGTATCCGAAACCTTTTAGAATTAAAAAAGAAAAATAAGGAAACGGAAAAACACATATCAGATGTAGCTTTGAGAGTAAAGAAAAAGTTACAAATCGCAACAACTGTTGGCGACACTATTTTTTTAAACCAGCTGTTAGAAGATTACAATTATTACACAAAGCGTTGATCGCTATAAAGGAGCTTCGTCGTTTTCTGAATCAGTAATTCTACGAACAACCACTCTTGCAGGTGCACCATCTGCCCCATGAATTTTCATAGGCATCGCAATAATTTCATACAATCCAGGAACAACATCTTGCATTCTTAATCCTTCAATAATTGTTATCCCTGCATTCAATAGTATTCGATGAACATCCACACCATTTTCCATTCCACCTACAGAAAGATAATCAACGCCAATGCACCGAACACCCATTTTCACTAAGTATTTCGCAGCACTCGTGCTGAGATAAACGTAGTCTTCCTTAAATGGTGTATTGATCCACATTTTGTCAGAGTTTCTAGTACGGAACAATAGAATGTCTCCATCTTCTATCGGCATTTCCTTTAATTCGCTAAAAGTAATTTGCTGAGGATCGGTGATGTGGAAAATCTTCGAATACCCTATTAAGTCTTCTACAGGAATTTGTGTAATGTCCTTCCCTCCTTTTATAAAGTGTAGGGGAGCATCAATATGTGTACCAGTATGTGCACTTAAGGAAAGTGTAGAAACATTAGCGTCGGAGCCAAGAACACCTATAGTAGCAGTTCTTCTAAGTTGAACAGGAATATCGCCTGGCCAGGTAGTCATACCATTACTGATAGGAAAAGTTATGTCAATCCATGGGTGCAAATTTTCCATCCGGCGCGCCAAAATTTTTCTGTAGGGATTAGTTTTTTATCGCCGACAATATTAGGGAGAAAAAGGTAATTATCAGATTTCGGTCTTACCAAAATAAAATTGATTTCTGTACATCTCACCAACTTTCAGGTAGAGGTCTTCGATGGTTTCAAAACTCATTGGAAACTCCTGCGTAAGCGGTGTGCCTCCGCGGACTATCATTTTAGAGCTTGGATTGGCAGCGCCTTTTATGAAATGTTTACCATCTCGAACTTCATAACCTTCTACAAAAATTTTGATGTAGTCTCCTTTGTTCATTTTATTATTGATACGAACTTCGGAGTTGATAAAAACAAATTTGCCATTTTCCTTTAAAGGACTGAGTTTAATTTCGCCTAGTGTGTTTTTAGTCATAAGAAGGTTATTTCTGTTGTGAAGATAAGAAATATTGAATAACAAAGTTGTTGAAGGAAATGGTTCTTTTCCTCTTTATTTTGCAAGAATATTAAAAATGAAGCCTTATAAAAATCTGGAAGAATGTCTGCATGATTTAGAATGCAATGGACAGCTTATTCGCATAAAGGATGAAGTTGACCCTTTTTTAGAAATGGCTGCAATCCATTTGCGTATTCATGCAGCAAAAGGTCCAGCTATTCTTTTCGAAAACATTAAAGGCACTAAGTTCCGAGCAACTTCCAATATTTTCGGAACCATTGAAAGAAGTCGATTCATTTTTAGAGATAATATTGAGGTTGTTAAATCGTTGATTGAATTAAAAAAAGACCCAACTAGAGCAATAAAAAGTCCTTTAAAAAACCTTAAATCAATTGTCGCCTCGTTACATGCATTTCCGCTGAAAAACCCAGCTTCAAAACCTATCTTATTTGAAAAAACAAGCTTAAAAGCTTTACCTCAAATTCATCATTGGAAAAAAGATGGAGGTGCATTCATCACATTGCCTCAAGTTTATTCCGAAGACCCTGAAATGCCCGGCATCATGCATGCCAACTTAGGGATGTATAGAGTTCAAATTTCTGGGAATGATTTTATAGAAAACAAGGAAGTTGGCTTACATTATCAAATACATCGAGGAATTGGTGTTCATCAATATAAAGCACTGAAAAACAAGGAATCATTGAAGGTGAGCATATTTGTTGGAGGTCCACCTGCACATACATTAGCAGCCGTTATGCCTTTGCCTGAAGGAATGAGCGAAATGAATTTTGCAGGAGTATTAGGAGGCAGAAGATTTCGTTATTTTTATGAAGATGGTTATTGCCTAAGTGCCGATGCTGATTTTGTGATTACTGGTGAAATTTCAAACGAAACAAAACCTGAAGGACCCTTTGGCGATCACTTAGGTTATTATAGTTTGACACATGATTTTCCAGTAATGAAAGTAAAGCAAGTATATGCTAGGAAAAATGCTATTTGGCCATTCACTGTTGTTGGACGTCCGCCACAAGAAGACTCAAGTTTTGGGGAATTAATACATGAGATTAGCGGCAAAGCAATTGAACAAGAAATTCCAGGGTTGAAAGAAATCAATGCGGTAGATGCAGCAGGCGTTCATCCTTTATTACTAGCAATCGGAAGCGAAAGATATACACCTTACAACGCCGCTAAAAGACCTGCAGAGTTACTTACAATTGCCAATCGTATTTTAGGGACTGGGCAACTTAGCCTTGCAAAATATTTACTGATAGCTGCTGATGAAACTTGTTTATTGAACACACATGATGTAGCTGCATTTTTCAGGTTTGTACTTGAAAGAATTGACTTTAAAAGAGATCTGCATTTTCAAACGAACACAACCATCGACACACTTGATTATTCAGGTGAACAATTAAATAATGGCAGTAAGTTAGTCATCGCTGCATATGGAAATCCATTGAGAACACTTTGTGATGAAGTGCCATTTGTGTTTCAGAAACTTTCTCAATTTGAAAACCCTCGTTTAGTTATTCCTGGAGTAATAGCACTTCAAACGGCTCCATTTCATCTTTATTCTAAAGCAAATTTTGAAATGATTTCTTTGTCCGAACAGTTGAAAGAGCATTCAAAAGAGTTAACAAATTGTCCATTATTGCTTGTTTGTGACGACAGTGATTTTGTAAGCAAAAACTTGAACAATTTCCTTTGGACAACATTTACGAGAAGCAACCCTTCTCATGATGTTTATGGTGTGAATAGCCAATTCAACAACAAACATTGGGGTTGTGAAGCACCCTTAATTATTGACACAAGAAAGAAGCCTCACCATGCACCCGATTTAGAATTGGATGATACAACCGAAAGAAAGGTGGATGCGTTATTTAAGAAATTGAATCTTCCTTATTAATGCAAAAAGCCACCCCTTAGGATGGCTTTTTGATAAACACTATTTCAATTAATTATTTAACATCAATTGCTGGATTGCGCAATTTGATTTCGTTTGAAGAGTATGGAGTTGCAATACCTGTTACTGTTTTTGCACCTGTCCAAACTGTTTGCGATGCAAAAGCTGCGCCTGTAGAAGTATAAAGTAAAATACTTCCGCTAGAAAGGTCAGTCATTGTTTTATTGCCACTATAGGTACCTGCAGGCACAGAAGCGTTATTAATTTGCACTAGGGTTGATTCATAGTTTGAAAAATTAGCATTGAGATCAGCAATTGTGATTACAATCGGTGCAACTGTTTTCAAGGTTCCTACTTTAGTAACCGCAGAAGAAGATACTTTTAATTCTAAAGAACCCACACCGGTTGTAGGATATAATTGAAGCGTTCCACCACTTACATCAATCAATAATGAATCGCCAAGATTATATCCTCCACCACTGATGTAAAGGATGACACCCTTCTTGCTACCATCTTCAAGAATAAAGTTGCCTGAAGAAATATTACCATTAGCTAAATCAGAAATAACGACACCTGTTACCATTGCACTTCCAAGTGTAATTGTACCAGAACCAGGGTATAGTTTTCTCATACTATCAATAGTAAGCATAGGAACAGTAGCATTACAACGATCATCATAGAATTTCAAGTCGTCTGTATCACGAATTACCAACTGTGGAGTACCATTGTAAACTGTATAAACTGCGGTCAATGTTCCTTTACCTTTTGGCACTTTATAGGTGCTGAAATTGGCATAACCACTTGTACGAATAATGATTTTATTCTTGCTACAATCTTCAATATTGATGTTTGTTCCTGAAGAAACACTTGGTGGTTGAGCGTAAGTTTTTGTTGTATCAGTTGAAACCACTTGAACACCTTCAATAGTAACAATACGATTCAACATAGCACTGTTCAATGTTTTCAATTGAGAAAGGTCAGTGAAGTTGTGATTAGGAACAGTATTAGGGAAGTTGGCTTTTACAAGAACACTATCTGCTTTTGCAGTAGAAATATTAGTGATGGCGCCTGTATTATCAGGAGTAGAACCAATTTGTGCAAGTCCGCCATATTTACCAAAATAGAGCCCTTGTAATTTGAGGTAAATCTTACGACCAATAGGATACTTTGAATAAAGACTTGTACCGTCAATCAACACATTGATGCCACCAGTTGAGTCTTCAATAACAATTTGCTTATAAAAATTACCAGAACGATCATCAGCAGTAACAATACCATATACAGTCCAGTTTGAGTCGATGCGAACAGGGTCACCTGCTGTAACAATTTTAGTTTTCAAACTAGCAATTGACATGTTCACCGGAAGATTTGGGTCATACCCAGTTTGAGAAGGTGGTGCATCAAAATCTTGTTTCAAACAAGAATTGAGCGTGAGCAAAATGCTCGGAATGATGAATAATAGAAAGCGAAGATTATTTTTCATAAAAAGTATTTGGGGAAGATGATTATTTTAGAATTTTAGAGAAACATTTAAGAAGTAAGTTCTGCCAAAGGCATAAGAATATTTAGGTGCAAATTTATTGACAAAACCATTGGCATAGTCGAAACGAGCATTCTCAAAACCACCAGCAATAACATTGGTATTATCAAGTAGGTTACTAACCCCCATATTCAAATAGATAAAAGTATTTTTAGGGATGCCGTGCTTAATGGTTTTGTTCATCAAGAAAGACTTTCCAACTGTCAGGTCAACTGTAAACTGCTGATCAAATTTTTGTTGATGAAGCAATTCATTCCATTGTGCAGAGTTAGGTTCTGAAAGCCCAACAGCTTCCATTGTTCTTCTTGGTGCAGCAATGTCAATGTAGTTACGGTCAACTATATTGAAATTCATATTGGCGTACCAATATTTCTTCGAACGATAATTCAACCCAAGGGTATAAACACTTTGCGGTCCTACACCTAGGTAGTAGTTTTTGATGTAAGTATTGACGTTAGTAGGAATCGTATCGAGGGTGTTTTCTTTATAAACCGTAACCTTTGGATTGTTGGTATAAAATGCTTGTCCTAATGCAGCAACAACGGTTGCTGAAAGCGAAGTGTTTATTTTATAGTCAATAGCCAATTCCGTTCCAATAAATCTTGCATTCATATGCTGCATTACATATTCAACCATCGTGTTAGAATTGCCGGTAGATTGGTCGAAGAAACGTTGCACTTCCACCATGTCTTTCATATCTGTTACATAACCTACAAACCTTCCGTTCAATTTTGGAGAACGAATTAAATAACCTGTTTCAAGACTATAAGATTTCTTGGTTGTTGGGTTGTCAATAGTTTGGTTACGAGTGCGTGCTGAGAAATAAGTTTGGTCAACTGTTGGCGCATCTGCTGTTGTTCCTAAATTTAAGAACAAGTAATTTCTACCATTGATTTTATAAGTAATTCCACCTTTAAACCCGTAAATGGAAAAGCTTTGTTTATCGGACTTGCCAAAAGATTGGTTGCCCTCACTAAAAATACCATTGCGCATCAAACCTTCTCTTTGGAAAGAGTTAACACCATAGGTAGTCGATAAAAAGAAGTCAACTTTGTTATAAGTAAAAGTTGCTTGTCCCCACCACCATGCTTTCGTAAAAAAGACATTGTAATCGTACAAGTATTTATCCCCTTCTTTGATAATTTGGTTGGGATGGTTCAAGTCATTTTGGTTGGCAACCATATTACCCAATGCATTTCTTTCTGTAAAGCCATTGACATTCACAATATAATCTCCACCTAGCAAGTCAAGCATTTGACGATAGCTTTCTGTTTTTTGAGAAATAAATGAAATGCCTGAATGCAAAGTCACATGGTCATTCACAACATGCTGTAAATTGGTATTGAACGTAAACTTCTTAATGTCATCCACATCGTTACCTAGGTAATACATGGAACGACGAGCAATATCATTACTCAAGGATCCATCTGTATTGGGCTTAGCAAGCAAGTTCATATAGTTTGCTTGATACATATCATCCCACTTAATTTGCGGGTTAGCAACGAAAGCATTTTGCATTTCTGATGCAGCAGCAGCATTTGGGTCCGTGGTCAATAAATAATAGCTTGGCAAGTATTTATAATAATCTGGACGAGGGTCGGCTGCATTATACCAATCGAGTGAAGAAACAGCATATTTACCAAACTGATACGAAGCAGTTGTGGTTAAGTGTGTGCGTTCATTTGGCGTAAATTCATGACTCAAAATAATCACAGGCTGATTCGAGTTCGCAACTTTTGCATTTCTTTTCTCACCGTTCTGATATCCCCAATCTGAGTTGTAAAAATGATTGCCTGTAAGGGCAAATGCTTCTGAATAAGTTGGCGCCGTTTTCCCACGACGTGTTGGCGAACCAAATGCAATGAGGTTCAACTCATGCTTATTGTTCACTTTTTTAGTAACCGCCGCATAGTAGGCATAACTATCATAAAAAGTACCTGCTACATAACCCTCTTGTGCCCATCTCCGTGAAAAAGAAAATGAAGTAGCCCATCCTTTTTCATTCATACCGCTGCTCTGAGTAATCATCACGCGGTTTTTATATTGACGGTTGGTAGCAGTATAAGTAACCTTCGTTTGTTTGCGTTGACTTCCTGCTGATGCATCGAAATATATGTTGCCGTTGATACCGCCAAATGCATATTCCGATGGTTGCAAACCATAAGTGCTGCTACGTCCACGAAAAACATCATTCAATCCACCCCACTGACTCCATGATGCATCATTTGTTTCCACATCATTCATAGGCGCACCATTGATTTGCACTTGTTGTTGTGCACGCTCATATCCTCTTGGCTTGAACCAAAAATTGCTGAACACAAAAGAAGCTGCATTAATAAAGGGGTCTTTACCCGAGTTTAAAACACCGCTCACACTTTGTTTAGTGCTAATACCATCATCATCATTGTTCACATCACTGCTTTCCAATGTAATGGTAGGCAAATGCATGTTTTGTTGAGAAATGGTGTTTTCATTAGGCTTTGCTAAGAAATTTCCAAGGTCAATATGGTCTTTGGCTACAATAATCTTAAAACTATCAGCATTGAATCCTGCATTGCTAATGTAAAGAATGTAAGTACCAAACGGAACCTGTGAAAATGTGAAAACCCCTTCGGCATCCGTAGTGGACATCAATTTCAAATAGGGAATCGTCAACTGCACATCTGTAGCAGGACTGTTGGTAGATTCGTTCAGGAGTTTGCCCTTGACAATAGATTTTCCCTGTTGAGAAAATGCTGCAATAGAAACCCCGAGGAAAAATAATAGGAGTAACCTGAATTTTGAATGCATAAAGAAAGTATAAGTCTATTCTTTTAAAATAGCGGGCAAAGATACATTTCCCACTTCATGAAAAGTTGTTGTTTTAACGAAATTTTATCCAATAGTAATAATGCTCCTGCCCTGTTCCTTCATTAAATGCTTGCCACTTCAATCTCTACAACATTGATTGAGCTCCATCCGACAAACAAAATTACCTTACCTTCGCGCAAATTTTTAAAGAAAATGAACTGGAATCCTACCGGCATGATGGAAGAACTCATTGCCACTTCTCATAAACTCAGTAAAGGCTACGAAACCCTTCAAAAAATAGAAAAAGTAGAGATTGCCACTACTCCAAAAGAGCTTGTTTGGCAATGCGACAAGGTAAAAATGTACCATTACCTACGCGATACTCCTGCTAAATCCACTATACCTGTATTGGTTTCATTTGCTATGCTCAATCGTCATGATGTACTCGACCTTCAACCCGACCGCAGCCTGATGAGAAAGCTTGTTGAAGAGGGTTTGGATGTCTATATTATGGATTGGGGATATCCTAACAAATCAGACCGCTACTTGACGATGGAAGATTATATTGATGGCTATATGAACGATGCTGTTGATTTCCTTCGCAAAAAACATGGCGTTCAAAAAATTCATAAGCAAGGCATCTGTCAAGGAGGAACTTTCTCCATGATTTATGCAGCGCTTTATCCTGAAAAAATCCAATCATTGACTACTTATGTTGCTCCATTCGATTTCTCAAATGGTGGTTGCATGTTGTATAAATGGGCAAAGTACATTGATGTGGATACGATGGTTGACAGTGTGGGAACTATTCCGGGCGAGCAAATTGATAGCGCATTTGGCATGTTGAAACCAAGCATGAACATCAGCAAATATTTTGGCGTATTGGATGCACTCGAAGACGAAGATAAACTCCTCAACTTCTTGCGCATGGAAAAATGGAAGGGCGATTTGCCAGCTATTGCAGGTGAAATGTATCGCAAATACATCAAAGACCTTTTCCGTGACAACAAACTCATTACCGGTGATTTTGAATTGGGCGGAAGAAAAGTTGACCTCAAAAACATGACCGCTCCTTACTTGAATGTGTATGCTACTGACGACAACATTATCCCTAACCCAAGTACCCTTGCCGTTATGAGTAAATTGGGTAGTACCGACACAAGAGAATACCCTTTCCCTGGCGGACATATTGGTGTGTTTGTAGGCGGAAAATCGCAAAAAGAACTAGCTCCTGCCGTTGCAAAATGGACTATTGAAAGATGCTAGTTGCTAGATAAAATAAGAAATTAAAAAGGCAGCCTTTCGGCTGCTTTTTTAATGATTTGGAAACAGCTACTAGGATTACACTTCAGAATTGTCAACTTTTTTTAAGGTCCATCAACCGACGACTAAAAGGCTTAAAAAGGCTGTTGAATGAAAATGAGATTCAATGAATTTACATCAAGAGTTTATTGACTTTTTAAGTGATTCAATTGATTGACGTTCTGAGTTCATTGACTATTAAAGAGAGTCAATTGAATATTATTCTAAGTTCATTGAATATCCAAGAGAAACGATTGAATATCTTGCTGAGTTCATTGACTCTTTAAAAGAGTTCATTGAATATCCAAGAGAATCAATTGACTTTTTAAGACTTTTTACCGCTATTTGACCTTATTTTATTGCTTCTCCTAAACAAACAAGCCTCACGAAAGCAAGGCTCACTGTATCTTTTAGAATGAAGGCTACCAATCGTTCATCTTCAATTACTGTATAATAATCTTCACGGTACCCTTTCTTTCATTATTGTCTGAACTATGATTATTGTGATTTAATGATTTTTATGGTTTCTGATTGATTTACAGTTTCGTATTTGATAAGATAAACGCCTGCTGCAAAACCTTTCATATCAATTTTCAGTGGTGAGTGGTCAGTTGTCGGTTGTGAGCCTCGGGCAACTGGCAACTGATAACTAGCAATTACTTTGCCCACTGCATCGGTAACTGTTATTATTCCTATTGCGCTAGGATAAGAAACGGTGAAACTTTCCGTGAATGGATTAGGGGAAACTTTAAGTAAATTATTCTTATTCACTTCATCAATGCCAACTGTGAAATTAAAACTATTAGATTGTCCATTACAATTATTTGAATCGGTAATCATGAGAAAATAAAATCCAGATTGTGATGGGCTATAGTATGTATTTGTAGCTCCTTGAATTGCAACACCCCATAAATACCATTGATAGGAAACGAAATTATTTGTGCTAATTAATGTATCACCACTTTGATTAATAATAACAACTGGCAAAGGTTGTACAGTAACATTGACATTTGATGAAATTGATGAACAATTACTTGTTGTATCAGTAACTTTTACTGTATAAATACCTGTTGATGCTGCATAATGAGTTGGGTATATTTCACCAGGAATATTGTTACCATAAATAGCCCAGCTGTATGTTAAATTATTACCGACAGCATTTGCATTTAACATAATACTACCACCCTGACATAGGCTAAGTGGACCGGTAGGTGTAACAGAAACTGTAGGTGTTTGTTTAACTGTAACATTTGTAGTTGAAGAAGTGGACGCACAACCATTACTATCTGTAATAATAACAGCATAATTCCCAGCACTATTTGTAGCAATATTGTTATTGGTAAAACCGGTAAGTATTAATCCATTATATAGCCACTGATAATTGTAACCAATTCCCAAATTAGCATTTAATACAGTATTCTGACCAGAACAAAAATAGGCACTATCGGCTGGGGTTATGGTGGCTGTTGGAGGCAAATAATAGTTAATGACTTTAGGCTGTGATGTGTTGCTACAACTATTATTATTGGTTACTACAACAGCATATGTTCCCCCAATAGTTGCATTGTAAGAACTGTTGGTTGCTCCATTTAAGACACTACCATTGAGTTTCCATTGGTAAGAATATCCAACACCTATATTTGCGTTTAACAAAACATTACTGATATTACAGGTTAATGAATTACCACTTGAAGAAATGATTGCAGGTGGGTTTATGAAAAAACTATCCGTACTTACTGCTGAGCCTGATGGCGTAACAACACTAACCAAACCATTTTCTCCATTTCCAACAATTGCAGTAATACTTGTTGATGAGTTAACAGTAAATGAACTTGCAAGAACACCCCCAAATCTCACTTGAGTAGCACCTGTGAATTTATTACCAGTAATCGTTACAGTTCCACCTATACAAGCTGTATTAGGTGATATTGAAGTAATGACAGGTAAACTAAGTTGTGTAGAATCAAATAAGGGCATAAAATACCTTCTGTCATAATCATTATAATTCCCCATAGTAGTAAAATTCCCTCCAACATAAATCCTATTGCCAATGACTTTGATAGTATTAATTTGAGTAGAAGAAGAACCTGCATTTGGGTTAAATGATGTAAGTGTTCCAGATATCAAATCAAGTGAAGCGATATAGTTTCTTGTTTGATTATTAATAGATGTAAACCCGCCCCCACAATACAATTTATTACCATCATTTGTAATAACACTTACTAAAGTATTTGTCCCAGGATTCCATGCAGTTACGAGACCTGTTGAAGAATCTATACATGCAATATTATTTCTAGTTTGTCCACTAACATTATAAAATAATCCTCCTACATATATTTTATCTCCTTTCGAATAAATTGAATAAACATAATTGTTAGCATTAGGATTCCAAGGGGTCGCATTTCCATAAATAGTGTCTACTGATGCTATATGGTTTCTTGAAATTGTTCCATCTAAGTTTGTAAAATAGCCCCCCAAATAAATTTTATCCCCACTTAATTCAATTGCTCGAACTGTATTGTTTGCATTTGGATTCCAAATCATAGCTGCTCCTGTCATTGTATCCAAAGCAGCAATTCGGTTACGGTTTTGTCCGCCAATATTTGTAAAACTACCTCCTGCATAAACTCTATTACCATGAACAACAATTGTAGAAACACTTCCATTAGCATTCGGATTCCAAAAGAAGGCGTTACCATAAAATGTATCTAAAGCAGCAATATTGTTCATAACAAAACCACCTATAAAATTGAAATTACCACCCACATAAATTCTATTTCCGCTTGCACAGATAGTATTTATTGAACCATTACTGTTGGGCGAAGGATCCCATAAAGTAGGTATTCCTGTATTCATATCATATGCAGCAAGATTTGTTCGATTAACGCCTCCTAAACTTATAAAATTTCCGCCGGCATAAAGATTATTGCCATTTAGTGATAACGTCATCACTTCTAAATTACCTCCATTGACTATTGGCATCCATGTTGTAGAACTCTGACCAACTGAATTATCTAAAACAGCTATTCCCCTTCTAATCTGCCCACCAATCATATCAAACTTACCACCTACAAAAATGCTGCTGCCATCAAATGCCATTGCTTCAACAGCGCTGTCTGGATTCGGGTTCCAGCTGTTCACTATTCCTGTTGATGAATTGATGGCTGCTAATAAATGACGCGGTTGACTATTAATGGTTGTAAACAGTCCGCATAAATACAAGGTATTATTGTTGACAAAAATTTTGTCCACTACATTATTAATAGTTGGGTTAAAAGAATTGGCATAACCGGTTGCTATATCAATTGAAGCAAAATAATTTCTTGGTTGTCCTCCGATATTTGAAAAACGACCACCAACATAAACACTACTTCCACTCAATGCAATACTTGACACAGTACTATCTGGATTAGGGCTCCAAAAAGTTGCAGTTCCTGTTACTGAATCTAATGCAGCTATATGATTTCTTGTTAAACCGCCAATATTTGTAAAACTTCCTGCTACATAAATGAGTCCACCGTTTGCTATCAATTGACCAACATTTGCGTTGGCATTTGGATTCCATGCTGTAGCATTACCTGTCAAGGTATCTAAAGCCGCTATCCTATTTCTTGTTTGACCGCCAATTATTGTAAAATTACCGCCTGCATATACTGTATTGCCACTAACTACTATTGTTGAAACAATGCCATTAGCATTTGGGTTCCAAGAATTTAATGTTCCATCAGCATTTATTCTGGCAATAAAATGTCTTGCTACCGCATTGAAAGAAGTAAAATTTCCGCCAATATACCAACCACCAACACCATCGGAAACACAGATATTAACTTGACCATTTGGATGAAGGTTATTTAGGTTAGGAGCTCCTGTATTTTTATCAACTGAAGCACCATAAGAATTCATTGGACCAATATAAGTAAACTGACCACCGACATAAACTTTATTACCGCTATTTGTGATGGTATTCACCGGACCATTAGGTTTCCACCAAGTATCAATATAGCCTACTGATTGTTGCGCATATACTTGTATCAAAACAAGCGTAAAGAACAAGGAAAAGAATAGCAACCTTTTCATAAAGAGGTTTTAGAATCGTAAAGTTAAATAAGTTCTTCCTTTCCTTCTTCAAAAAAGCAGACTACCACAATAGCGATGAGCATTAGTATTGAAAATAAAACTATCCGCTGTTCCAGATGTTCCGCAGGGCATCTGGAACCAAGAATAAAAGCCAGTCTGTGACTGGGAGGCGGCTTGATTTTGTTGCACTATATTCATCACCAACTGTATTTAATATGGGCTG
>CAINUN010000068.1 GCA_903853805.1 uncultured Bacteroidota bacterium
CTACAAGCCTACAAGCCTACAAGCCTACAAGCCTACAAGCCTACAAGCCTACAAGCCTACAAGCCTACAAGCCTACAAGCCTACAAGCCTACAAGCCTACAAGCCTAATAAATATAGCCTTACAAGTTACGCCATTTTTTCCACAGGACTTACTGATTATTCTATTCTTTTTGGCACCTCATTCAACCCTTTCTTGTTATGAATGTTATGGGCTCATCTCCATTATTGATTATTGATGCTGAGTTATTCGGCAGACCTGCCAAATTGCTCGGCATGAATGCGCCATTATTCAGCAACCCTGCTAGGTCATTCCGCATATCTGCTAAGTCATTCCGCAAACCTGCTAAGTCGTTCAGCATGTTTGCTAAGTTATTCAGCAAACCTGCTAGGTCATGGAGCATACTTGCTGAGTCGTTCAGCAAACCTGCTGAGTCACACAGCATTCTTGCTAGGTCACTCAGCAAAAAGGATATCTTTTCACAAACTACTGAAAATCAAAGCGGTGCACAAGCACTCACACCGAGTGTGCTGCACCGTTTGAAGCGGTTCATCAAGGATGCATTCAAGTGCAAAAGGACTTTAAAAGAAGGATTGAACCCTTCAGTTATTAATTATTATTACCAACCTTTATGAAAAAGTATTTCTTGCCTAAAGATAAATACGGCAGGTTTTTAGTTCTAAAAAGTTTTGCAGAAAAACTGCCAAGCTATGCTGCCAAGTATGGCATTACAAAAGCGCAGACGGACGACATGAAAGATTCGTACCTCTACGTTAAATATTTGCTCGATAGCGAACAAAATGTTGACCAATTAAGTCAGGCAATCACTAAGTGCTATCGCTATTTTGTGGATGGGGCAGATGGAAAAGTTGGCGGTTTACCTGCCTATGTAGTTCCCAGTCCTATTCCTGTGGTCATTCCCGATCCGGGCATTTATACCCGAATGATAGGCATTGTGAACCAAATAAAAAATCACACTTCCTACAATGATGCCGATGGCGAAGACATGGGCATTGAAGGAGCAGAAACCATGGCCAAAAAAGCCGATGATCTTCAACCGTTGCTTACCGGAAAAATCAACGGCGACCATGTAGAAGTGTATGCCACAAAAGGGCAAACACAGGGCTTTGAAGTATGGGTGGATCGCGGTGATGGCAAATTTGCCTTTCTTGGTTTTGCCACTAGCGGCACTTTTATTGACCAAGAACCACTTCCTGAACCATCTCAAAACTGGCGCTACCAAGCGCGCTATCACCAACATAATGTGGTGGTAGGGCAGTGGAGCGATATTCTCAGCATTAAAGCGGTGAGTAAACATTGATAGACAACTAAGCAGCCCAACCATTTGGTTGGGTTGCTTGGATTTTAAGAATGTAATTGACGAGCATGACAAAACAAAAGAGAAAAACTAATTTTAAACACAAATCATACTCGATATGAAACAAGCATTACTCCTCTCGGCTTTAGCCTTCGCTTTGGCTTTCGCTACACAAGCCAAAACCTATAACACCCCTTATGGCTTTATTGAAAACAAAGGACAGATTATTGACCAAAACAATAACCTGAATCCTGCGGTGAAATACTTGTGGACGGGAAAGGGAATGAAAGTGCAACTAAAAGACAATTCCTTCAGTTATGAAGTATTGAAAGCAGCACACTTTAAAAGAGTGATTCCTGTTGTAAACCCAACTTCAAAAAAAAGCGTTCATGGTAAACCTTCAATGACAGATGATTCGATTGTTTTTTATAGTCATCGAATTGATGTTGCACTCCTCGGTGCTAATGAATATCCTGAAATGATTACCGGAACGGCAGGTAAAGAATACCTGAATTATTACACAACAGGAACTCCAGAAGAAGGGATAAAAACAGTACATCATTACAACAAAGTAACTTACCAAAATGTTTACCCGAACATTGATTTAGAGTTTGTGTTGGATGGCAAAAGTGAACATGGTTTTAAATACAATTTCATTGTGCGCCCAGGTGGTGATGTAGCAGCCATACAACTACAATATCAAGGAGCAGATAAAACAGAATTAACAGCAAATGGAAGTTTGGCTATTGCAACTGCTTATGGCAATGTAACAGAACAAATACCTACAAGCTACCAACAAGAAACAGGAAAGGAAATAAAAGTAAACTACACCAAAACAAACAATAATGTTTACGGTTTTGATGCAGGTGTTTACAATCCACAACAAACATTAGTCATTGACCCTTGGTGTACTTATATGGGTTGGGGAGCAAATGCTGGCTTGGGAGTTGTTACACCTGGGGTTCCCGCAATTGATGCTTCGAAAAATATAATTACTGTTGGACATACTAATATGCAAAATAATATAGCAACTTCAGGTGCATTTCAAACAGTTTATGGTGGTGGCAACTATGATGTATATATGCGAAAATATAACCCTTCTGGGTATCCGATATGGTGTACCTATTATGGTGGAATAGGAGAAGAAAAATACTCCTTTATTGCTTGTAATGAATCAGGTGATTTTTATATTGATTGTTCGACAGACATTTCTAGTAATTTGGGAACAACAGGTGCTCTTTATCCTACACTTGCAAGTGTGGTTGATAGTTCTGGAGAAATTTCATTTCTTGCTAAATTTAATACTTCTGGATTTAGAATATGGAGTACTTATTATCCTGCCACTGTTGGACCTGTTGTTTTAGATCATCAAGGCAATATTTTGTATTGTAGTTGGGAGGCAGGTGGAAGTGGTTGTACTACCCCTGGTGCTTTTCAAACTTTACCAAATGGTTTAGGTGACCTTTGCATTGTCAAATTTAATCCTAATGGCACAAGACTTTGGGGCACATTTTACGGTGGTAATGACTACGAAACTTGCCCAAGTATAACAGTAGATAATAGTGATAATGTTATTGTTTCAGGCATTACATATTCTATGAATAATATTGCGACTACAGGTAGTTTTCAAACATCATATGGTAGTAATAATGGGGGCGATTGTTTTATTGTAAAATTCAACAGTTCGGGACAGAGGTTATGGGGAACATATTATGGTACTGAGTCTCATTGGACTACGTTTGTAGCTGTCGATGGTAATAATGACATTTATTTATCTAGTATTACTAAAGACCAGAGTGGATTTTATGCAACACCTGGTGCTTTTCAATTATCACTAAACGGGACAGGTATGTATGACGATTACTTTCTTGCAAAAATTAGCTCGAATGGTCAACAAAGATTGTGGGGTACTTATTTTGGGGGTTCTTTAGATGAAGCTGTCTATAGTTTACAGATTGATAACCATGATAATATTCTTTTTTGTGGCTCTACAGCATCTCAAGATACTATCGGCACAATTAATGGAAATCATCCAAATTATAGTGGGAGTGGCGATGGTTTTATTGAGAAGTTTAATCAATCTGGTGTTCGAGTATGGGGAACTTATTTTGGCGGTACTGGTGTTGATGATATTGAAGGTATGGTCTTAGATAATAATGGAAATATAGTGATAACAGGCACTACAGAATCTGATACAGGAGTTGCAACTCAAGGTACTTATTGTGATACATTGATTAATGGAGGTGATGGATATTTAGCCTTCCTAGATTCTAATGGTAAATTTTCTATAACAGGTATAGGTGAGTTATTTCCTCCATCTTCTTCTATTATCAAAGTCTATCCAAATCCTGCAAAAGATAAAATCATTGTCAGCATCAAAGAATTTGCAGGCAAGGGTGGAAGCATCAGCCTACAATCAATAGAAGGCAAACTGCTTAAACAACTATCCGTAAAAACCGAAACAACGAGTGTAGATATGAGCGGTTTGCCATCGGGCACTTATTTATTGCAGTATGATGATGGTGAGGTTTGTGAAACTGTGAAGGTGGTGAAGGAATAAAATAAATTTTAAACAATCAATAAACAATCAGAAAATGAAAAAACAAGTACTCTTATTAATGACTATGCTGCTGATGGCAGTAAATGGAGTGATGGCGCAAGCGCCGAATTGGTTATGGGCAAAAAAAACGAGCTATATAACTGGGTCTTATTTGCCGCCAGTTACTACTTATGATGCATTTGGTAATGTTTACATTGCAGGTTCTTTTAGTAATCCAACATTAAATATTGGCGGTATTACACTTAATAATTTCAGTAACATTGGTTTTTATCAGGATATTTACCTTGCAAAATTTGATGCGAATGGTAATGTAATTTGGGCAAAGAATTTTGGAAAAGCGTCATCAAATTGGGTATCTGCTATTACAACTGATGCGAATGGAAATGTATATATTGCCGGAAAAAGTGATTCGTCGATTGTATTTGGAAACGATACGCTGTCTGGTTTTGTCATGTTTTTAGCTAAATTCAATAGCTCAGGTAATGCAATATGGGGAAAAGGTTTTCAAGGCGACATATACCAAAGAACTGATGGGATTTCTGTAGATGGCAGTGGAAATATTGTTACAACGGGTTTATTTAATTCAAATCATTTAACATTCGGAGCAATTAATTTAACCAATAATGACACAATCAATAATACCCTTGATGCGTTTGTGGCAAAATTCAATAGCAATGGCAGTGTGTTATGGGCAATGAGTGGGGGAAATATTTACAACGATTGGGGAAATGCCGTAACTACCGATGCTTCCGGTAATATTTTTTTGACTGGGTCATTTAGCGGCTCTATTCAATTTGGTTCTATTTCGCTTGTTGGTAATGCGAGTACGGAATTTGATGCTTTCATCTTCAAAATCTCACCCAATGGAACAACTATTTGGGGTAAAACTTCAAATGGACCTTCTGATTCTAAAGGTCAAGGAATTTTAACTGATGCAAGTGGAAATTTATTTATTTCTGGAGGATTTTATTCTTTTAATACAAGTATCAATACACTAAGTTTTGGTTCATTAACATTGACTAATGCTAGTAGCAATAGTGCATCAACAAATTGTTTTTGGTTGAAATTAGATAACAATGGAAATGTATTGAATGGAGATAGAATTGGAGGAAGTGGACAGGTAATGGAAGAATACGTTCAATTAGACGGGAATGGAAATTTATATGTTTATGGAAGTTTTACTGATAGTATAAATATTGGCACAAGTAAATTAACAGTGAATGGTGGTCGTGATATTTTCATAGTAAAGTACAATCCAAGTGGTAATGTACTTTGGGCCAAGGCTGTTGGTGGTGATAAGGAAGAGTCTCCAAATGGACTTGGTGTAAATGCTCAAGGTTATATTTATGTAAGCGGGTATTATTATAGTTCCTCTGTTATTTTCGGTTCTACTACACTAACAAATCCTGATGTAACAGGTAATTACTACAACTCTTTCCTTGCTAAATTAGATGCAACCAATGGAATCGAAGAAATCCCCACATCTCCCATCACTCTCTCTCCCAATCCCACCACGGGCATCATCACCATCAAAGGCATCACACAGCCTACAGTAGAAGTCTATAATTTGATGGGTCAAAAACTAGTGGCTGCACAAAATACTTATGAGGTTAGCCTTGCAAATTTGCCTATGGGTTTATACCTTGTACAAGTTTATAGCAAAGACATGGAATTGGTGAAGAGCGAAAAGGTCATTAAAGAATAGTGTTTGAGTCATTTTTCCTTATGACTACGAACAGTGAATTAATCCATGATTTTTCTTTTTTTAGAAAATATAATCAAACTTTAACTCGAAATACTTAAAACAACGTTTATGAAAAAACAACTACTCTTTATACTTATGATGATGGTTTACCTTACATCATGCCGAACCGAGGGAAATTTAATGATAAGCCCTACCAAGAAGCCCAATCGCAGTAATGAATCATTAAAAGAGTCTTATCTTCTATTAAGCAATGGTAGTAAAATAACCATTGACCCTAAAATTATTACCAATAAGACAATGGCTGCTAAGACAATAAATGTTGGCAACACCATGGTAAAGACAGATGATATCATGAGCATTGTGGTACCTAAAACATGGTCAACAAGAATCCCCAAGAAAGAAGGAAAATTCGACCAAAATAAGTTTGCCAATATGATTCTTAAAGGGAATAATATCAACATTTACGCATCGGTAAATACAAGGTCAGAAATGAATTATGTATCAGGCAGCGGTAGTTCATTTGGTGGCGGTTCTTATGGTGGCGGTCATTGGGAACATAGCACAAAGAGGTCGGTTTTTTACTACATGCAAAACGGCGATGAGGCACCGTTGCAAGACTTCAATTATATAAACTTGAGGAAAGCAATACCAGAAAATAATGCTGCCTCCATGCTCTTAGATAAATATGCAAAGGGAAAACGAGTAGCAAGAACAGTTCACATTTGTGGTGGCGGGGCCATGCTTGCAGGAATTGCAGTATTAGCATCGGGTGGCACTGGCGGTGGTGCATTGTTGTTTGGAGGTTTATTTACTTATACAATTGGGGGCGTCATGAAATCTAACAACATCAAGAATAACATGCACAAGGCATTTTATCTTTATAATAAAGGCAGTCGCGCAAAACGATAAACTAGTTTCATGATTTGATACCCTACTTAAAACTCAAACAATATTTTGACAATGAGAAAACAAGTACTCTTAATAACAGCATTGCTACTGATGGCAGTAAGTGGGGTGATGGCGCAAGGATCGAATATTCAGTGGGCTAAGTGCTTGGGTGGTTATCTTGATGATGGTGCAAATTCAATTATGCAGACAAGCGACAGTGGCTATATTGTTGCAGGAAATACTTATTCAAAAGATGTTTTTGTTCCAGTGAATCATGGCGTTGGTGACTTTTGGCTAGCGAAGCTATATGCAAATGGATTTATTCAATGGCAAAAATCATTAGGAGGCTCAGAAAGCGATATAGCTTATTCCATTCAACAGACAAATGACGGGGGATATATTATAGCAGGGAAATCAAGTTCTAACGATTTTGATATTTCTGGTGGTCATCATGGTAACTGGAACTCTGATGCTTGGATAGTAAAAATAACATCAAACGGAACCCTGCAATGGCAAAGGTCATTAGGGGGTACAAAAGACGAAGAAGCAAGAGCAATACTTCAAACTGATGATGGGGGATATATTGTTGCAGGAACTGCAATGTCTATTGACGGTGATCTTTCAGGTACAGCAGTTGTAGAAGATATTGATTATTGGGTAGTAAAATTAGGTGTTTCCGGAGCCATTCAATGGCAAAAACGTTTAGGCGGCTCAATGCCAGACTATGCAACTTCCATACAAAAAACAACTGATGGCGGATATATTGTGGCCGGATATTCAGGGTCCCATGACGGCGATGTAACAGGAAATCATGGTGGCACTGATTATTGGATAGTAAAAATAAATTCAATCGGAACCATTCTATGGCAACAATCATTAGGTGGTACAGGTAACGAAGAAGCCTATGCTATTCAACAAACAAAAGATGGTGGGTATATTGTAGGGGGTTGTTCTCCATCAAACGATGGTGATGTTACGGGTCATCACGACACTGTTTATTATAATCTAGATTATTGGATAGTGAAATTAGATGTAAGCGGCATATTGGAGTGGCAAAAATCATTAGGTGGAATTAATAATGAGGTGGCAAATTCTATACAACAAACTCATGAAGGTGGATACATAATTGCAGGATATTCGGCATCAAAAGATGGTGATGTTACAGGTCATCACGACAATCCAAGTTCTTCGTATGTAAACGATTCTTGGGTAGTAAAATTAGACACAAGCGGCAACCTATTATGGCAAAAATCTTTAGGCGGTACTAATAATGATGGAGCTTCGTCAATTTATGTAACTAATGATAGAGGATATATTGTTGCAGGGTGGACTGAATCAATTGACGGAGATATTGCTGGTAAAATTGGAGGCAGTGGAACTAATGATGTTTGGGTTGTAAAACTGACTCAAGATCCAACAGGAGTAGATGAAATTCCTACAATTTCCATCTCCATCTCCCCCAATCCCACCACAGGCATCATCACTATCAAAGGCATCTCACAGCCTACAGTAGAAGTCTATAATTTGATGGGTCAAAAACTAGTGGCTGCACAAAATACTAATGAGGTAAGCCTTGCAAATTTGCCTATGGGTTTATACCTTGTACAAGTTTATAGCAAAGACATGGAATTGGTGAAGAGCGAAAAGGTAATTTTACAAAAATAAAATACATTAAATACAATCAATAAATAGAGCAGCAACTATCCTAAACGGGCGAAACCTGAAAAGCCAAAAGAGTAAGGAACAAATAAAATGAAGGCTATGAAAAAAGCTTTACTATGCTCGGTGTTGGCAATGATTGCAGCAATAGTTGCAACAGCGCAATGCTCTTTTACAACTCCTACAATTACAGGTACATTATGTGCTGGTTCTACACTTACAGCAAGCCCTGTGATAGGCATTCAAAACCTAAAGTGGTATTTGAATGGCAACTTAGTTCAAACAAGTGTAGCCAATTACACAGCGAATGGTACCGTAGCTGGCGGAAATGGTTATGGTACAGCAGCCAATCAACTAAACAATCCATCAGGAGTTTTTGTTGACGATACAGGCAATGTATATATCTGCGACCTGTCAAACAATCGTATACAAAAATGGGCACCGGGCGCAACAAGTGGCATCACAGTTGCTGGTGGAAGCTATGGGGCTTATCCATATCAATTAAATGCACCGTCGGGTGTTTTTGTAGATGGCAGTGGTAATATTTATATAGCTGATAGAGGCAATAACAGAGTTCAGAAATGGGCTGCAGGCACATCAAATGTCATAACCGTTGCAGGTGGAAATGGTTCTGGTTCTGCAAGTAATCAATTAAATAATCCTGTTGGTGTTTTTGTTGATAGTATTGGCAATGTTTATGTATGTGATGCCTTTAATCATCGTATTCAGAAATGGGCGCCGGGCGCTACAAGTGGCACAACAGTGGCTGGAGGAAATGGATCAGGTGCTAATTCAAATCAATTATATTATCCTTATGGTGTTTTTGTGGATGTCAGTGGAAATATTTATGTAAGTGATCAACAAAACCAAAGAATCCAAAAATGGGCACCGGGCGCTACTTCAGGCACAACAGTAGCCGGTGGAAATGGATCTGGGTCTGCAATGAATCAGTTATCTTATCCAACAGGGGTATATGTAGATGCTAGTGGATACGTGTATATTAGTGACTATAACAACAATCGTATTCAAAGATGGGGTGCAGGGACTACTTCGGGTGTCACGGTCGCAGGCAACGGTACGGGTGCAAATCAATTATGGCAACCAATGGGTATAAGTTTTGACAATTTTGGAAACCTATACGTTAGTGATGCCAATAATCATCGCATTCAGAAATGGATTGTAGGTACACTACTCAATACACTGACCAATTCTGTTGGAGGAACTTATACGGTGAATGCTAGCAACTTTAAAGGCTGCAATGCATCTTCTTCCCCAGTGGATGTTACTCCTGTGCCAGTTATTACAGCCAATGGACCTACAAATATTTGCAGCAATGGCTCTACTGTTTTAACCTTAACTTCTAGTGCAGCCACAGGTAATTTTTGGAATACAGGAGATACCACAACATCCATTAATGTAACAACAAGTGGAAACTACTCAGTAACGGTTACTAGCTACAATGGATGTTTGTTGACGACTGCAGCAACGACTGTCAACGTAAACCCTATACCCACAAATCCTACAATAACAGGTAATCCATGTAGTGGAGCAACCCTTACTGCAACCCCAATAACAGGTATTCAAAGTTTGCAATGGAGTTTAAACGGTTCAGTTGTAAATACTATTACAAACAATAACAATAGCACAACGATTGCAGGAGGCAATGGTGTTGGTTCAGCAACTTACCAATTAAACGGTCCAACAAGTGTTTATAAGGATGGTGCAGGAAATATTTACATAACTGACTATTATAATCATCGTGTTCAAAAATGGTTACCCGGTGCTTCAAGTGGCACCACAGTAGCCGGTGGAAATGGTGCAGGTGCAAATGCTAACCAATTATGGTATCCTTTTAGTGTTGTTGTAGATAGTAGTGGAAATTTGTACATCAGCGACCAACAAAACCAAAGAATACAAAAATGGGCTCCGGGTGCAACATCAGGCACCACAGTAGCCGGTGGAAACGGTGTAGGATCTGCATCTAATCAATTATCCTATCCTGCAGGAATTTTTGTAGATGCAAGTGGAAACATTTATATCAGTGATAACGGCAATCATCGCATACAAAAATGGGCACCGGGTGCAGCTTCAGGTACCACAGTGGCAGGGGGAAATGGTGCTGGTTCAGCTGCGAATCAATTTAATACGCCAACTTGTGTGAATTTAGACAATAGCGGCAACCTCTATGTTGCCGACCATAATAATCATCGCGTTCAGAAATGGGTACTAGGTGCAACAAGTGGCACCACGGTAGCTGGTGGTAATGGAGCTGGATCTTCTAGTAATCAATTAAATAATCCATTTGGAGTTGTTGTAGATGGTGGAGGTAATGTGTATATAAGTGACCTGTCTAATAATCGCATACAGAAATGGGCTTCAGGTGCTATAAGTGGCATTACAGTAGCAGGTGGAAATGGCGCTGGTAACGCTGGTAATCAATTAAATCAACCCATGGGTATCTATTTTGATGCAACAGGAAGATTGTATATTAGTGACAATGGCAATCACCGTGTTCAACTACAATATTTACCACTTGTCAATTGGATTGATAATGCTCAAGCAGGCACTTATACAGTAACAGCAACAACGATTGCAGGATGTAGTGCTACTTCTCCATCGTTTGTGATAAATCAATCTCCTGCAGTAACTATCACTCCTAGTGGAATTACAACTTTATGTACTGGAGATACTGTTACATTAACATCAAATGCTGCTACCAATAATTTATGGAGTACAGGAGATACAACTACCTCTATTACAGTAACAACAAGTGGAAGTTATTCTGTAACGGTGACTAATTCAACTAGTTGCAGTACCACTAGTTCTATAATACCTATATCAGTTGCTCCTTTGTCAGTTACACCTATAATTTCAGGAAATTTATGTAGTGGTTCTACACTTACAGCAAATCCCGTTTTAGGAATTCAATCTTTGCAATGGCGCCTGAATGGCACACCTATTTTAACAAACAATAGTAATAGTACATTAATTTCAACGGTTGCAGGAGGAAATGGAGGAGGTTCGGCTGCTAATCAGTTGTATTACCCTTTTGGTGTTTTTGTGGATGGGAATGGCAATACGTATATTAGTGACCAATCTAATCATCGTATTCAGAAATGGGCTCCGGGTGCAACAAGCGGTGTGACTGTTGCAGGAGGTAGTGGTACGGGTTCAGCAGCAAACTATTTTAGCTTTCCTACAGGATTATATGTGGATGCTATTGGGAATATATATGTTAGTGATAATGGTAACAATCGTATTCAGAAATGGGCTCCAGGTGCAATGAGTGGTGTTACAGTTGCAGGAAATAGTGTCGGTATTGGAGGCTCATCTGCAAATCTGCTTAATAGCCCAACTAGTGTATATTTAGATAACAGTGGCAATATGTATATTAGTGACCACTCTAATCATCGAATTCAGAAATGGGCTCCGGGTGCTTCGAGCGGAGTTACAATAGCTGGAGGTTACGGTGCAGGATCTGCCTCAAACCAGTTAAACAATCCAATGAGTGTTTTTGTAGATGGTAGTGGGAATCTGTACGTTAGTGATCAATCTAATCATCGTATTCAAAAATGGACACCTGGAGCAACAATTGGTATTACTGTGGCAGGTGGTAATGGTTTAGGTTCAGCAGCAAATCAATTAAACTTTCCTGCAGGAATTTATGTGGATGGTATTGGGAATATATATGTAAGTGATAATGGTAACAATCGAGTTCAGAAATGGACTCCGGGTGCAACGAGTGGTATTACAATTGCAGGAAATAGTAACGGTACAGGGGGCTCATCTGCAAGCCAACTTAATGGTCCAACTAGTGTATATGTAGACATTAGTGGCAATGTCTATGTAAGTGATCAAACGAATCATCGCATTCAGAAGTATACTATACCTTTAGACAACTTATTGAATAACGCACAATCAGGAACTTATACAGTTACTGCTACCAATTTTGCTGGATGTAGTGTAACTTCTACTCCTGTTGTAGTTAACCCCTCACCTTCTGCAACAATTACAGCAAACGGACCAACATCATTTTGTGTAGGCAATTCTGTTACCTTAACATCAAGTTCAGGAAACAGTAATGTTTGGAATACGGGAGATACTATATCATCAATCACAGTATTAACTTCCGGAAATTATTCTGTTACCGTAACAAATGCTTCAGGATGTAGTAAGACAAGTGCCATCACTCCTGTTGCTGTCGCTCCAGCGCCAAGTATTCCTACCATTACAGGCAATCTTTGTAATAGTTCTACAATATTTGCAACACCAGTAACTGATATCCAAACTTTGCAATGGAACTTGAATGGAGCACCGTTCTATACTTCAACTGCAAGCAGTAATAATGCCTCAGTAATTGCTATTGCCGGAGGTAATGGTGCTGGTTCTGCCGCCAATCAACTGTGGTATCCTTATGGAATATCTGTAGATGGAAGTGGCAACTTGTATGTGAGCGACCAAACCAACCAAAGAGTACAGAAGTGGGCACCCGGTGCTACCAATGGCAGTACGGTTGCCGGTGGTAATGGTGCGGGTTCAACAGCCAATCAACTAAATTATCCTGCGGGAATTTTTGTAAGCAGCAATGGCACTATTTACATTTGTGACAATGGCAACAACCGTGTTCAAAAATGGACATCGGGCGCTTCTTCGGGCGTTACGGTAGCAGGTGGTAATGGTTCGGGTGCTGCGGCTAATCAATTAAACAGCCCTATTGGCATTTATGTTGATGCTTCAGGCAATGTTTATGTAACAGATGCCAATAATAATCGTGTTCAGAAATGGGCACCTAATGCTACTACTGGTATCACTGTAGCAGGTGGTTATGGTTCGGGTACTGCTGCCAATCAATTATCACAACCCACTGGCGTTTATGTAGATGGCGTTGGTAACGTATATGTGAGTGATGCTTTTAATAATCGTATTCAAAAATGGGCACCTAATGCTAGTAGTGGAATTACGATAGCCGGTGGAAATGGAAACGGTTCTGCATCTAATCAATTATCCTATCCAGTTTCAATCAATTTTGATTTACTAGGCAACTTATACATTGTTGACCAAAGTAATAATAGAGTGCAAAAATGGGTGCCCGGAGCAACATCAGGAACAACCGTTGATGGCGGCATTGGTGCAGGTTCCTCTGCTAACCAATTGGACAACCCAACAGGAATAGTCGTAGATGCTAACGGGAATATGTACATCTGTGACCAATCTAACCATCGTGTTCTTAAAATTAATAACCCGCTTATTAATTGGCTTTCGAATGCACAAAATGGTACTTATACCGTAACAGCAACTAGTTTTGCTGGCTGTAGTACTACATCATTACCTGTTACCTTCAATAACACGCTTCCAACAGTCAATGCAGGAGCAGACCAAACAGTTTGTGCTGGCAGTTCAGTAACACTAACTGGGTCAGGAGCAGTAAACTATACTTGGAATAATGGGATCATCAACAATCAAGCTTTTACAGCAAGTACCACAAATACCTACGTTGTTACAGGTACTGATTCTTCAGGCTGTAGTAACAAAGACACGGTAATTGTCAATGTCAATCCATTGCCAATAATTAATGCTGGTCTTGATGTCAATGTTTGTGTGGGTGCATCCACCACCTTGAATGCAGCATCTAATGGCACTATTGCTTGGAACAATAATGTGGTTAATAATCAGTCATTCACGCCAACAGTTTCGGGAAATTATATTGCAACAGCAACAAGCAATTTTGGTTGTATCAAGAAAGACACGTTAGTCCTTTCAATCCTACCATTACCTAATGTCAATGCTGGTCTTGATAAAAACATTTGTATTGGTTCTTCTACAAGTTTAACAGCTTTTGGTGCCGCTACTTATGCATGGACCAATGGCATCACCAATGGGCTACCTTTCGTTGTTAATGCTACCAATACCTATGTGGTAACTGGTACAAGTGCTAATGGCTGCGTTAAAAATGATACAGTAGTCGTAAATGCTTTGGCGCTACCATCCATCAGTGCAGGACCTGATAAGATTGTATGTAATGGGTCAGCTACAACCTTAACTGCAACAGGTGGTCAATCTTATTCTTGGTCAGGTGGAATTGTGAATGGTCAATCATTTGTACCAGTAAGTACTGCTACTTATATTGTGAGTGGTACTGGAACAAATACCTGCGTAGCTAAAGACACCATTGTTGTCAATGTTGTGCCAATTCCAAACGTCAATGCTGGCGCTGATCAAACAGCTTGTTTTAACACAGCAATTACCTTAACAGCAACAGGTGCAACTAGTTTAGTATGGTCGGGTGGTGTTGTTAATGGTCAACCGTTTACTGTTAGCAGTTCCCAATTCTATTCAGTGATAGGAACAGATTCCAATGGTTGTACCAATTCTGATATCGTTCATGTTGTCGTCAATCCAATACCAACTATCAATGCAGGAGCCGATGTGAGTGTTTGTCAGGGAAATTCCATCTATCTACACGCTACCTCCAATTCACCTTTGAGTTGGAACAATAACATAACGAACAACATTCCTTTTGTGCCTCAAAATTCAGGCATCTATATTGCTACAGCAATCAATTCATATGGCTGCATCAAACAAGATACTGCAATACTTACTGTTAACCCACTACCAAATGTGTTTGCCGGTAACGATCAGAGTTTATGTCCTGGTGTCAATACCACGCTTTCAGGTTCTGGCGCTTTGGTTTACAGTTGGACTAATGGCGTGACGAACGGTGTATCTTTTCTTCCAGCTGCAACTTCACCATATGTATTAACAGGTTTAGATTCTAACGGCTGCTCTAACAAGGATACGATGATCATCACCCTTTTGCCAGTACCTGCTATGAATGTTCCCAATTATAAAGCTATTTGCCCTGGTGGTAATACAACCATCACAGCTATTGGTGCCGATAGTTACCTATGGAGTAATGGAGACACCACTGCTTCGAGTACGTTTACCCAACAAGGTTACTACTCAGTTATCGGCGTCAACAATAATGGATGTTCTGATACGGTAAATCTACAAGTACAAATAAAAGCAATTCCGGTTTCAAAGGTATCCGCTTCTACACCAAGTGCATGTCAAGGAGAAACGATTGACCTTTCATTAATGACTGGAACAAATGCAACTGGCTTTGATTTACAATGGTATAATAATGGCACTCCTATTAACGGCGCAACCGATGCTCAATATTCAGTAACCAACAATGGTAATTATCAGTTATCAATTTCAGGAGGAACGAACTGTAGCAGTATATCCTCTTTGAAAAATATCACCTTCAAAATCAAATCCCCGGCGCTCTTTTCAGTAGTCGGCAATACAGTTTTATGTCAAGGTGAAAAAGTTAGCTTTAATGCACAATTGCCTACAAGCTATACCTATTATAAGTGGCTAAAAGACAATTTGCCAATAATAGGTTCTCCTAAACTAAAAGTATACGATTCGGGTAGTTATAGTTTAGTGGTTTGTAAAAATGGTTGTGTGGACACAAGCCTACCTGTGAACATTGCAGTTCTGCTTAGACCGACTCCAAGTATCACCACTAGTAGTGCTACAATCTGTTCTGGTGATAGTACTAAGCTAATGGCATCCCCTCAACCTGCGAATTATACTTACAAGTGGTTGTTAGAACTCAATCAAATAATAAATGCAACCGATAGCTTCTTTTATGCAAACGCAGGCGGCAATTACAAAGTAATTGTTAGCAATGCTGGCTGTGAAGGTGTTTCCCCTAAATTTAAAATTACAATCAATAGTACGCCGTCTCCTATCATTACTCCGCTTGGCTCAACAACAATTGCTGCTAATGGATCGGTAAAACTATCTGCCAGTTATGTGGCGGGAGCAGCCTATCAATGGTATTTAAATGGCAATCTAATTATGGGGGCAAGTTCAAGATACTTTATGGCATACTTGGGTGGAAATTATACAGTGTCTATTACTAAAAATAGCTGCACTGGCTTATCGCCTGTATTAGTTGTCACGCAAACGAATGTACGCGAAGAGCTAATAACCATAAATGATAGCGAGCAAAAATTTGAACTCATTGCCTATCCAAATCCTGTAAGCGATGTACTCACCATCAATATTTCAGGACTTGATGATGTTGATGGTACGCTCAGTGTAATGGATATGAACGGTAAACTACTTGCTTTCAAAGACATCATTCAACCAACATTGAACATCGAAATGAATGATTTCCCTTCAGGTATTTATTTCATTAGGTTTAAAGACAAAGAAGGCAGAACGGGTACGTTAAAGATTACTAAACAGTAAAAAGGTTATTACCCAAAAAAGATAAAGGACGTTGGCAAGTGTCAGCGTCCTTTTAGTAGAATAATAAATACTGTATTTTTGCTAAAAATAGAATATGGGATTAACGTACTCTAAAATCAAACTTAGCAATCCTCGATTGCCAAATCTTCACCCCATAGAATTAAATTCATTGGTTGATACAGGTGCTTTAATGTTGTGTATTCCACAATCCATAGCATTTCAATTGGAGTTAGTTGAATTAGATAAACGCCCAGTTACTATTGCTGATGGCACATCTCATCAGGTACCCTATGTAGGACCTGTTCGCGTAGATTTTGAGAATCGTTTTTGTTTTGTGGGAGCATTAGTTATTGGCGATGAAACTTTATTAGGTGCTGTTCCAATGGAAGACATGGATTTAGTTGTTCATCCTGCAACTCAAAAATTAATGTCTAATCCCTTGCATCCTAACAAACCAAGCTATACGATAAAATAAATCCGAACTAGGGGTTAAGTGCTGTTAGACTAATGTCATCAGACTTCGTCTAAGTTGTAATTTAAATAGTGTTTGCGTGTTTTCGTAAAACCAAAGAAACACAACAACAAAAAGACAAAAGGACGCTGCTCTTGCAACGTCCTTTTTTAAGTTCTATACAATCCTGCTTCTTACCCACTACATATGACCAATGTTTTCCTTAATTCAACGTAAACGTAATGGGTAGGAGCATATATATTTTCACCGGGCTACCATTTTGTTTTCCCGGAAGCCAATGAGGCATGTTTTTAACAACATTCAATGCTTCTTCATCACAGCCACCGCCAATACTTTTTACTAGTCTTAAATTAGATACCGAACCATCTTCATTGACTACAAATTCAATCACAACTTTTCCTTGAATATTCGCCGACTTAGCCATTTCGGGATATTGAATATGGTTGGCAAGATAGGTGTTGATGTCGCCCTGAAACTTTGGCATTTCCTCTGCCCATCGTATAGGCACATAAGTACTGCTTGATGAAGTTGTGGAAGAAGTGGTACCTGTTGTAGTGCTGCTACTCGAAGTACTAGTGCTTGAACTTCCTGTAGTCGCTGATGTAGTGGTTGTATTCAGATGTTCATCGGGCTTTGTGGTCACCAACTCATCATGAACAATATGAGGGATTGTTGTAGCTGGAATGTGTGGTTGATGTACCGGTGGGTGTGTGGGTAAGGTTGGTTTTGGTGGCAATACAATTTCTGTACTGATGTCAACAAAATGATGCCCATCTAAGTTGGGATGTAATAGAGGAGTTGGTGCTGCTTTGTGAAGAAAAGCATAGAGGGCAAATAAAACGATGAACCCTAAAACCATACTCAAAGATTTCAGCACAGTTGTAGGATAGTTTTTGCGAAGCGCATAAGCGCCATAATTTTTGTTGCGGTTGAAAAATATCAGGTCAAGATAATTTTCAGGGAATAAATTGGTCGGTTTCATAAGCTTGTTTATCTATAAAACGCGCGTACTTAATTTTTCCATAAAAGGTTCTTCGGTTTTCTAATAATTAGCGCTCTACTTTTGTTAGAATGCATGCTCACAACAATATCGCTTTTTGGAAAGACAATCCCGAAGATTGGTTTCATAAACTCAATAGCAGTGAGCAAGGGCTTGATGAGAAAACAGCAACAGAGATATGGTTGAACAAAGGAAATAAAAGACACCATGACACACCTTTCTTTAAAGACTTGAAGCTTTTACTCAGTCAGTTTAAGAGTCCACTTATGTTGTTGTTGATAAGCGCTGTTATACTTTCCGCTTTTCTTGGCGATATGAGTGATGTGTTCATTATTCTATTTATTGTTCTTTCCACCGGCATCATGAGTTTTTTTCAAGAAAGAAAAGCGGGAAGAGTGGTAGAACAATTAGAATCAATGATTTCATTGAAGAGTATGGTATTGAGAGCAGGCATTGAAAATGAAATACCATCGGATAGGGTAGTAGAAGGGGACATTTTATTGTTTAAAGCAGGCGATATGATTCCCGCCGATTGTCTTTTGCTTTCGTCCAATGAACTCTATGCAAACGAATCGAGTCTTACGGGTGAATCCTTTCCTACGAGAAAAGAAACTGGTACACTACTGGAATCAACTGAACTATCTAAACGGAGCAATTGTTTGTGGGAAGGGACAAGCATTGTAAGTGGTAATGCCAAAGCCATAGCAATTCACACAGGCAGCAATACCATCTTTGGCAACATTGCTGAAAGCACTACACAGAATATTGAAACCAATTTTGAAAAAGGCATCAAAGACTTTGGTTTCTTCTTAATGAAAATTACCCTTGTACTTGCTTCATTTATTTTAATGGTGAATTTGTTGAACCATAAAAACATTATGGAGTCTTCACTATTTGCATTGGCATTGGCAGTGGGCATGGCACCGGAATTATTACCTGCAATTACTACGATTGCCATGAGTGCGGGAGCAAGAAGAATGTTGGAGAAAAAAGTAATAGTCAAGAAACTTTCTTCCATTCAAAACCTTGGTGAAATCAATTTACTCTGCACCGACAAGACGGGCACAATAACTGAAGGAGCCATCAAAGTTCATGACATTGTCAATGCTGAGAAGCAAACGGATGAGTTTGTAAAAACACTGGCTTACTGGAATGCTACTTTCGAAACAGGATATACCAATCCTATTGACGATGCCATAAAGAATAGTAGTATTACTCCTGTATTTCAAGCAGAAAAGTTAGGTGAGATACCTTATGATTTTATCCGCAAGAGGCTAAGTATTTATGTTCGTTGTGAACAAGAAAATATCCTGATTTGTAAAGGGGCATTTAATGAACTACTAAAGGTTTGTTCGCAATTGCGAATTGCCAACGATGAAGTTGAACCTATTCAATCTCATTTACAAAAACTACAAGAGCAATATGAAAGTTTTGGGTTGAATGGTCTTCGAAGTATAGCTGTCGCTTACAAAAATAGGAGTGGAGACACCATCAACAAAAACGATGAATCGGAAATGATATTTGCTGGGTTCATTTTATTACAAGACCCAATTAAAGCCGATATCCAAGAAACAATTCAACAATTGAATGAACTACAAGTAGGATTGAAAATCATTACTGGTGATAATAAGAACGTTGCACGTTCCATTGCTTTGCAATTGGGTATTGAGCATCCAAATATTCTTACCGGCAGCGAATTAATCAATACAAGCATTGAGGCATTAATAGCACGTGCCAAAGACACTCATATTTTTGCTGAAGTAGAACCACAACAAAAAGAACAAATCATTCATGCGCTTCGCAAGTCATATACTGTTGCCTACATGGGTGATGGTATCAATGATCTGTCGGCAATTCATGCAGCAGATGTTGGTATTTCAGTTGAAAATGCTGTGGATGTAGCAAGAGCTGCGGCAGATTTTGTGTTGCTCGAGAAAAGCTTGCATGTGCTCATTGACGGAGTAATAGAAGGAAGAAAAACTTTTGCCAATACCCTCAAATACATATACATCAATACGGGATCCACTTTCGGCAATATGTTTAGTGTGGCTTTTGCTTCCTTATTATTGCCATTCTTGCCAATGCTACCCAAGCAAATCTTGCTTACTAACTTTATAACCGATTTTCCTTACTTGGCAGTGGCTTCGGACAATGTGGATGAGGAACAAACAAGAAAGCCAGGGAAATGGAACATGAAACTCATACGTAGCTACATGGTGTTATTTGGCATTCACAGTTCGGTATTTGATATTATCACTTTTCTTACCCTGCTTTTTGTTTTGAAAGTAAAAGAAGCTCCTTTTCAAACAGGTTGGTTTGTAGAATCTGTACTTACGGAATTGTTCATACTCTTCATCATACGTACCCGCAATAATTTCTTCCGAAGCAAACCTGGAAAACATCTTTTTCTACTGAGTGTATTAGGTTTAATGCTAACAGTTGCTATGCCTTACATGCCCTTTGCTCAAGATTTAGGATTTGTAGGATTGCCTTTTAAGGGACTTTGCATCTTGCTAGTGATTGTGGGGTCCTACATATTAACCGCTGACCTTTTGAAAATTTGGTTTTTCAAAAAGTACGATGTTTGATAGGAATGATAAGCATGGATATAATGCTATCCCTTCTTCACATACTTGCACAGAATTACAATCACTTGTTCGTTAATCTTACCTTCTATTTGTTCTACATTGTCAGGTACTAAACGAATTCGTTTCACAACGGTTCCTTTTGCTGCCGTAAAACTAGTGCCCTTCACATTGAGTGCTTGGGTTAATACTACAGTGTCACCATTTTCGAGGTTGTTGCCAAAAGCATCTTTGTGCACATCAGCTACCACATATGCGCTCATTGCCCATTGAATAATGTCTTCGTCTAGTTCCACAGAGCTCATTACACTACTAGCCCAGTCTTCATCTTTGTAAGCATAAAGCAATCGGTAACTTAATGCTTGAACAGCAGGCTCAGGATTCCAAATACTTCCTTCTAAACAACGCCAATGTTCACTATTTCCTTTTTCATCAATTGCTTTCAAACAATCATTGCAAATTGCAACTTGATTTTCGATGGCATCATCATGCTTAGGGCTCACTGTGTATTCATTAATAGCGTTAGCGTTAGCGCACAATTCACAAGTTCCGCTGCAACGCTCATTTAGTTTGTCGGTTATAGCCATTTTTATTGTTTAAAGTGCGCAAAGGTAGAAATAAAATAGTGCGCAAGTTCTTTACCTACAATTTGATTTAAAATTTACAATCCATCCCAATTAAAAAATTAATCCCCGGCATAGGTCGTTGGCTTACTACTTGATACTGTTCATTAAATAGGTTATTTACTTGTAGGTGTAGATGAGTTGATTTGTTAAATAGTGTTGTGCCAAAATTGCACATAAGATTGGTAGTAAAGTAGTCGTTTACAAGTCCCGTTTCATCAGTATTAAAGTAGCGAATGCCAGTGTAGGTTTGATTAATCTGAAAGGAATACTTTTGGTAGTCAAGACTTGCATGAAGTACTGCATTGATAAATGGGGTGTAAGGAATTTGCTTGCCAATGCTGCCATCATTGGGAATATCGCTTTGTGTCGTGATGGCTTTTACAAAGGAAGTATTTATTCCAATATTCCATTTAGATATGCCATGCTCGATGCGAAAACTATGGTCAATTTCCAATCCGCTACTACTTACAGAAGCAATATTATGCGGCGTCCAAATAGCACCACCTAACCAATAAATCCAGTTATGGATATCACGATGATAGACAGCCACATCTTGAATCAAAGAAGTATGTTCAGACTGTTTAATGCTCCAACGATAGCCGATTTCTTCATTCCAACCTTCTTCTGGTTTTAGTTGTTCATTCCCGCCAGGAGAATAATACAATTCATTCAAGGATGGAGTGCGATAAGTTTGTTGAAGGTTGCAACGCCATTGAAAGTTTTGATTTGCCTTAAAACTCAGGGTAAATCCTGTGAGGAGTACTTGGTTATTATTAAGAGTTGCAAACCTAGTGTTTTCGGTGAATTGCCACTTACGATAATCCAATTGATATGCTGCCGCAACGGCTATTTGGGAAAGATATTTTGTGGTCTGCTGCACAGGCATCCAAGAAATATGCACCGGCAGCATGAGCAACCAACTATGGTGCTTCTTTTTGTATTGCCAACCAATTTCGGAATAAGATTGCTCAACGAGTTGGCGCGTGTTTAATTGAACCGTTGAATCTTGATACCTCATGACATCGCTGATGAAAGAGGTTTTGGCGTGCCATTTCCAATGAGCAGATGAGGTATGATGCCAATCGAGCAATAAGCGAATGGTCTGATCATTTCTTTCTTTAGCAGAATAGTTTTCAAACAAGGCGGCAGGAATTTGTCGGTCATATTGTTGTAACCAAACCGAAAACTGAAAAATGTTGCTAGCATTCGGTTTATAAGCTACACTGCTTACCGAACTCCAGCCATTGAAGGCTGCATGAGCAGTGGTTTGTTGATGACCATACACATCTTTGAACGAAAAATTGTTTTGGGCTGACTGTGCAATAAATCCTGTTGTGAAATGGTATTTAGGGTTGCTCACTTCCAATTTGCCTCCTACTTGAAACTGACCAAAACTTCCAGCTCCTAGAAATACTTGGGCATTTTGATTTTGTTGAAAATTAGGATGATTGGTTTCAAACGAAACAGTTCCCCCTATATTTCCGCTGCCAAATAATGAGCCTGAACTACCATAAACCAACTGCATATTTTGAATGAAAAAAACGGGCAAAGAAGCAATATCAGCAATGCCCAAAGCTGCATTAGTAATTGGTACGCCATTCCACAATACCTGCGACTGTGCTGCAGATGCACCACGAATGTTTAAGGTAGCCAAACCATTGAAACCATAAGACTTAATGAAAATAGGAGTTTGTTGTGTAAGGAGTTGAGCAAGGTTTTGTTGTTGGTATTGTTGCAGAACAATACTATCAATCACTGTTGATTTTTGACCGCGAGAATAGGTGTTGATGCGCTCATCGTTCGATGTTTTCAATTGCTCTTTAAGTAGAAACTCTTGTAGGGTATCTGAAAGTGTTTGCGCAGATATGCTTTGTATAAACAAACCAAACAGCAATAGAAAAATACTCACTTTGCTCATCAACTGCATTTAAGGAACAAAGTAAAAATGACCCGGACCCACTCCACAAGCAAACTGTTTTTTCGCTAGCCCATCTGTGCCATATATCGTCACACTTCCTTTTTGAATAAACCCTTTGGGATCGCCAACATACACATCTCCATTCCAAGGACTAATGCCAAGTGCCCAGAAATACTGATTGGGAAGTGCAGGAATAAATGCTTGGGTTGGCAGTTGATTGTCATGAATATTCATACGGTAAATACCGTTGTTGTTCGTGCCTCCTTTATAATTTACTTCAATAAAATAAAGTGTGTCTTTAGTATGGTTGAAAACAGGCTTAATTACATCGGCAGTAAAAGGAAAAGAATAGGTTTGTAGTACTTGCTTAGTCGCCAAATCAACTCTTGAAAGCGCTGCACTTTTTCCTTTAGTAACATTGCCTGAAAGCACCCAAGCTTTGTTTTCTTTGTCTAGAATTATTTCTTGTGGAGCACTTACTCCAATGGAAAAAGAATCTTCAACTAAATGTGTAATCGCATTGATTTTATAAAGACTTTCATTCGCCGTGTCCCAAGCACAAACCCAAACATCATTATCAACTACCAACATTCTTTCCGAGTTTTTAAAAGGTAGTTGAATGGTGTCTTCTATTTGAAATGAAGAAGTGTTCATCACATAAACATCATTACCAAACAAAGAAGAAACAAAAGCTTTGTTGTTAGCGACGGGAACAATATAGCGTGGTTTTGCAATGCCGATAATGGTGATTGAATGAAGCAATGTATCCATCACTTGAATTTTATCTGAGTTGTTGATACATAGAAAATACTTACCATCAATAAAATTCATGCTTTGAAAAACATCACCCAAAGGAAACCCATTAACTTGCTCAAAAGCATTTTGATAGCAACTGTCTTTGAGTGCATCATACCAATCGAGCTGTGCATTGCCATTGCCCAAACTTCCTTCACATACCACAAATACTTTGGCGCCATTTGAAATTGGAGGACCAACAGGATTGCTTTCTTTTTTACAAGAAAAGAAAAAAAGGAAGCAAACAATGGTTAGATTTTGGTAAAGGTTCTTGCCCATCGCTTGCCTTCTTTATTGGTGAACTGAATGCCATAAATACCTCTTTCAATCCTTGAAATATCTAGCTTTGAAAGAGCTATTATATTTTCAACAACCAAAACCCGTCCTTGCAAATCAGTCAAACAAATTTGAATGGGTTCTTTGCTTTCAATGATCAAAAAATCATTTGCTGGATTAGGATAAAAAGCAACATTTAGTCTCGAAATATCCTCCACGCTATTCGGTTGTTGATGCAGCACACCAACAGCATCTAAATCAAAACCACCTGTAGGAAAATCAGTTGGATACGGGTCATTGATGAGATGGTTACTATCGTCTTTACAACCCCATTCATCAATGGCGCCAACAACATCCACAATTCTCACTTGAGTAATGTGGTCCACATCTAAATTAGGACTACCATTCAACTCTTCTAAATCAAATGGAACACCAAAACCGCTTACATATTTTCCTGCAAGGTTGTTGATGAGTCTTGCGTTCATGTAAACACCCGAGCCTGCAATTTGCGTATTTGTCTGCGTCAATGAATGAGCAGGAAATCTTGTGAAATGAACATTATCTGAACTCACTTCTACAAAGGCTAATTCAAGAAAGGCTTCTTCAGTATTGTTAGGATTAGTGAAACCATTTTCAAATACGACAAAGTCGGCACCCGCTCCATTCATTATCATTGACGGAAAACTTAGGGTAGCAACGCCACTATCACCAAGACTTACTACAGAATGGTCAAAAAAACCAATTGCCAAAGTACTATCTCCCGAACTTGTAAATCCTAAACTCTTTTGTTGGATATTCAACCAGCCTCTTTGCAATGAACAATGGTTTGCCCAACTCATAATCAATTGACTGCTAGCAGGTACGGCTGTGCTTCCTGCAATGCCTGCTTGTGGTGCGTATTGCGACCATACATTTAGCGAAGAAAGCACTAAAACAAATATTGCAATCAGCCTATTCAACCTTATGGTTTTACAAATTTTACAGAAGCTTTTTGAGTACCATTCGCCCAACTTAGGAAGTAGGTGCCTGATGGTAAGGAAGCAACTGAAATAGCAGTCTTTTCATCCTTAACTGCAACTTCTTGTAACAATTTTCCTTGTGCATCCATCACCAAAATATTTTTCACAGCAGCATCCTTCATTTCTACAAACAAAGTTTCGGTGGCAGGATTAGGATACACTTTTGCCACTGCTTTTGCAGCATCATGAATATCAGTAGAAATCAACACCTCTAAATTGTCCATGCAGAAATAAGCAGGCGTATTCATGCCCCAACTTCCATTATCAGAAGAACTCAACTCAAAGAAAATACTGTCCACATTTCCCAAAGATTGAGTGCTTAAATACCACCAATCTTTTTGGATATAGTCATTTGCATTGTTGGTGTCGCGAAAGTCGGCGAGGTAGTATTCAACACTATCATTTTTCAATTGACCATTCCAATAGCCCTTTACTGTTATCTTAAACCAATCAGGGTCATTGCCCGTTGGTCCTCCAAATTTCTTTGCTGCAAAATCTCCATCACGCATGCTATTGTAAGCGTAGGTATTGTTGCTGACATAAAATCCTGAAAACATTTTTACAGAGGAAACACCCGGAAGTCGAATCATGGGCGTATAGCCATAACCTGCTGTGTAAACAACATAATTATTTGAACTGTCATAACCCTTTCCTGCTTTGGTGGAATATTGATTGGTATAGCCACTTGTTACACTATCGGTCATATTGGAATACACAAATCCCCCGTTCCACATGCCGCCAAATGAAGTGTCGTAACGACATTCGAAATGAACAGAACCAACATCAAAGCCAACATCACCACCGGGGTTGGAATAATTGACATAAAAGGTGTCGGGCTGAGATAGTACTAGACTATCGAAAGTGATGGCAAAACCTGTTTGTCCAAATGAAGCATTGGCAGCAAGGGCGACCAAAACGGTGAGAAATATTCTACGCATATTGTTGACTGTTTTTACAATTAAAGCGCAGCAATGAGAACCAAATCAGAAGAGAAAGCCAAAGCTTTTTCTACCTGTGCTTTTATTCCCGAAAGCAGCTAAGTTATATTTTGCTAAGGCAGGTCTTCTGACTCGCTTCATCTTTTGTGCCTTCCCGTCGCTGAGACAGTGGCTTGAGGATACAAAAGACTTTTTAAGAAGCTCACAGCATCGGGTAATGTTCCAGAATTTCACTGGATTCCCTTTTATTTCAACCAATAAAAAATTTAGTGATTGAAAACCTTTGCAGGGCAAATGTAATAAATGAATGGCAAAGAAAAATTTAGGCTTTTAATCGTTGGCGCAATGCCTCGTATAAAATCATGCCTGCAGCTACCGAAACATTTAAGGAATCAAATCCACTTGTCATAGGGATGCGAATTAAATGGTCGGCACGGCGAATGACATCTTTACTAATGCCTATGTCTTCGGCGCCCATCACAATGCAACTTGGAGGGGTGAAATCGGCATCATAAATCGGAATACTTCCCTTCATCTGTGTACCAAACATATGAATGCCATTCAAACGCAATACATCAATTGCTTGTGGAACAGAGGGCGTGCGACACAACATGATTTTGCGTAAAGCACCTGCTGAGGTTTTTATGGCTTCTTCGGTAAGCGAGGCAGAAGATGCGGTAGGTAGAATAATTCCTTGCGCACCACAACACAAAGCACTTCTAGCAATAGCTCCTACATTGCGCACATCCGTTACCCCATCGAGTAAGAGAAACAACGGGGTTTCCCCCTTATCAACTACATAGGAAATGGCTTCTTGAAGGTCAATGTATTGCAATAAACCTGTCCATGCCACCACACCTTGGTGTTGGGCTTTGGTGAGGTTATTCAGTTTTTCTACAGGCACCTGACTGAGCGGAATATTATGCTCACGAGCAAGGTTTTTGATTTGATTGATTTCTTCGCCGGAAGCCGTGCGTAGCAAAAAGATTTTTTCAATAGGCGTTCCTTGTTGCATGGCTTCAACAATGGGTTTTCTGCCAATGAGCAAGGGTAGGGAACGCGCTTTTTTAATCATGGTGCAAAACTAAAGGATAAAAATGCCAAAAAAGAAACCCCTAAGACACAAAGAAGTGAAGGAAACACAGAGAGCGCTAAGAGTACTTAAAGAACACCAAGTATTTTTAATTAGAAAATGATGTAAAAATTAGTGGTTCAAAATTCCAATTCCCATGGAACCACTTTACTAAGTTTTTCCCCGAATGCGTTTCGGGAGGATATGAAGAAAGATTACCGTATTCTGCTCACACTGTGCTTTAATATCAAAGTAAATTACCAAGCTGAGTGTATCCCTATCCAAAATTTCCTACTCTACCATTCTTGTTGCGGGTTCGCTCCAATCACTTGTAGTTCCTTTTTTACCTATTGCGCGTATTCGCACCCAATAACGGGTATCGGACTTTAAGCCACTAATTGTCACTTTTCGACTAGTGCTATACACACCATCTACCCATTTAACATTTGTGCTATCATCCGTATATTCCAATGCAAAATTTACCCGATTGGCTATAGGAAACCAACTGATGGTAAGAGCACCTTTATACTCGCTCAACATGCTCTTTATTACTGGCTTTTCTAAGGGTACATGTTTATATACACTTGTTTTTTTCTTGCTCATACCAGCAAGTACAATGATTTCTTCTTCTCCCTTTGACTCTATAGCAACATAATTACTCAAGGTCCTTAAACTGTTTTCTAGTTCTTTGCGTAGGTCGTTACGAATCACAAAATCGTTGTGGCTACCATTGAGGGCATTCGAATGCGCTTTATTAAGCGCATTAATGCTGTCTAAAAAATCAGTCATCGAAATTGGTGGTGATGCAAATACGCTAGCAGCATCTACCATGTGATTATGAATGCTGAGCGCAAAAATGAGTAGGTCAGAGACGCTTCTCCTACCAAGTCTTAATACAATGTTCGACATAACTGATGTTGTTTATGAGGGTAACTATATTTTGATATAAAGATTGGAGTAGTTCAAAAAAAGAACTTTAATACCTCATTGAAGTTCTATTGATTTCAAAACCGGTTTGTTCGATTTTCTAAACAAAATTTAGGATAGCCAATGATTTTTTTTGAATATCAACATTGCTTTTCATGAACTACTAGCGAATAAAGTTAAGAAACATTTGACAAACCACAAAATTCAATTGACAAATTAAGGTAAATGATTGACACAAGATAGAATTGATTTAACAATTTTAAAAGTACGATTGACAAATGATATTTGTTAACTAGAAAACTATAAATGTCTATCAGTAAATTATTATTGTCAACTAACAATTAATGTTTGTCAGTTGAAAAGCTAACTACTCAATGATGAAAATATAGATTGTCAATAGGTATTGATGCAATCACGATTAACAAACCTTAAAACTCGATTCGTTTTCCAACTTTCTCTGTTTGTTTTTGGGTTGAGCATCTACAATTGCATATAGCAATGAATAGGATTATACGAAACGAATAGAGTTAGTACAGCCTTAACTTGTTAAAGAAACCAAGGGTAAAGCGAAAGGGCTTCGACAAGCTCAGCCTGACCACAGACCACTGAAAAATTTTTCTAGAAAATAGGAGTGTGTAATTATTTATTGAAGATAAGTGAACGGGCGTTGCAAACGCTAACTGTTTCATCTGTTGCAAACTTGGAAGAGGGGCATTCTTCTATGCGTGAGACCGGTTATTATTCTTTGTTACAGATGTGAAATTATTGCTACCTTTAGTTTTTCTAAAACAGTTTTTATGAAAAAAGTTGTTCTGTTTTTGGCTCTTTGTATTACAACTATCGGTGTATGGGCACAAGGAATGCTTGTGGTTGAATGGTCGAAATATGGGTATACATCTGCTCCGGGAAAGTTTGAATCAATTACAACCGATAAGTGGAACAATATTATTACTGTTGGAGAATATTATGGCACTCAGGACTTTGACTGCATAAACCGATGAAATTGACCACCTAATTCCGAAGCAAATTGACCATCCAATTTTCTGGCGAAGATTTGAAGTTCTTATTCATTAAGCTGTTATCAAAATTAGTTGTTTTACCTATTTGGTGAATGATATTTTTTCTGA
>CAINUN010000069.1 GCA_903853805.1 uncultured Bacteroidota bacterium
AAATAACAGCTGAAAAGAGGGCAAAAAAGCCCTCTAAAGCAATAAAAGTGAATACAAAACTAAAAATAGCAGCTAAATCTAACTAAAAATAGACGAAATGTTAATGGATGCAGGTGCGGTTTTGTTTTGCAATGGTCTTATGGTATTAATGATGGGTGTGAATTGGCTTATACCATTGCCCAAAATATACTATACCATTTCCTCAAATGGACTATGTCATTTTGATATAGGGGGTAATCTCTTTCCTAAAAGCAACTAATAATTTTGAATAATAGCTTTAACTCAGTAAAACTTCACCAACTATTCTTGGCTGAATTTGCTTCATGACTTTGGCTATTGCTCGAATATGATCGGGTGTTGTTCCACAACAGCCACCCACTAAATTCAACCAACCTTCTTTAGCAAAGCTGCCAACTATTTCAGCCATTTCTTCGGCAGTTTCATCATATTCACCCATTGCATTAGGCAAGCCAGCATTTGGATAGCAGCTAACGTAGCAATCAGCAAGAGAAGCCAACTCTTCAACGTGTGGGCGCATTTGTTCTGCACCGAGTGCACAATTTAAACCAATACTAATTGGATTGGCATGCATAACAGAGATAAAAAAAGCTTCGAGTGTTTGTCCACTCAAAGTTCGTCCAGAGGCATCGGTAATTGTGCCTGAAATCATTATAGGCAACTCAATATTTTGCTCGCGGGAATATTTTTTGATGGCAAAAATGGCTGCCTTTGCATTAAGGGTATCAAAGATGGTTTCAACTAAAAGAATATCTACACCACCTTTTACTAATGCATCAATTTGCTCATAATAAGCACTCGCCACTTCGTCAAAAGTTATAGCACGGTAACCTGGCTGATTGACATCGGGTGAAAGTGAAAGCGTTTTGTTCATAGGACCAATAGCCCCTGCAACAAATTTTTGTTCGTTTGGATAATCAGCAAGATATTCATCTACTGCTTGACGTGCAAGAGAGGCAGCAGCGTCATTAATTTCAAATGCAAGTGATTCCATTTGATAGTCTGCTAATGAAACTCGTTGTGCATTGAAGGTATTGGTTTCGATAATATCAGCTCCAGCATCAAGGTATTCTCTGTGAATGTCTTTTATTATTTGAGGTTGAGTAAGACATAGCAAATCATTATTTCCTTTGAGGTCTAGCTGCCAGTTTTTAAAACGTTCACCGCGATAATCAGCTTCAAAAAGTTTGTGACGTTGAATCATAGTTCCCATAGCACCATCAATCATCATGATGTGCTTGTCTAGAATTTTTTTCAGTCCTTCTTTACAACTTTTCATAGAGCTACAAATATTTTATCTTACTAAAATTACTTCACCTTTCTTCTCAAATAATTCATCCGTTCCACAAGAATAGCGCAAGAAATAGAAATAGGTTCCCATGTCTTGCTCTGCGCCATTAGAAGTTCCGTCCCAGCCTATCTCTGGATTAGCTGTTTCAAATAGCGTTTGTCCCCAACGATTAACAACTCGGAAAACAGAAATAGTTTGTTTCCCTTGAGAAATGATTCTAAAAAAGTCATTTTTACCATCATGATTAGGAGTAAAAGCTGTAGGCAATGAAACATTGCAGCAATTTTCAGCATTGACATACATGCTGTCTATTCCTACGCAACCAAATTGGTCAATTACACTAAGTTTTACCATATCGGGTGCGCGCATGATTGCAACTGCTTCTGGTAAACCATTTATTGGGAAGAATTCATTTGGAGTCCAAGTGTAGGAGTAATTAGGATAAGTTGTTCCTTGCATTTTGAAATGAATAGAATCATCTTTACAAATTATTCCTGAGTTTAAGAGTTCAATTTTAGCGTAGGGGTAATCATGAATATTAATCGTGTCAAAATAGGGCCAAGAATAGCAACCATTGATTTGTGTTTTCAAGGTCACAAAGTGTAAACCAGGGGTTGTAAATTTAATTTTGTAAGCACCTGCACCACTTGCCTGATTCATTACTATAGCGTCAGTAAAATCCCAATAATAATCTGTTGCTGTCATTGAGTTCCATGCAGCTTGAACATACATTGGTTCATTGATACAAGCATCATTTTTTAGTTCAAAGTCTCCAAGTGGAGATGGTTTAACAAACAGTGTGTCATCATCTGTTGCTGTGCAAGTAAAGTTGCCTACTGAAACACTAATTTTTTTATGACCTGGTACATCCCATCTAACCTGCCAAGGACCACCCCCTGTTCCACTAATGACAACACCACCATCAAAATCCCAAACATAATTAGCAGTAGTAGGGTTTGACGGAGAAGTTGCAATGTTGTTGATAATTATTGTGTCATATTGACAAATGATATGGTTGACAATTGAAACTTCAGCCTTGACATTTTCATGAACAATAACTTCTACACGTGAACGATCGCTTTCACAATTATTTCCTGCGGTTTGGGATACATAATATACAGTCGTTCCTGCCACACTAGTATTTATTGTTGGAGGAGTAGAGGAGCCAAAAGTAGAGATAGGAGAAGTGTACCATTTTAATTGTGTGCCTTGTGCTGAAACAAAAGCATTGGTTTGACTCACACAAAACTGAAATGGATTATTAACTTTAGGGGTATCAGGTTTAGCTAATACAGTGTAACTGATAGTTGTACGATTGCTTTCACAACCATTCAATGATTGGCTAACATAAAAAGTTGAAGTGCCCAAAATTGAAGTGTTTGGCGTTGGAGCAGATGAAGCACCAGTCCCACCAGATGGGCTTGAATACCATAATAAATTTTGACCACTTGCTGTTAATGGTACAGCAGTATTGTATTGACAATAAAGTACTACAGGTGGATTAACGGTAGGCGGTTGTGGAGTAGGCTTTACCAACACAGAAATAGGTTGTTTCAAACTTTGACAACCAGAATCAGATTGAGTTACATACCAAGTAAATGTTCCGGTATTGGCGCTAGAAGGGGTCGGAGCATTTGGTGAACCATTGATTGCTGAAGGAGAATTATACCATAACAAATTTTGTCCAATTGCACTCAAAGGAATTGTAGTTGCGTACTGACAAAAAGTATCATTAACAACACTTGGTTTTTGAGGCACTAAATGTACCGCAACTGACAAAGAACCAGTAGTTGATTGGCAGCCATTGGCTATAGTGTACAAGTAATAGGTCCCAGAGAGTGAAACTGTTGCATTGCTAAATAAAGGATTTTGAGTAGTTGATGAGAAGCCATTCGGTCCACTCCAATGATAAGTTGCAGAAGGAACATTTGCAGCGGACAACTGTAATGTTCCTCCAGCACAAGCAGGATTATTGTAGCTGATACTTGGTGGTGGTGGAGCATTGTTTATTAATACAGAAATAGTATCAGGAATAGACACGCAATTGTTCACAGTAACAGTGACGTAGTAATTCCCTGCATTTGCAGTATTAACACTGCTGATTACAGGATTTTGTTGAGTTGAAGAAAAACCACCTGGTCCAATCCAAGAATAGGTCCCATTTGTAACTGTGTTTGTAAATAAGTTTAATGTTCCTCCAGTGCAAACAGGAGTGTTACTGGAAGCATTTGGTTGTGCAGGATTAGGAGGATTTACGAGCCATACACCAGAAGGAAATACAGCAGAAATACATCCATGAATTGAATCTTTAGCTGAAATGGCATTGTAAAAACCAGCAATCAAATTTGGCACAATCAAATTCCCAAGACTATTAGAGATCAAGGTATTAGAAGGTTGTGTTGTGCTATAATAACTATAGTTAACAATGTAGGTAGTGTTCGGTTGTAACCCTTGCAAAGTGAATGAACCATTTGAATAGCCACAACCTGTTGGGTTTTGAATGCTAATAGCGTTAATGACAGGATTTGGATAAATAGTAACAAGTGTCGTAGCAGCAGTTGAAGTACAACCGTTGGCTGTTACAGTTACATAATAAGTTCCGCTATTGGCAATTGTAGTAGAGTTAATTGTAGGGTTTTGTTGAGTTGATGTAAAGCCACCAGGTCCTGACCATAAATAAGTAGCACTAGAACTTGGGCTGCTTGCATTCAGCGTAAGGTTATTTCCAGCACAAGTTGGACCATTATTTGAAGCAGAAGGAGGATTGGTTAGCGGGGCACTTAAAGAATAGGGACCCATATTGGTTGAAGAACATCCACCAATTGAAACATTGATATTATTGTATGTTCCAGCACCTAAATTTGAAATAGTAATGATACCCGAGCCATTAGAGGTAAGAGAAACATTAATTGGGTTACTGTTGTAAGTATAGCTCACACTATACAAAGTGTTAGATGTTAATCCTGTTAAGGAAAGTGAACCATTACTACTTCCACAGGCTGTTGGGTTTGTTGTGTTCACCTGATTGATTACTGGTGTTGCAACTTGAGTAACTGATGTAGAACCATAGACACTATAGTTGTTCCCATAAGTTGTAACTGTAACTGAATAAGTGCCAAGATTTGAAGATGTTGGATTATTAATTATAGGGTTTTGTGCAGATGAGGTAAACCCATTTGGACCTGTCCATGCAAAAACTGGACAACCCATACCCGCCGTTGGATTGGCAAATAATTGTAAGGTAGTTGCAGTTGAAAGACAAAGTGGACCAGAATTACTTGTAGTTACTGATTGTGTTGTTGCTGGTCTAATCAAAACAGTGTAATCTTCAGTTTCTCCTTTTGTATAACTATTAGAGCAAGAGTTTACTGTTGTTGCACTTCCTCCTTCTACAAATACCAATCTCATTTTGGTATAGCCAAGTGTAGTTGTAGTAGGAATTGAAAGAGTTCCCGAAATTGAATTTGGTGTTGACGGAGTTCCAGCAGCACTTGACGCACCACTGTTTACTTGCTCACCTGCGTCAGTAAAATCACCATCTCTATTTAAGTCAATATACACTTTTAAGTATGCAGACGTTTGAGTTGCAGTTGAATTGATTTGTGTTATATAATATGCAGCAGGTAAACTACCAGGTATAACTTGCAATGGGGTTACGTAGGAATAATCTGTGTATTGCTTGTTCGCAGCACTGTTATTTACATATTGTGTTGTTGATGTAGGGTTTGAAAATGAAACAAAACCATTAATAAAAACATAACCAATATCAGCGCCAGACGAACTTGAAGCCTCAGATTGGCAATAACAGGCTGGGTAAATATTGACTACATTACTGAATGCACTTAAACTACTTCCTGTACAAGTGATTTTTACACGATAATCATTTGCAGTAGTTATTGCAGGAATAAAATAATTTGCAGTTGTGGCACCACCAATATCAGTAAAAGCATTTCCTGTACACGCAGCTCTTGATTGCCATTGATAAGTATAACCTGAACTGAGGGTTCCTGGCGTTGCGGTTAATATAGGATTGGTAGTTGCAGTAGTGCAATAGTTGTAGGAGTTAGCAGCAATTGAAACAGTTGGAGCTCCACTACAAGCAGATAAAAGTGTTCCCTTCACAACTATATCATCTACTGTCCAACCCTGAATATTATGTGTGTTATCGCCATTTACTCGAAAACGAATTTGAATATTTCCTGTTACTCCTGTGAGTGATTGATTTGTAACAGTGTTATTATAAGAAAGACTTAGACTATTATTGTTGTCATATGTTATAAGTGTTGTCCATGTTGAAGAGCCCACAGATTTATACTCAACTTTAAATTCTTCCTGAGTATGAGGCGTTATTGGCGGCCAATATTCGTAGTGCATCTTAAAACTCAGAGTAAGGTTATTATAACTTGCACTTTGAATAATTGGGCTAACAAGTGAATTAGTATAACTAGTGTTTATTTGGGGTGCCCAAAAGAAAAGAGCACATGGCGAGCTAGCACCAGTTGGGATGTATGCTGTTGAATCCTTCCAGTTAGTAATTTGGTTAGGCGAAAAAGTCCAATTATTTGCACTAAAATTTCCCGAACTCCAGTCCTCAGAAAACAAAATTGTTTGTGCCATCGAATGAAATGACAACAGCAGAATATGGATAAACAGGAAAAAGATTATTCGCTTTATCCTTAAGATTGATTTCATAAAAGTATTCCTCAAAAATTGAGTTTTAAATAAGTTTCAAATTTACAGAAAATAGACAGCCTTTTTTCTGCAAAAGTTATGAAGCTGGTATAAATTCAGATAATATCATGTAACCATAACATTAAACCGAATTTACTAATTACATATTCCGCCTATATTGTCCGCCAACTTCAAATAATGCTTTGGAGATTTGTCCAAGCGTACACCACTTCACAGTTTCCATTAGTTCTTCAAAAACATTTCCGTTATGAATGGCTACTTGTTGTAGTTTTTTCAATGCTGAGGCACCTTTATCACCGCTACGATTCCAAATTGCTTGAACATTGGCAATTTGTTGTTCTTTCTCTTCAGTAGTAGAACGAATGACTTCCGAAGGAAGAATGGTTGGTGATCCTTTTGAACTCAAGAATGTATTCACACCAATAATTGGATATTCACCGGTGTGTTTAAGTGTTTCGTAGTAAAGGCTTTCTTCTTGAATTTTACTGCGTTGATACATGGTTTCCATTGCACCTAAAACACCACCACGTTCAGTGATTCTATCAAACTCAGCATACACTGCTTCTTCAACTAATTCTGTCAATTCTTCTATGATGAAGGAGCCTTGTAATGGGTTTTCGTTTTTCGATAAACCTAATTCTTTATTGATGATGAGCTGAATGGCCATTGCCCTACGCACACTTTCTTCCGTTGGTGTAGTAATGGCTTCATCGTAAGCGTTTGTGTGAAGCGAATTGCAATTGTCGTATATAGCATATAAAGCTTGTAGCGTCGTGCGAATGTCATTGAAGTCAATTTCTTGAGCGTGCAAGGAACGACCTGAAGTTTGAATGTGGTATTTAAGCATTTGCGAACGTTCGTTGCCACCATATTTCAACTTCATTGCTTTTGCCCAAATTCTTCTTGCTACACGACCAATCACACTATATTCAGGGTCAACGCCATTTGAGAAAAAGAAGGAAAGATTCGGCGCAAAATCGTCAATGTGCATGCCACGACTGAGGTAGTATTCTACAAACGTAAAGCCATTGGAAATGGTGAATGCTAACTGCGAAATTGGATTGGCTCCTGCTTCAGCAATATGATAACCGGAAATGGAAACTGAGTAGAAGTTTCTTACGCCTTCGTTGATAAAATATTGTTGCACATCACCCATTACGCGCAGTGAAAATTCTGTAGAGAAGATGCAAGTGTTTTGTGCTTGGTCTTCTTTTAAAATATCTGCCTGAACAGTTCCGCGAACTTGCTTAAGGGTATCTATTTTTATTTTTTGATAAACATCTTGAGGTAAAACCATGTCGCCGGTTACACCTAAAAGCATTAAACCCAAACCTTCATTGCCTTCCGGCAAAACTCCTGCTGCTCCACCACCAAAAACAGAAGCATTATATACAGGTCTTGCCATGCCCTTTGCTTTGAAGATGTCTTCTATTTTTTGACTCACATCTTCTTGCAAACCATTTTGCTTAATATAAATCTCGCATTGTTGGTCAATGGCAGCATTCATAAAAAAGGCTGTGATAGTAGGTGCCGGACCGTTGATGGTCATAGACACCGAAGTCTTAGGGTCAGCTAGGTTGAAACCACTATAGAGTTTCTTCGCATCATCCAATGTTGGAACGCTCACACCAGAGTTACCAATCTTTCCATAAATATCCGGACGATGGTCAGGGTCTTGACCATAAAGCGTTACCGAATCAAAGGCTGTTGATAAACGTTTTGCAGGCATACCTAAAGAAACATAGTGAAAGCGTTTGTTTGTTCTTTCAGGTCCGCCTTCGCCGGCAAACATGCGGGTTGGGTCCTCGCCTTCTCGCTTGAAGGGATAAATGCCCGCAGCATAAGGAAATTCTCCAGGAAAGTTTTCACTTAAAGCCCATTTCAAAATTTCGCCCCAAGCTTCAAACTTGGGCACTGCAACTTTTGGTATTTGACTGTGAGAAAGCGATTCGGAGTGCGTGAGTATTTTCAGCTCTTTATTGCGCACTCGATAAATATAAAACTCGTCTTGATATTGACGTTTCTTAGCTTCCCAGTTTTGAAGAATAAGTAGGTTTTTAGGGTCGAGGTCTAGTGCAATAGTTGCATAAACTTCTTCCAAACTTTTGATTAATCTATCCTTGTCTTCAATTTTTGATTCTTGTAAAGTATCTATGGTTTTACGAATGCCAAATAGCTTTTGTGCTACTTCGCTTTGCTTGCCCACCCACTTATCGTAGTTGCGATTGTTTTCCGTGATTTCGCTGAGGTAACGTGTGCGATTGGGTGGGATGATGTAAATCTTCTCACTCATTTCATCGGAAATCAAAAAGCTTGACTGCAAAGCTTTTATACCCGTTTTATGAACAATTGTGTCCATTAATGCCTTGTACATCGTATTGGTTCCCGGGTCGTTGAACTGAGAAGCAATCGTACCATATACCGGCATATCATCCGGAAGTTTTTCAAAGAGTTTATGATTGCGTTGGTATTGTTTTTTCACATCGCGCAGCGCATCCATAGCTCCGCGTTTGTCAAATTTGTTGATGACAACAATATCTGCAAAGTCGAGCATGTCTATCTTTTCGAGCTGTGTAGCAGCACCATATTCAGGCGTCATCACATAAAGGCTCATGTCGCTGTAATCCGTGATTTGCGTGTCGCTTTGACCAATGCCCGAGGTTTCGAGAATGATTAAATCATAGTGCGCAGCCTTCAAAATATTGACTGCATCAAGAATGTATTTCGATACGGCAAGATTGCTTTGACGGGTTGCCATCGAGCGCATATAAACCCGGTTGTTGCGAATGGCATTCATGCGAATTCTATCGCCCAACAAAGCACCGCCTGTTTTCTTTTTAGAAGGATCGACAGAGATGATGCCGATGTTTTTATCTTTAAAATCAATAAGAAATCGGCGAACAATTTCATCTACCAAACTACTTTTTCCTGCACCGCCTGTTCCTGTAATGCCCAACACAGGTGTTTTCGATTTGGCTGCTTTTTCAGCCACTTTATGAAGAATGGTTTTAGTTTCCGGTAGGTCGCTAAAGTTTTCAGCTGCAGAAATAAGCCTTGCAATGGATTTCGGGTCTTTGTCTAGTAAATGCCCGGCTTCTCCATTAAGATGATTGCCTGTTGGGTAATCGCTTTGCTCAATCAATTCATCAATCATGCCTTGCAATCCCATAGCACGACCGTCATCAGGAGAATAGATGCGGGCAATACCATATTCATGCAATTCCTTCATTTCATCGGGCAAAATAACGCCGCCGCCGCCGCCAAATATTTTGATGTGCCCACATCCTTTTTCTTTCAAAAGGTCGTGCATGTATTTAAAGTATTCCATGTGCCCGCCTTGGTAAGACGTGATGGCAATGGCATTGGCATCTTCTTGAACGGCACAATCCACGATATCTTGCACACTACGGTCATGACCCAAATGAATCACTTCCACACCGCTCGATTGCATCACCCGACGCATTATATTGATTGAAGCATCGTGACCATCAAACAAAGAGGCTGCGGTGACAATGCGGATTTTATTTATTGGTGTATATGACATAGACAAATGCTTTGATGAAAAGACGGGCAAAAATACACTATTAATTGCTCAATGGGAATGCAGCCAAAGGGTATTGCGAGCATGGGTGTTTTTGCGTTTTTGTGGCTTAGTTTTTTTGGAAGAAAATGAAAAAGCCGCTTCAGTTCGAGGCGGCTTATGCTATTCTATCAATCATTTCCCATCTTTCTTTGGGCGACCACCGGGTTTTTTGTACTCCGATTTCTTTTTTCTGCCCATCGATTGAATTTCATCACTATCATCATCATACTGCGCCAACACTTGGTTTTTGACGCCAATTATGATGTTGTGAAAAGCCCATTCGGCAGCGTTGGCGGCATCTCGCTTTTTCATAGCCACTTTTTCTGCCTGAGTTTCTTCATCCTGAGCATCATCCATAGCCTTTCTTGCCGCTGCAACTTTATCGGCAGTAAACTTTTTGTTGCTTGGATTGTAATCAGTCAATGCCTTCAATGCTGCATGTGCATCTTTATCGGCTTGAATGTCGGAAGGACGAAGTCTTTCATTTTGATTCTTTGCCATTTTAATCAATTTTGGTTGGTTTAAAATTAATAAAAAAAGTTTTGTTCACGCCAAAATAATTAAAGAAACTTTTCAAAGAAGTCTTAACCCGATGCACCGGGTTAAGACTTCTTTACACCGGGTTAAGCCTTCGATACTCCGTTTCGTTAATTCTTTATCAAGAGATAAGCCTTCGGCATAATGTTTTATTAATTCATGACAATGTTTCTTTAATTCTTTTAAAAGAGATAAGCCTTCCGCGTCTGCTTACTTTATTTCTTTAGGAAGCGTAGATACAATCTACGCTCAACAGGGGAAATGCTTAAAGCGTGATTTTTATAACTTATCATTATTCAACCCCCTAAAACTTCTTAATCACCACAGTTCCTCCAATTCTATCATGCAATGATCTTTTTTTAGAATCGGACGAAAGCATAATGCCTTCGACTATGCAAATAATAAGAAAGATTAACATCAATCTCGCATTATAGTGGTTGGCAGTTTGCATTTTATTATAGTCAATAGATTTATGAATTTCTTGAAATTTCGGATCTAAGTATTTACATATTGTGATGATGGCGAGAATTAATCTATATGCAATGAAAAAAATATTTCTACCAACAATTTTTAAAAGACTTGCTTTTTTTAAATCATAACCCACCACTTTGAGGTTGGTTGCCATCTTGCCAATAGTAGCACCAAACTTATACTCCATAAAAAGTTTGTAGCAAATTCCAAACAGGAATATCAAGAAAATCATCCCAAAACTTTTCCATGAGGTATTATTATAACGTTCAAGTATAATTATTGAAGCAAGAAATATTCCGTCAATAAATAATGCCCCAAACCTTACCCAAAAACCACCATATTCTACAGGATGTATATCTACGCTTTCAAAAATTTCTTGTGAGGTATCTATTGTTTCAGTCATTGTCCATAACATTTAATGTAGAATGAGGTGAAATTAAAGTTTTTTAGAAAACTGTTATCCCATTCCGCAAAAAAAGCCATGGCATTTACCACGGCTTTTTACTTTATTAGTTAGTTTTGTGAAAAGAAAAGTTTTTTAGAAAATGCCAGAATTAACTATCAAATACAAAAACAAGAAAACCTTGGACATCCTGATGGATATTGCTAAGTATTTCGACTTTTCTATTGCTAAACCAGCCAAAAAGAGCAAAGGAAAAAACACCCATGTCAATGGTGTAACCCTTATTCCTGCCGATAGTTCTGTTGATACCACCGAGTTGCAAAACATTTTCACCAACAAAGGTCTTGATGCTCAACAATTAAGGAAAGAAGCATGGCAAAGAAGCTAGTAGTTTGCGACACCGACATCATGATTGATTACTGGGATGTTTCGAGCAAAAGGCATCTTCAAACCAAGAGCATTATTGAAGAATAAATAGGGCTCGACAACATCATTATTTCCGCAATTACAAGAATGGAATTATTGATGGGCGCAAAGAACAAAACTGAAGAAAATAAAATCAAGAAGAATCTTTTGCGCTTCAGCACGGCATTGATAAATAATGAAATTACACTCGCTGCATTCGAGCTGTTTGAACAATATCGTTTGAGTCATCATCTAGCCATTCCCGATTGTTTAATTGCTGCAACTGCTCGTACACTCGATGTAGAATTGTTTACTTACAACCTTAGAGATTTCAAATTCATCAACAAACTAAAGTTGTTTGAGGTGAAATAGGTTTCCCCCCCCAAAAAAAGCCATGGCATCAACCACGGCTTTTTCTATAAAACTTTGCGCCTAAGCGCTTTTGCTGTAAAAAAAACTTAGAGTTTAGCACTTCGTATTTCTTGCTTACTCCTCATTCACATACACCCGCTTCACGCGTTGCGAAATGCCGGTCATGATTTCATAGCTAATGGTGTTGCTCCAAGCTGCTATTTGAGTAAGCGGTAGTTCTGCACCAAAGACAATCACTTCATCGCCCTCTTGTGCATCGGGAATGTGGGTGATGTCCACCATGCACATATCCATGCACACGGTGCCCACAAGAGTTGCTTTTTTCCCATGAATCATTACATAGCCCATGCCATTGCCCATTGCACGAGGATAGCCATCGGCATAGCCTATGCTAATAGTGGCAATGCGTTTGTTGGACGCTAGGTTTGCTTTGTGTCCATAGCTCACCGTTTCGCCCTGTTTTACTTCACGAATTTGAGCAATTGTGGTTTGAAGGGTGCCAATTTGTTGCAACTGATTTTGTAAAGCGCCGCTACCATCAATACCATAAAGCCCTAATCCAAGCCGTACCATATCAAAATGCAAAGCTTTATGCCTTGCTATGCCCGCTGAATTGCAAATATGAAGCATGGGTTTTGAGCCAGTTTTTTCTTTGATGCAAGCAGCCATTTTTACAAGCCTATCTGCTTGCAATTGGGTGAATGCATCTTGAGCGGCATCATCACTAGCTACTAAATGACTAAAAATACTTGCCACTTTCAGAAGATGATTGCCATGTAAAACAGCAACTAACTCATCCAAATCTTTTTCTTCAAAACCAAGGCGGTGCATGCCTGTGTCTAACTTTATGTGAACTGGATAAGTTTTTACTTGTAGGGTTTCTGCCATCTTCAAAAAGGCATGAAGACTGCGCAGGTTATACAACTCGGGCTCCAACTTCCAAGCAATCATTCTGTCGAAGGAATCAATATCAGGACTCATCACCATGATGGGTAAATGAATGCCAGCTTTGCGCAAAGCAACGCCTTCGTCGGTATAAGCAACAGTAAGGTAATCGACGCCTGCATATTGAAGTACATGAGCAATTTCATGGCTGCCACTACCATAAGAAAAAGCTTTTACCATTGCCATGGTTTTTACCCGGGGTTGCAAGAGACTTCTAAACAAATTGAGGTTGTGCACCAAAGAAGAAAGATTGATGGTGAGCACTGTTTGATGCACATTTTGTTCGAGCAGCAAACCGAGTTTTTCAAACGCAAAAGTTCGAGACCCCTTCAACAAAATGGCTTCTTTATTGAAAGAAAGTTTGGGGATTTTACGGAGTAATTCTTCAGTAGATTTATAGAAGGAACAATGGATTGATTTGAGATTTTTAAACAAGGCTTTGTGCGAGTTTAACGCTTGACCTACGCCAATAAAACGATGAATATTCTTGGCAGCAATCATTGAAGCTACTTGTTGGTATAATTCTTCATCGCTCTTACCAAACTGAAAAAGGTCGGAAAGAATAATGGTTTTATGTTCATGTTGCGATTGTTGCGCCAAATAATCCAAAGCAATTTGCAAAGAATTGAGGTCGGCATTATAAACGTCATCAATGACGGTACAATCATTTATCCCCTTCCTTAATTGCAAACGCATAGCAACGGGGTGAAGCGCTGCCATCTTTGTTTGAATGACCTCTTGCTTCATTCCCATAATCAACAACAAACACCAACAATGAATGGCGTTTTCCACCGAAGCTTTATCGGAAAAAGGAATTTCGATGGCAATTGTTTGAGCATGATAATTGGCCCTGATAAGTGTTTTGTTTTTAGAAATAGTTTCCACAGCTTCCACTTTCAAAGTAGCTGCATGATGAAACGACCAATTGAAAACTTCAAGCGAAGGATTTTGTAATTGCAAATCATGAAGAGCTTGCTCTAATTCAAGATAATCGCTACAATAAATCAATTTCTTAACACTGGAAAAGAGTAAAAGCTTTTCTTTTATTTTTTCAGCATGATTCGTAAAACCTTCGTTGTGAGCTTCGCCAATGTTGGAGAAGATGCCAATGGTTGGTTGGATTATTTTTTCCAACTTGTACATCTCCTCTTTTTGCGAAATGCCTGCTTCAAAAAGTGCAAGATTGTGTGCTTCATTCATTTGCCAAACAGAAAGCGGCACACCAATTTGAGAATTGAAACTTTTAGGGCTACGAACAATATTAAACGCATCTCCCATCAACTGAAACAACCATTCTTTGACAATTGTTTTGCCATTGCTACCAGTAATTCCAATTACAGGGAAATCAAATTGCTTTCTGTGTTGCGTAGCTATTTTTTGAAGTGCATCGAGCGTATCATTTACATAAATGAAATTGGCATTGACAAAAGATGAAGTGTTGAGTTTCTTGCTAATTAAAAAATTGCGCACCCCTTTTTCGTAAGCGCTTTCAATAAAATCATGTCCATCACGTCTTGAAGAAACTAAGGCTATAAAAAGTGAATGTTGAGGCTGCGTAATTTTTCTACTGTCAATTACAAGAAGCTGAATGGAACTGTTTTCGTGAAAAGCAAAGAAACTGCCATTGCACCAATTTTTTATTTGTTCCAGGCTGTTCATGCTGTAGAGGAGTGGAAGCAATTATTTGTGAACAGAGGATTGAACACTGTCGCTCACAAAAAACTCTTCGGCTGTTCTAAAAAATTTATCGAAACTAAGATACTGAATTACTGCGGTGTCTTTATGATTGTTGAAAACGGCATAAAGTCTGTCATGATCGAACTTTCCTAAAATGGCTGTACCAGGACTTTTACTTCTTTTGTTTAGTAACATGTAGTAAACATCTGCTTCTTTAGTCATCCCTTTTTTGTCAGTGACTTTAATGTTACACAATTTAGGAACCATAGCAATGATGCTATCAATACCAGGAATGTTTGTTAGGTAACCTTCACAATTGACATCATTAAAAAAACCTAGAAAGACTTTTGCTCTTCTTTCATTTAAGGGATTGTTTTTCGATGCTGATTTATCTGCAATTAATTTTATGGCTTTATCCTGCTGAATCGTAAATGATTTTAGAGGTTCATTAGGGTAGGTGATTGTAGCTTGAGCAATATTTTCTGTTGGAACATTGAACACATTTCTAGAACGCCAGTCGTCTAAATTAGTGCTGTAAATAGAAGAAAGACAACCATCAAAGTTGGGAATTTGAGCGAAGAAAATTCTTTTAGCACCTTCGTTATAAAGATAGGTACCAAATGCTTTTTCTTCATCAGGACCTACATAAAACTTAGTCATCACCTTGCCAGTCAAATCATATACTTCCACTTTCACACTATTGCCCGACATGCTTTTGACAATATAATTGTGTTGTTTTTCTGAAACGGGATAACGTGCTACTTGCTTGTGCAATATTCTTAGTAAAGAACTTACAGTAGATGTACGTGATGGGTAAATGTCGTTTGTTGTCCAACCGCTTGAAGTTCTTTTCAAGTCAATGAATTGTCCGCTTGTTCTTACCATAAATATCCTTCCAACTGTGGCGGTATCTTTAATGGTAAAATTGGTTTCCTCTTCACTAAAGGTTCTGTCTTTATCTTTAAAAACAAAATAGTAAACACCAAAACCGACAAGTAGTAAAATCAGTAAGTAAAACAGGTTTTTTTTCATTGCAAGAATTTAAACTGATAGAGATCAAACTGACTTTTCGTAACGACGTTTTCTGAAAAAAAGATATGCAGAAGCAAACGCTAACACCAACAAGATAGGAACACCTAAATTTATAAACTGCCATTTATGTTCTTCCTCTTTTGCTCTTTTTTGATCAAGCAAACGAAGCTTCACATCTTTGGAGCGTGCTTCCAATAAACTGTTTGAGTCTGTCAAATATTCTAAACAATTCAAGATAAAGTTTTTGTTGGCAAAAAGCGATTGAGTGTATTTCCAATAGCCCATTTCTTCCATCCCGTTACTTTGCGAATAATTATTCAAGAGCAAATCACCATCGCTTATTACAATCATGCTTGAACTTTTGTCTGTAGAACCCTTGAAAGGATATTTCAAAGAGTCTTGTAAAATGTGTAAGAAATTTGGTGCAAGTTGGTTCTGATACAAAGAACTAAAGTTGCCTTCTATCAATACAGCTACAGGTTTATATGGCTTATTAAAGAGTTTTGGATCTGGGTCATACTTCATCATACTTAAGCTCACTCTTACAGGGTTGAATGCTGAACGACTATAATTGGAGGATTGAAGTAAAATTGTTTTGCGGGTAGTTTTATTGTCAATAGTATCAATGCTGTTCGCAAATTTTGACAAAACTGCATCCATGTTGTTGACAATTGTATGCTTCGAATTTGGAATTAAAATAGGTAGAAATGACCAAGGTCTTAATTCAATTTGAGGCTGTCCATTGTCCATCTTCCCTGTAATAAGTGGCACCTGTGCACAGTTCACGTCTTCTATCAAATCTGTGTTTATGCGTACGCCATACTTAAACAATTGGTCATCGAGATTTAGCCCGGTTTCTGACGTAATGAATTGACCTGTTTTTTGAAGACTATCTAAAGGAGTATTCAACATGTCAATTGTCCAAAGGACTTTGCCTCCACGCATTACATACTGGTCAATTTTGTATTTTTCTTTATCATCAAAAGGAAGTGTGGGTTTGTTGATAATGATAGCATTATACCTTGCATCGCTTATGTGGTATTCATGGGGCAGGTCTAAAGTGTCAACCTTATAATACTTTGAGATGGTTGTAAGTAAGTCAAAAGTATGAGCGCCTAATTGTTCTCCATGTCCCATGATATAACCAATAGTTGGTTTCTCAGGAATCTGTAGTTGATGTATCCCATTGGCAAGTTTATATTCTAACAAGGATTCGGAATAATTCAACACTTCAAGTGGGCTCATTCCCAAATGATTTTCCAAAAGTTTTACTGCATGTGTTTTTCCTTTGTATTGAATAAGGGCATATGGAAAAACAATTTGAGAAGAGGTGTTCCTATCTCCTTTTACGTTCAGGTTCATTGGCTCAACTCCTTTTTCATATAAGGTTTGAGCGATTTTCTCTTTCTCTGCTTCAGCCACTCCTTCAAATGGATCTGCAAAATGATAGACAACTTTGTTGCCTCCATATTCTTTGAAAGACTTAAGGCGTTCTCTAGTTGTTTCACTAAGGCGTTGAAATCCTGCTGGGAATTTCCCTTGTAAATAAACATCTACAACTACCACCTCTTCAAGATTGCGCAACATCTTCTTTGTTGCTTCCGAGAGCGTAAATCTCTTTTCTTTAGTGAGGTCAAATCCTTTATGAAATCTTGAAGCAAGTATGTTGATGCCTACTAGAATTACTGCAATCAAAATAATGCCAACACCTGCTTGTCGTTGTTGTTGTTTTCTTTTATTTGAAGCTGTTTGGGTCATAGTTTAGTCTTGTTTTGAAGTGTCCCAAGAACGACGGTTTAGAGAGGTTCGTGTAAGCGCAACAAAGAGCACAACTACCGAAACGAAATACACAACATCGCGTGTGTCAATCACACCACGACTTATAGAATTGTAATGAAAAGACATGCCTACCATGCTCAAGTAATAATCTATTCCTCCTGTGAATGAAGGGATCTTACTTAGTGCTTCAAAGCCGCTATGAAAAAGATAGCAAGCAAATAATGCAATAAGAAATGCCACTACTTGATTGCTTGTCAATGACGAACAAAAAACACCTACAGCAGTAAATCCGGAGGCTAATAATAATAGCCCAATATAAGATCCAATGATAGCGCCTGTGTCTAAGTTATCTGGGATGGCAGAAAGACTGCTAACGGTAAGTATATATACTAATGTAGGTAGCAATGCAAAAGAAACAAGACTCAATGCTGCAAAGTACTTACCAAGAATGATGTTGAGATCCGTAATGGGTTTAGTAGAAAGCCATTCAATAGTGCCACCTCGAAATTCATCTGCAAATGACCGCATCGTTACTGCTGGAATGAGCAGAATTAAAAACCAAGGAGCCATTTCAAAAAAACGGTCGAGGTTGGCATATCCATAATCGAGGATGCTTGTGTCGGGAATGATCCATAAAAATAAACCACAGGCAATGAGGAAAATAAGAATGGCTACATAGCCCACTATGGAGCTGAAAAATGAATTAATCTCTTTGATGAAAATACTTCGCATGAAGAAACCTGCTGTTGGAAGGTGGGCAAATATAGGTGTTGTTGAAATTAGCTATTCTATTTTAGCATGATGAAATGGAGATTTTAGCTTTTCAAATCAACCTTAATGTTTTCTTGAAAAAATTTTTATCTTTATCGTATTTGCTGCCAAATGTACTTCTCGTAAGAAAAATGATAACCCACCTACTAATGCTACTGTAGAAAGCATAAAAAGCGCTCCAATTATCCAATTTAAAGGAATATTGAGCATCGCTTCCGTAAATAATGCAAAGATTACCAAACAAACCAATAGCGCAGAAACTGTACACATTGTGATAGCTATACTTGTAACTTTTCTTCTTTTTTCTAAGGTCTGCAACTCTTCGCTCACCTCTTCTTTACTGTGTACAGCCACAACAGCGGTTCCTTCTGTTATGGCCCTGCCTCTATCAATAATTCTGGTAAGCCTCCCAGACATTACATTCAACAAACCCGCTACGCCTGTCAACAAAAACACAGGACCCAATGCCAGTTGAATAGCTTTTGAGATGTCGGATATATTTTCGGTATTGGCTTCCACAATTAATAGATGTTGTTTGTTTGAAAAATTGCGTACAACAATCAATTTATTTTAGTCTTTTTTGCTAAGATATTGTTTCGGATTTTTCAAAAACTCGTCCTTACAATCTTTGCTACAAAAGGCATAAATTTTTCCTTCGTAAGTTGTTGTGTCTTCCATATACTTCCTGACAGGCATATCGCACACTGGGTCTTTTTTGCTTGCAAGGTCGTCTTCGCCAAGCTCAATTTTCTTTACTGTGTCTTTCGAGTTCTGTGATTGATTGGCTGTGTCGGATGTTGCGCTTGTCTCATCGGCTATACTTGCCTCGTGTTGTTTGCAACCGATAAATACATTTACAGCAAAGAGTAGGACGATTAAATAGCCTATGTTTTTCATTAGAAACTAATTTTTTTCAAAATTACCTTCTTTGGAGTTATTAAGATTGAATATTGACACGAAAATTGAAAATGACTTAAGCACTATTAACTGATTTAAAATTATTCCTTTCTCAGTAACTTATAAATCTTAATGGCGCTCATTATGACAATTATAAACACTATTAATCCTACAAAACCCCACACCCAACTCATGCTGTCTTTCACAGTAGCAAGCATGACAATGGGAATTAGGAAGATGGTTGCTACTTCATTCCAAATACGTAATTGTTGGCCAGAGTATTTATAGCGCCCTTTTTTCTGTTGGCTCACAATGCCTTGTAAAGTAAAATGATAGACATATAGCAGTGTAACGAAAATGAGTTTTATCAACAACCATTTACCTGGCTCTGCAAACACTGTATTATACCAACCGCTTTCTATCATCAACCATGGACCGAAAATAAGTGTGAGCACTGCTGATGGCCAAGTGATGCCATACCAAAGTCTACTAATCATTAAGTTAAACTGATTGGTGAGAATTGATTTCTCTGGCTCGGATTTTTCTTGTGCTTCGGCATTGTAGATAAATAGACGAACGATATAAAACATACCGCTAAACCAGGTGACAATGAAAATTATATGGAGTGCTTTGAGATAGAGAGCTGTCATAATTAGTCAAAAGTAAAGTTCAAAACTTAAAACAGAAAGCCCCGAAATAACGAGGCTTTCTGTTTGATGAAGAAAAGAGATTCATATTATTAAGAAACCTTTGGTGCAGCACTTAAGATTTCAGCATTGGCTTGGTCGGCATATTTTGCAAAGTTTTTCACAAACAAGCCTGCCAGTTCAGTAGCTTTTTTATCATAAGCTACTTTGTCGCTCCAAGTGTCACGCGGGTTAAGAATTTCAGCAGGTACATTAGGGCAAGATTGCGGTACTAATACGCTAAATACTGAATGCGAATTATAAGTAACGTCATTTAACTCGCCATTCATAGCAGCGGTAATCATAGCACGTGTATATTTCAAACTCATACGCTTTCCAGTGCCGTAAGCGCCACCACTCCATCCTGTGTTAATCAACCAAACATTTACATCGCTGTGTTGCTCGAGTTTTTTACCCAACAATTCAGCATATTTAGTAGGATGCAACGGAAGGAACACACGACCGAAACAAGCAGAGAAAGTAGTTTGCGGCTCTGTAACACCCACCTCAGTTCCTGCAACTTTTGCAGTATAACCCGATATGAAATGATACATAGCTTGAGCCTTAGTCAATTTTGAAATCGGAGGAAGGATACCAAATGCATCGCAAGTAAGGAAGAAAATATTTTTAGGGTCGCCACCGAAAGAAGGCTCCTTAGCATTTGGAATATGATAGATTGGATAAGCAGCACGCGTATTTTCAGTGATGCTTCCATCGGCATAATCAACAGACTTGGTACCTGCTTTGAAAATGATGTTTTCTAAGAGTGCGTTTGGCTTGATAGCTGCATAAATTTGAGGTTCTTTTTCTTCGGAAAGGTCAATCACTTTTGCATAACAACCGCCTTCGAAATTAAATACAGAACCATCAGCCCATCCATGTTCATCATCACCAATCAAAGCACGATTGGTATCAGCAGAAAGTGTTGTTTTTCCTGTTCCTGAAAGACCAAAGAATAATGCTACATCACCATTCTTGCCTTCATTAGCAGAGCAGTGCATACTCAATACTTTGTGATCGTGAGGCAATACAAAATTCAACACACCAAAAATGCCTTTCTTCATTTCGCCAGTGTAAGCACTACCGCCAATCAATATGATTTTACGAGTAAAATTCACAGCTGTAAAGTTTCCTTTACCGTCAGCTCGTGTACCAAATGCGCCAGGAGTAGCCACATAACCAGGAGCTTGAAGTATCAACCAATCAGGGTTTTGGGTTTGAATTTCTTGAGCTGATGGGCGTAAGAACAAATCGTTACAGAAAAGATTAGCCCAAGGAGCTTCGTTTACCACCCGAATATTCAAACGGAATTTAGGGTCAGCGCAAGCATAAGCATCACGCACCCAAACTTCTTTACCATTGAGGTATGAACAAACTTCTTTGTATAAACCATCAAAGTCATCAGGCGACATAGCAAAGTTTGGTTCACCCCAGCTTACACTGTTTTCCGTGATAGCATCTTTTACTGTAAATTTATCTTTAGGAGAACGGCCTGTGAATTTTCCTGTACTTACGCAAAGCGCACCAGAGTCATTCAACTCGCCTTGTCCGAGTTCTAAAGTTTTCTTTACAAGCTCTTCAGGAGCAAGGTTCCAATGTGCGATTGCTACATTTAGTCCCAAATCAGCGAGGTTGGCTGCTGGGTTTTTCTTTCCAAATTCTTGCATAACAAAATTATTTTGGTAAAAATTTTAGGGGCAAAAATAAGATTTAATAGGTATGAAGGACACTAATTTTGGTCATGTTTCCGGTTTTTATCCACTAGTATTCCTCTTTCTGAATGGTTGACATCTTATCTTAGCACCTCAAAACTATGTTTATGAATAAATTCCTGTTATTGGCAATCCTTTTATTTAGCTTTCAAGCACGAGCTCAAATGCGGTTGACTAAAGATGATTTAGTCGAACTGAAAAACAGATTGGAAGGCAATTTTGATAGTCAGGAACAATCTCAGTTGGATAAAAATTTTAGCAACATTTCGTTGCATATCAAAGAGATTTCATTGAACAATAAAACAAAACCAAACCTTAAAACTAAGACAAAGACAAAATCTGTAAAACAATCTGAAGGTATTTATTTATATGTGGAACAAGCACCTATGGCAACACCTGAAAAGCCTTCACGTCAATGCGTTTATTTCTTAAGTCGCAAAGGGGATTCTGTATTGTCTTGTCAGGTTTTTGAAATGAAAGAACCAAATCGATTTGCAGGTGCTTGGGGCGAACCTAGTAAACTTAGTAAGCTGACACTTGATTCTTTAGTTGAAAAAGCTAATTGCATTTTGTTTTTCTACAAAAATGATGATGGTAATTATGTTGGTGCAACTAGATATAATGGTTGTGAAAACAACTTGAAAGGCGCCAATTATGCAACTACCGAGCTTTCTATCTATCCGAGTATGATTATTAGTCGTGTGCGTGGTTTCGACGCCAATGATAAATTGGTTTGGGGTAATGAGAACTCGGGGTATCGTTATCGTAAGTTCATTCCTTTAAGAAGGAAAGACTAGCTTAATTTCCTCTCTGTTTTAGAAGAAAGGAATTATCCACGTTGTTCACTTTTTCTCACATCAACCACCTTCACCTGAATTTTATTCACACCGTTGTAGTTGCTTTCATCGAGGGAATAAACAATATCAAAGGCTCCGCTTTTGACAATGTCAATTTTTGATACCATGTTGAATCCTATGCCGTCTATCACATCTCCATTGTGTTGGTGAATGATGAATTTTATATGTTGTTCTTTTACCACTTTAGAATAGTCGCGATAGTCATAAACATTTCTGGAAATGAACACAGGGCGAAGGTTTGTTGGACCAAAAGGTTCGAATTGTTTGATGATATTGTAGAAAGCATGTTTGATGTCAGAAATTTTCAACTCAGCATCAATTTCAATTTCAGGAATCAACATTTCAGGCGCAATCGTTCTTGCTACTACGGTTTCAAATCTTTGGGTGAAAGCTTCCAATTTTTCAGGAAGTAACGTCATGCCTGCAGCGTAAAAATGCCCACCATAATTTTCAAGTAATTCATGGCATTCATGCAATGCTTCATAAATATTAAAACCACGAACAGAACGAGCAGAACCTGTTACTTTTCCGTTGGATTGAGTGAGGACTATTGTAGGGCGATAGTAGTAGTCAATCAACCTTGAAGCAACGATACCTACAACGCCTTTGTGCCAATAATCTTTGTATAAAACGGTTGATTTACGTGCAATCATTACCGCATCATTTTGAATAAGGGCAATGGCTTCTTCTGTAATATTTTTATCCACTTCTTTGCGGTCATAATTATCTGATTGAAGTTGGTCAGCTAAAGAAATAATTTGTTCTGGATCTGTGGCAATAAATAATTCTACGGCTTTGCGTGCATCATCCATTCTACCGGCAGCATTCACGCGTGGACCAATCACAAACACTAAATCGGCAATAGAAATATCACGATTTACACCCGAAATTTCTTTTAGTTTTTGAATGGCAAGACAAGGATTTGTGTTTGCTTTTTGCAAACCATAAAAAGCTAATACACGATTTTCACCATCCATTGGCACAATGTCGGCAGCAATGCTTGTGGCTACAAGATCAAGATACTCCATCACTAAAGAGTCATCCATTTTCCAATGACGTGCCAAAGCAGTAATCAATTTAAAGCCAATACCACAACCGCTTAGTTCTTTGAATGGATAAAGACAGTCACTTTGTTTTGGGTTGAGAATAGCATAAGCAGGTGGTAATTTCACATCAGGTGTGTGGTGGTCGCATACAATCACATCAATGCCTAATGATTGGGCATAATTAATCAATTCTACCGATTTGATACCACAATCCAAAGTAATCAGCAATGAGTAACCATTATTCTTGGCATATTCAATTCCTTCGCGCGATATTCCATAACCCTCCCGATAGCGATGAGGAATGTAAAAGCTGATATCACCACTATATTTTTTTTGCAGAAAAGAATAAACAACAGCCACAGAAGTAGTGCCATCCACATCATAATCGCCATACACCAAGATACGTTCGTGCCATTCGACGGCATCTGCTATTCTTTGTACAGCTTGCTTCATTCCTTTCATTATAAAAGGATCGTGAAGATGTGTTAACTGAGGGCGAAAAAAATCTTTAGCAGACTCAAAATCAGTTATCCCTCTAACGGCCAACAAACGACACAATGTAGGGTGAATTTTAAGGTCATCGCTGAGTTGTTGTGTGTGTGTTTCGTTAGCGTGTTTGAATGTCCAGCGTTTATTGATCATTTCCCAAAGTCGAGTTGTTTCACCGACTCATGGTAGGCGCTTACCCAAGTGTCGAGACTAGATTTAAATTCATTATTACTCTTATTTTCAAAATAATTCCCTTTACTCATAATAGTATCCAAAAGTTGATTTTGAGCTTGAATACATTTTAATGCTGTATCGTATGGAATATGGCTAAAGGAAACCATCTCATATACTGAAATAAACTGTGTAGGATATTCTTTGCCTAATTCTTTTTCTATTTTTTTTCTTTCTAAAAAAGCGGGTTCAGAAACCTTATCTCTCATCTCCACAAAATTCGTCAAAGCCAATTCTCTTACGGCATCTCCATTGGGTTTACGCATCACATCGTAATGCTTGAATATAGTTGCCCAATCATCACCATATTGTTCCATCAGTTCAAACAACACAGAGCAATCTTCAAAGCCAGCATTCATACCTTGCCCGTAGAAGGGAACAATGGCATGTGCTGCATCACCAATCAAAGCGTTCTTATCTTGGAAATGCCAAGGCTTGATTTGAGTAGTAATAAGCGACGAAGTTGGGTTGGAAAAAAAGTCTTCAATGAGTGTTGGTATCAAGGGAACTGCATCTGGAAAATGAGTTTTGAAAAACTGCATAACATCTGCTTCTGTTTTTAGGGCTTCAAAAGAAATTGCTCCTTCAAATGGCAAAAACAAAGTGCAAGTGAAAGTGCCATCTGTATTTGGCAAAGCAATGAGCATAAAATTTTTGCGCGGCCAAATGTGTAAAGCATTTTTTTCCATGCGCATAGTTCCATCTTCAAATGGTGGAATGCATAATTCTTTATAGCCATGTTCGAGGTAAATATGTCCTGCATTTACCCTGTCCATTTGTACATAAGCAGCACGTAAAGCTGAAAATGCGCCATCGGCTCCAAACAATAAATCTGCTTGAACTGTTTTTTCAACACCATCAGCTGTTTGAAAATGACAAACATTATCATTTACATCCACTTTTGCACAACGATGCTCGAAATGAATCGCTGCACCTTCTTGCTCGGCCAACGTCATAAGTTTTCTATTCAATTCACCACGACTTACAGAATAAATGGCTTCATTGTTTTTGCCGTATTGTTGAAACGCAGCACTTCCATCTGCTTGATGTAAAGACCTACCAAACATAGGGATGGCAATTTCTTCTAGTTCGTTTCTAAGACCTGCAATTTCTAAACCTTTCCAACCTCGCGCGCTCATGGCAAGGTTAATAGATTTTCCTGCTGAAATAATATTGCTGCGCATGTCAGGTCTTCTTTCATACACATTTACTTCATAGCCTTTTTTACGAAGGATTACAGCAAGCAAGGACCCCACAAGCCCTGCGCCTAAAATGGTAACGGAACGAGCCATCTTTTTCTTTTTTTACGAAGGCAAGGTAAAAAATAATGCATCAATAAGGAAGGGGTTGTTTAATTGATTGTTATCAGGAGTTGATTTCTCTCAAAAACTATTAGCAAATCCTTATGCAATTTCTGAAATTTTACTTCCTACTTTTACGCCTCAACATCTATTGAAACTATGCGTCTTGCATTTTGGAAAAAGAAAGAAGAAACTACTAAAAAGAAAAAATCAGTTGGACGAGAATGGCTCGATGCTGCTGTTTTTGCCATTGTTGCAGCTACCCTTATTCGTACTTTTTTAGTAGAGGCTTATACTATTCCCACTGGTTCCATGGAAGGAAGCTTGTTGGTGAGCGATTATCTCTTTGTTAGTAAATTGGCATATGGACCACGTGTGCCTATGACTCCACTTTCTGTACCATTAGTACATAATTCTTTACCCATCACTGGAGGAAAATCATATACTGAAGCTGTGAAATGGGGTTATCATCGTTGGTGGGGTTTTGGCAATATTCAACGATACGATGTGGTTGTATTCAATTTCCCTCATGGTGATACTGTATTAGTAGAAGACCAAAATGCTGATTACCATACTAAAATAATTGAACAAGGACGCAGCTCTGTTTTGGCGCAATACAATATCATTACCAGACCAACAGATAAAAAGGACAATTACATTAAAAGATGTGTGGGAACACCTGGTGATGTTCTCCAAATTAAAGATGCGATTCTTTATGTTAATGGTCAACCTGCCCCTGTATACCCGCACTCTAAAAGGTTATATCAGGTTATCACCAATGGTATTATTCCAGATGAATCGCTGGCAGATTATCATGCTGATATAGCTGCCGCTGGCAACAACATGTATTATCTTCATATAGAAAATAAGTTTGTAAACGATGTACAAAAACTCCCACAAGTAATACGCTTTATTCCTTTAGTGAAACTCGCTGGTGATGTGGGCAGTATAAACGAATGGACTTTCCCTCAAGATACCGCCAACTTTAAATGGAACCTAGACAATTTTGGTCCAATGACTGTTCCTAAAAAAGGGATGACTGTTCCAATTGCTGCTAATAATATTGCACTTTACCGAAACATTATTGAAATGTATGAAGGCAATAAATTGGAAGAACGTGAAGGCAAGATTTTCATTAATGGAATAGAAGCCAACAATTATACGTTTAAGATGGACTATTATTGGATGATGGGCGACAACCGCCACAATTCTCTTGATTCTCGTTTTTGGGGCTTTGTACCAGAAGACCATATGGTAGGAAAAGCTTGGTTTGTTTGGTTAAGCTACAGCTCAGATGGACTTCGTTGGGGAAGATTGTTAAGAAGTGTGAAGGCTTTAGAAAAATAGATGAAATCAACCATCAAGTCTTAACAACAACTTGTTGATTTCTTTTCCATCTAAGATACATAGTTACAAAACTATACACAAGCTTTTGATAACAGAAACTAAACGAATGGAATCATAAATTCTTGCTTCGGTAGCACCATGTTTTTTCACAGAATTTTCGTGAGAAGCTACGCAGCGTTCGCAGCCGTTTACCGCAGAAATTGCCATACTCATCAATTCAAAAAACTCTTTACCCAACACCGGATTCATCATTACATTCATCCGCAAGCCGGCAGGCGTTTTTTCATAGTATTCATTACCCACAGTGTAATGACGGAAGCGATAAAAAATATTATTAGTGTTCATCACAGCGGTGCAAGCAATGGTTTCAGCAATGTCCGCATCATTAGCTTCTTCTTTTCGGGCAAGGGCTTCAAAGGCATTTTGCAGGACTTCGTGTTTTTGATTGGTGGCGACTGCAAACGCAAGTAAATAGGCTTCTTTTTTGGTGAAGTTGCTGCTATTAAGAACACTTGCCACATTGAGTTTAAGATCACGAAGGAAACGACTGTCGGTAGCAACTAATTTTTCGAGTGGATAGCTTGTGTGAGTTGCCGGAATCCCGAGTTCGTTAAAGAAATTGGCAATGGTTTCGTTTTGTATGATGCTCATTATTTTTTCTTTTTTGAGATAAAAGAAAAAAGTCCATCCTTGTTGAAGAATGGACTTTCGGTTTATTTAGACTTTAGATAATTGTTGTGTAAGTGTTTCTTCGCCTTTTGTCCAGTTACATGGGCAAAGTTCGTCGGTTTGAAGTGCATCTAAAACACGCAAAACTTCGGCAACATTTCTTCCTACAGATAGGTCATTGATGTTTACCCAACGAACAATTCCTTCTGGGTCAATAATAAAAGTTGCACGGTAAGCAACTTTATCTCCACCAGTAAGAATGCCTAATTCTTCAGCAAGGCTTTTGGAAGTATCTGCAATCATAGGGAAGCGAAGGTCGCGAAGGTCGGCATGTTCTCTTCTCCATGCTGCATGAACAAATTCGCTATCAGTTGAAGCACCTAAAAGAAGTGTGTCCCGGTCTTGAAAGTTGCTAAAGTTATTATTGAACTCAGCAATTTCGGTAGGGCAAACAAAAGTGAAATCTTTTGGCCACCAAAACATTACCGCCCATTTTCCATTCATGTCGGCATTGGAGATTTGTTGAAACTCTTTTCCTTTCTCAATGGAAACAACAGATTTTTTGTTGAAGTCGGGAAATTTCATTCCTACGGTTACAAATTGGCTATTCATAATTCTAATTTTAGTTTAAATGAAGATTGCAAATGTCGGTGAATGTTTTTTGAAAAACTTATCCCGCTTGATTTTTATCCTTATCAAAAAATAGAACATTTCAATCGGAAATAAAAAAGGTTAGTTTTTAAAACCAGTTTTTACCTAAGGTCATTAAGAAAGATATTCCTTTATCTTTTTGAGCGTTCCTTCGGAAACAGGCACTAATGGCAATCGAAGATAGTTTTTGCAAATGCCCATTTCACTCAATACTGCTTTAACACCTCCAGGATTTCCTTCGACAAAAAGTAGATTGATGCCTTGCAGCATTTTGTAGTGTAGATGGCGTGCAATTTCGAAGTCATTTTTCAATGCAGCATTTACCATGTTGGTGAAATCTTTGGTAAAACAATTGGCAGCAACAGAAATAACCCCTTTTATCCCCATAGCAATTTGTGGTAAAACCAAATCATCATCACCGGAAAGTATGGCAAAATGAGCGGGTGCACCCTGTACCAATTCCATACAAGCGGTCATGCTCCCACTGGCTTCTTTTATAGCAATAATGTTTTTGAATTCATTTGCCAAGCGAAGCGAGGTTGCAGGCAGCATGTTTCCCCCTGTTCTTCCTGGCACATTATAAAGAATGATGTCTTTATCCGTTGCTTGTGCAATAGCTTTGAAGTGTTGATACAGACCTTCTTGAATAGGTTTATTATAATATGGAACTACAGATAATAAACCAGCAACCTTAGTTAGTTCATATTCTTTAAGTTGAGCTAAAACTTCAGCGGTATTATTACCACCAATGCCACAAACTACATGAACTCTACTAGCTGCTTTTTCAATTACAAAAGCCAATATTTCTTTTTTCTCTTTTGTAGAAAGTGTTGGTGTTTCGGCAGTTGTTCCTAAAGCCACGAGGTAATCAACACCATTATCAATAACATGATGAATCAACGTTTCGAGTGAAGGGAAATCAATGCTCCCATCTTCATGAAAAGGGGTAATAAGGGCAACGCCACTACCTTGAAATTTGTGTGTCATTATTTAAAAATTTTGCTTTCGCAAATAGAATAATTAAGAATGAGCAACTTGATCTTCATAAAAGCCCATTTTTGAGAACTTATCAATTCTCTGGTTGATGCGTTTATCAGCATTAATAGGAGTTAATTCTTTTAAAGCACCAAGAATATATTGTTTAAGAATAGTTGCCATTTCATCTGGTTTCGCGTGAGCACCACCCAATGGCTCAGGGATGACATCATCCACTAATCCAAAGCCTTTCATGTCAGTGGAAGTAAGCTTGAGTTGCTCCGCAGCTTTTTCTTTATTTTCCCAATTATGCCATAGAATAGAGGAACATGATTCAGGCGAAATCACAGTGTACCAAGTGTTTTCAAGCATAGCTACTTTATCACCAATGCCAATGCCCAATGCGCCACCTGATGCCCCTTCGCCAATGATGATACAAATAACTGGTACTTTAAGATTGGTCATTTCAAATAGATTTCGTGCTATTGCTTCTCCCTGACCACGTTCTTCAGCTTCTAAGCCTGGATAAGCACCAGGAGTGTCGATTAATGTAATGATTGGACGATTGAATTTTTCAGCCAGTTTCATCATACGCAACGCTTTACGATATCCTTCAGGATTAGCCATTCCAAAGTTGCGCATCTGACGAGATTTTGTGTTGGTTCCTTTTTGCTGACCAAGTACCATTACGGGTATTCCATCAATTTCAGCCATGCCACCCACCATTGCTTTATCGTCTTTCACCTGTCGGTCACCAAAAATTTCAACAAAATTGTTGAATAATCGGCTAATATAAAAAAGTGTATATGGTCGTTCAGGATGTCTGCTTAATTGAACGCGTTGCCAAGGGGTGAGATGTTCGTAAACTTTAGCTCTGGTAATTTCTATAGAATCCTCTAGTTCTTTGATTGCGTTAGAAACATCTACTTTGTCATTCTTAGCATGAACTTCTTTCAGCTTATCCATTTGATGAAATAGTTCTTCCAACGGTTTTTCAAAATCTAAAAACTGCATGTTGTTGTTTTTTTTAGAGGGACAAATGTAAGTGCAAAATGCGTGAAAGTGTTGGCTTTTAATACTCAGTAATACTCAGCGAAAAAATAATTTCAGAGAATATTTGCAGCTTTGAAACTTATGTCTTTATATTTGCAGCCCAAACTGAAAAAGGATCGGTAGTTCAGTTGGTTAGAATGCCGCCCTGTCACGGCGGAGGTCGCGGGTTCGAGTCCCGTCCGGTCCGCAAAGCCACCCTTATGGGTGGCTTTTTTTGACTTATAAATAGTTAACATCTCAACTACAGTTTGTGTAATTTCTAATAGGCTATATTTACAAATTACAATCCCCTACTTTTACAACCTTTATTTATGAAAGGACAGTTGAATCTCTTTTTGTTCGTTTTTATAGTTGCCTTAACCTTTGGTTGTTCCTTTGCACAGAAAAAAAGTACTGTAAACTATAAACAACTGGCATTATTACTTGATGCTACTTCGCAGACTACTTTCCCTGGTGTGCAAGGAGCAGCGGTAGAAACTAAATTTGAGTTTTCTTTGATCTGGAAAAATAATATTACTCCTCAATCCATTTTTTGGAGAAATGGCAATACTTGGATGACCACTCAAGTGATAAAGATTACTAGAAAAAACCGTGCATCAGACGAAGCTCCCTTACAAAAGGATATTGATCTTTCGGAAATGAAACAAGGTGATAGTCTAATTATCATTCCAATTTACAAAAGTAAAGATGTAATGCCTAATGCCGTTAGAAATTCTAAAGAAAAAGTTGCCCTTTTTTTTCAAATGAATAATAAAGCTTGGGAATATTTATCAATAAAAAAAATTACAAAAAGGCCAGATTTGCTTCTGCCCTAATTCTTGATCCTTATGAAAAAGATTTTTTTCCTAACACTTATGTTTTTTTTTCAAAATGACATTGATGCACAACAATGGAATGATGCGCTTCAACATACGAGAAATTTAAAGGAAATTAAAGAATATATAGATGGCTTAAAAGAAGATAATAAGGGAACATCTAGACTTGAAGAAGACGACAATTATCATTTTGGACGGTGGTTATACTACCAAGAAAATCACTTAGACGAAAATGGAAATGTTGTAAGTGGTGTGAAAACATTTGATGAATGGATTAATGCTAAAAGGACATTTTCTCAACTTCAACTTAAAACTACAAGTAACCAAAGCCAATGGACATTTCAAGGTCCTACATCGTCACCTGGAGGATATAATGGAGTTGGTAGAATCAACACAATTGCTTTTCACCCGACAGACTCAGATACTTACATAATTGGAAGTGCTGGCGGAGGTGCATGGCGAACGACAGATGCTGGCTTAACATGGACATCTCTATATAATAATCTACCTGTATTAGGCGTTTCGGATATTGACTACAATCCTCAGAATCCTAACACCATTTTTCTTTGTACAGGAGACCATGATGGTAGCGATACTTATAGCGTTGGGCTACTAAAATCTGTAAATGGCGGTAATACTTGGGACACTACTGGTTTAAAGTTCGATGTCACTAATTTTATGCTTATCCATAAATTACTCATAAACGCAGTGGATACAAATTCTTTACTTATAGCCACCAACTACAACCTAATAAAATCTTTTGACGGAGGGCACAATTGGGTAAACGTTGCTTATGGTAACTTTAAAGATATTGTTTACAACCCTACAGACACTAATATTATTTATGCTACCGCTAATGGGAATGGAAACGCTAATATTTTTCGTTCGGTTGATGGAGGTATGACATGGACCATTGTTAAGAGTTTTTCAGATGGTGGAAGAATAGCTCTTGCAGTTTCACCTATTGACCCAGCAACTGTTAAAGCTGTTGTTGCTAAATCGAGTACAAATGGATTGTTTGGTGTTTATAATTCGGTTGATGCTGGACAAACATTTTCAAGGATTTTTGGTGATGATACCTCTTGTACTAAGAATATCTTAAGTAGCTCTTTGAACTTGAGCTTTACAACTTGTAGTGGGCAAAGTTGGTACGACCTATGTATCACAATAAACCCAACAAATGCTAATCAAGTTTTAATTGGTGGTGTTAATACTTATCAATCTTTGGATGGGGGCTATACTTGGACAAGAGTAACACAGTGGTATAACGGATCTCCTGGTATCAAAACGGTGCATGCTGATAAACATTTTTTAGGATTCAACCCATTAATGCAAAATACTCTCTTTGAAGGGAACGATGGCGGAATTTATAGAACCACCAGTCCGTCAAGCCTGATTTGGAATGATTTGTCAAATGGATTAGGAATTACTCAGTTTTACAGAAATGCAGTTGCTAACAATGCCTCTTTTGTAATTGGAGGAGCACAAGATAATGGTACTAAAAGAGTCCGATTGTCAGGAGTATTTAATGAACTAACTGGTGGTGACGGAATGGATTGTCAGTTAGATTATTCTGACTCTTCTACATTTTATACCTCAAGCCAATATGGACATATTAATATTACGACCGATGGTGGGAACAATTTTACCAACATCAGCAATAACATTCCAGGAAACCCTTCTGGTGCATGGGTAACTCCTTTTGTTATACACCCTATTTATCCGCAAATATTATTTGCAGGTTATGACCATCTTTTCTCTTCAACTGATCAAGGAAATAGTTGGACAGATATTTCTCCTAACTTTCCTACAAGTGGTTATCAATTGAAAAGGATAGCAACAACATGTTTAAATCAACATATGATTGTTGTTTTAGGCGGTACAAGTACAATTAATTACACTAAAGATTATGGTCAAAATTGGAATGGCTTTCCAACTGGTTTTTCTGGAACTATTTCAGACATTGCTATTGACCCATGGAACGAAGATGCGATTTGGGTGACTTACAGTGGATATGGAAATGCCAAAGTTTCTAAATACACCATTGGGAGCGGATGGTCATTGCAAAATGATAGTCTTCCAAATATTCCGGTCAATTGTATAGTAATTGATTCTTCTAATGGGACGAAATATATTGGAACTGATGTTGCTATTTATTTCAGAGACACGAGTATGAATACATGGCAATTGTACAATACTGGGTTGCCATGTATTACTGTAAATGATTTAGGAGTCAATTATTACACTAATGAAATTTGGGCGGCAACATTTGGTCGTGGAATGTGGAAATCTCCAAGACATATTACTCAGCCTCCTGTGAAAATTGAAACAATTCCATTTGTTATGGATAATATTGTTTTAGCACCCAATCCCAATAGGGGTTCATTTGAAATTTACTTAAAGAATCCTTTTTTAGTAAAAGGAGATATAGATGTGAGTGTCATCAATTACAAAGGGGAAATAGTATTTAAAACAGAGCATCTTATTGCTACTGCTGGCAAAATTCAAATCAATACCTCATTACCACAGGGAAACTATGTTGTAGAAGTTTTTAAAGAAGGATTAATTTTTGCTAAAGAGAAAATAACACTGTACTAATTTCTACCAAAATAATCTTGGACATTTAGACTGCCAGTAATCTCGAACATTGCCAAAAGCGTCAAGATAGAGCGATACAGATAAACCGCCAAACCAATACCAGTCATTACGCTTACTATCACCTCTTTGGAATCCGTAATTAGGATAAGGAGTCGCCTCGCCGCCGGGTAATTCATCACTTCGGAAAGAAAGATCAACAGCCTGCTGACTACGATAATCAAAAAGGTCTTTTGCATTAACATAAGAGCGGCTAACATCATCAATATAGTCGGTAGTGGTGTACCTGAAACCAACTTCAGTACAAACCATTAAAGTTTTACCAATAAAAAATTTCATGCCACCGCCAACTGGAAAAGACATGTTCACTAAGTTATATTGCTTTCTATCAGGGTAAGTTGGTAACCCTTGGCCTTCAGTACTTAATGGTCTTAGGAATACCTTTTCTCCTTTCATCCCATCAGTATAAGGGTTGGTATAAAACATAGCTATTCCACCAAAAATATAAGGGCTTACCTTGGCACGGTTCCAGTCAACAGCAAGTAGATTCAATTCAATTCCTCCGTGAACTTCAAACAACCCGGTTTCAAAGCGTAGGTTGCGGATTTTGTTTACAGGAATATCCGAAAGGCTATCGGCCGCTGTAAGTCTTGAATAGTTGCATCCAAATCGAAAACCAACACGAGGGTGAACAAAAAATTTATAAATAATACCAGCGTTTGGCTTATATCCGTAGGAAGGGAACCATTGGTCCTGAAGGTCTCCGTAATAATTGCTAACGCCAGCAAAAACACCAATTTCATGATGAGATTGAGCTTGAGAAAAAAATGGAATCAACAACAATAAAGACGTAATTATCCGTTTCAAATCACTAAATTTTAAGAGAATACAGCGAAAGGTAAAAACAATTTTTGAATTACAAAATCAAAGGTAAAATATCTAGCGTATAATATACATCTTGCCGTATCCGTTTTTTAAAAATCGGTCTGTATTATTGTTTGAAGAATTGGTTTCAAAATCGTTTCTATGTTCCATTCCACGCCCATTAATTGAAGTAATTACACGATAAAAATAAACACCATTTCCAAGCACTTGTCCAAATTGGTCTTTACCATCCCATTTATATTCTGTGATATTTCTGCCGATATAAATGGCACCTAATTCTTCCTTTATAATTTCTCGAACTACCTTTCCTGAAACCGTAAAAATCTGAATTTTGAATTGAGTCGGTATTTCAGAGCCAGTTAATGTGAATACGAATGCTGTAGATGTTGAAAAGGGATTGGGGTAATTAAAAACATTAGTAATTGTTGATTTGGAAACAACATTGAAAGAAGTTTTATAATCATTGGAACCAGCAACATTTCCAGATTTATCTTTCCCACTAACAACAAGTTCATATATGCCATCATCTGTGAAATTGGGTTTATATTCAATGCTAGCTTCATTTTTATTTCCATTTGCAGGAATGAGCTTAGTGGTCACACCATCAAACAAAATGTTGCGAAAAGCATTAATGTCATTTGGGTATTTTATTTTTAAAGAAAAAAGACTTGTGTCGTCAAGTTTCAAGTATTTGTTTTCATCTCGAAGAACAATTTGAATAAAAGGTTTTGAAGAAATAATATCTCGGTCGAGAATATGCCTTCCATCAAATGTAACATCAAGCAAAGGGTTGGTTTGATCAACAGTCACATTGAGTTTAATAAAGCCCAAATTATTAGGATGATATTGTTCAGGTTGGTCGTTGTCTGGATTGGCTTCAACGAATAAAACATTAGTACCTGGATAGTTTTTGGGGTCAAAAGAAACACTTGCATGAAGCGTATCATTGCCGCTCAGTTTTTTGTAACGAAAGCTACCTAGATTATGAGTAACACTATTCGCATCAATCAGTTTGTAGTGCACCAACATGCTATCCATTGTTAAATCAGTAAGGTTTTCAACAGCAACAATAAGGTTTGCATTTTGTCCCACTTGCAAAGTGTCTTTGAAGCTCAAATAAGCAGCTGGATTCAAAGCTGCTTCAGGAACAGGGTCAAACAAAACACGCCAAAAATCAAGCTGCGGACTTGTAAGATTTATTGTGTCATTGCAATGCCAAACGATATTTAGGTTTGGATATTTTTTGGCATCAATCCAACTTAAAGAAGTGTCTATGGAATTCGTAACTAAAAGTTGTACTTGATTTTTGTTTGAGTCAATCCCAAGAATTGTAACTGATGCAAAATCATGTTGAATAGAATCTTTAGCACTTATTCTCCATTTCAATTCTTTCCATTGTAAAGATGGTCCAATGATTGTGCTAGTCATATTTCCGCTTTTCCCAAAAGAAGAAATAACAAATTCTCGTTCTAAAGTATCTTGTAAGGTGTTGCCGTAACTCTGATAAACTGGATAAGCATTATCACCTTTTTTACGGAAGAAAATGAAAATGCGTTTCTGTGTAAAAGAATCAATTAAATTAAAACCAAGAGACTGCATTGATTTGTAAAGCGAAGGATTTGAGCTCAAAGTATCAGGCTTCCAATCATCAACAAAAGAAGGGGTGTATGCGCCAAGATTAATGAGGTTGCGAATCATTATATAATTGCCAGTAGGAATGCTGTCTAAAAAATGTGCAGCATTGTCTCGCCCCTGTTTATTAGCCACAGGAAATTCAAAAGCATAAACATTGCGGTTGATGAGGCAAGTAGGGTAAGCCCCAGAAGAGCCTTGTGGATTATTTTGCCACATAGCATTTGTTGCAGAATCAAACACCATAATTTGTATGGTTCCATCCCAAGGTTGACAACCCAAACGCTGAACATCTGTTCCATTAAACATCACTTTTGCAAAATCAGCAGTATTCCATGGCGTTGTTCCATCTTCACTATAAACAGCATTGGAAACGCTCACAGTGTTGTTTCCTTTTGAAAAACGAAAAGATCTATCTGCATCCATATGGAGCTTAGAAAATCCTCCCTTCAAATACTGGTAATAATGTGATTGATTCCAACCGGAACTGACATTAGAAAGATAAATAAAAGAACTGCCAGACCATTGGTAATCTCCATTTACCAAACTATCCAAAGTAGCACGCCAGTAATAAACCGTACTGTCTTTGTAAACAATATTTGGAGTCCATTTTATTACTCCTCCGATGCTTATAATTGATGTTTGCTTTTTTATAGGGCTATTGAAAAGCTCTGTTGTATCAAGTTCCATTTTATATCGTGCTAAACTCCTAAATGGATTCAGCGTTGAAGCTTTCAAAGTTGGCGTCTGATTAACTATTGAAAACTCATTTGGATATACTGGAACAAGATTGTCGGAGTAAATAAATAAGTCAAATTCAGCAGTGTTATTCGTTTCGCTTAATTCATCAATACCGTTATCGTCATCAATTGTTACTTTGTATTTATTGAGTCCGAGGTCATTGACTTTATCAACGGCGACATTTATCAACAAAGAGTCTGAATTATATAAGTTAGTAAATGAAACTTTTCGAACAAGGTTTGTAATGCCTGATGGATTTAAATGCACTACTTTCAGACTAACATTATTGTTCATTGCCATTCCAAGATTGTAAACTGCAATGCGGAGTGTAAATGAATCTTGAGCAATATTTACATTCAATGGAATGCTCGTAATACTATTGTTAGCAACATGATAATCGGGTAAAGTAGGACTGAATATTTTTGTAGCTGGATCCCCTTCTAAAAACAAACTTTCCAAGTGGAAATAATAAAAATCGGTATCGTAATTATTAGCATTGAGTAAGCTAAATGTTCTCAAACTATCATAAACAAAACGTTGATGATCGCCGATTGTTTTGCCATAATTTCTAGATGAAATACTTTGGTAAAAAGCTGGTAAATATTTTGCATGAAAATCAGAGAATTGAAGATTGTTACTAGCAATCATACTGACCGAACCACCATTAGTTGCATTAATAAATCGTTCGCTTACAGTTCTCAATGTTGAGTTAAGATTGTAAATCTGTGCAACATCGCATCCCAATCCAATGAAGTGAGGTAATCTTGGAGCGCTGTTGTATTGCTCTGGATTATTAAGGTTCAATTCAAACCCATTAGGTGTGGCATGACCGTGAAATGTTATTATTGACAAACCATTATTTACTAGACTGTCAATGGCTTTGCTGTTGATTTGGTCAATGGGAACGGTCGTGTTTTTTTTGATAGTTGTTACTTGTGCGCCGAAATTTATGTTGCTGATAATGCCTGCTGCATTTGACATGGTTTGTGCAAGTGCATCTTGTTCTCCAATAGTTTTTCCGCCAACTATATGCAAGACCTGCTTTTTCCAAAAATCCGTTTCATGAGTTGGATTGGTATTTGTTTTTAAAGCCGCTTCAAAATCTGAAATCTTTTGAAGATAATCGCCTACTTCTTGTGTTGTCCAAGCTGAAAGTCTGCCAACATTCATTGCTTGCATTTTTTGTGGCAAAAAATTTACAAAGTCAATGTCAGAACCAATATCGCCAAAGGTTGGAACAACCCCTTCGTAAGGATAAGCAGTAGGGTCCTGTAGGTAATTGCGAATCTTATGATAAAGCAACCCTTTGCCTATGAGAAAAGCATTTTCTGGAGTTGTTGACCATTGAGTTTTTGCAAACTGCAAAAAGTGTTTAATCGCTTGTGGATGCATTGAATAACCATAACCAAACTCATCATACAAAGTTTCAACATCGGCAACTATAACATTGTAATTCCCTCCAGAAATAGAACTTCGGTAGTTTTTGTAATCAAGTATATAGTTGTGACCATTGGTTATGGTTTCATAATTTTTATGCGTGATGATGATGTAGTTTCCTTGATTGTTTGCTAGGTTATAATCAATAAAGTTGACCGATTGTAAAGAAGTTATTTGATTGATGTTGGCACTGTTTTCTGAATAGAGAATAAATTCATTTTCTGTTGAAGAAGCATCAAGATAAAAACGTGCTTTCCCAGCTACAGTCAAATCACCCAAATACCATTTATTATTGGTGAGGTCGTAGAGTTTTACAGTTGAACTTCCATTGCTGAAATTGGAGAACTCTAGGTATTGCTGATTGTTATTTGCTGGAAGTTTGAAAGAGAAATAATTCAAACCACTTACATCGTAATTTCTAGGATAAACTACTTCCAAATAAGAAATGCCATAAAAATCACTAGTACTTGTTCCGCCAGGGGTTATGGTGATGTCATTGGAATTGTTGAACAAGGTAGAATTAGCATTCAAACTGAAATGCTTAGTTGCATCCGCAGCAATAGTTGAATCTGTTATTAGGTTTCCATTGATTGAAATCTGAAAGGAAATTGGATTGTTGTCGTAAGAATATCTTAAAATGGAAAGGTTGAGTTGGGCATTGTAGGTTGTTGCAATTGCATTCGGTGTTTGCAGGGAATAATGAATTGGTGTTGTACTTAAAACCTTTTGGTCAACATATCCTTCTCCATTATCAAAAACCGAAGACTGAATTTCAAACCCCGGAACTACTTTTCTTCCAGGCATAAATGTGGAAGTGAAATAATTGCCAACAGTAGCTAAACAAAAAGGTTCCGGTGTGGGTGGATTGGTGGGGATATTATTGGGTGTCGATGAATACCTCAAATGATTGGTGTTGTTGCCATAAGTCAGAAAATAGGTTGCTGAATCGGTAAACAAACAAATCCGATCATCTGATTGGTATTCAGGTTTTACAAAAAGCGCTTTATCTAATTTTCCACTAGCTGTTTTTCCTAAAAATTCAACATAGTCGTTGCTATTCAAAACGCCATTGTTCGAAACATAAATAGGAATCTCTACACCATCTCTAAACATTTGAAATTGTGCACCTGTAACATTGGCTGGAATTCCCGCTGCTTGTAATGTGGACAATGGTATTCTATAAACACCTTCTTTACCAACCTTTGTTTTGAAGTATGTCTTGCTAAAATCTATCCACTCATTTCCATAGGTTTGACTCATTGCTTGTAAGGCAAAAAACTGAATCAAAAAACTGAAAATAAATTGTAGTCTTTGCTTCATTACGGATTGGAAATGGTAGTTGGTTTCATTTCGGTTTTTGTGGCTGATGATTTAGGTTTATCAAACAATAAACGCAAGGAAACAATGTGGGTTAACAACGGATTCGATTGAGTTTGCAAACTTGTGAATGCATAATCAATCACTAGTTTATCAATCTTTAAGCCTATGCCCAATGAGGGTTGGAAAATGGTGTATTGTTTTTGATTGGTGGTATCGTTATCGTCTTTTACTTTTTGAATATTGCCAACACCTGCTCTGAAGAATAGGGTTTTCTTATAGCTTACTTCCAAGCCAAGATGTGGGTCAATGCTTATCGTTTTTCCCGAAATGAGCGTGTTCCTTTTTCCATCAGTTGTCAGGTCTAATCCTAATTCAGGAAGTAGTTGCCATGTTTTTCCAGCTTTAAATAGGTATTTGCCAAAGCCAACATTCAATCTTGGCAGCATCACTTCATAGGACTTGATAGGAATTTCATTGCCTGTTTGAAAGAAAACTTGCTTTTCATGTTCTGTTAGGTGAAAACTCCAAGCGGTGTAGGTAGTTGTTATGTCTTTTGCAATAGCGCCAAAAATCCATTGTTTGTATTTTGCTTGAATGCCAAAGTCAATACCACCGCCCCAAGCATTGGCCATGCTTCCTAAGTGACGGTAAATAATTTTCATATTGCCCCCAATGCTCGTTTCTATTTTTTGATGCTTAAATAGTTTCACGGGCTGTGCATACGAAAACAAAAAAGCATAGTCGCCGGCCGACATCGATTTTAATTTGCTTTCATCAAACGAGCCATCAGGTTGAATAAAATCAATAGTGTTTGGAATATCATCAACCGCAAATCTTAACACAGAAAACCCAACTACTCTTTTCTGGTCTTTCAGTTTTTTCACAATACTGCCAAAATCATACTTCGCATTTCCTGAAAAATATTCTGCGTGCATCAGTCCTATTTCAGTTTCATTAGTTAAATGAACAAAACCCGCAGGATTCCAAAAACCCGAAATTGCATCATTCGTACTTGCGACTTGCGAACCTGCCATTGCCAATCCTCTTCCACCAACGCCAATGTTCAAATACTCGTTCACATAAATTCTGTTTTGTGCTGTGGTGTTTTGTAACAACAGCAAACAAAAAATAAGCAATACGGATAGCCTTTTCAACATGCAATGATGGTTTCTGAGGTCTTAAAATTAAGGCATAAATATCTCTCTGCATTCTTTGCAGTTTCAACCCTATTTTTGTCGCTCACAATTTTTTATAGAATGAATCTGATTGCCGAACTGAAAGCAAGAAACTTAGTGCATGATGTAATGCCCGGAACCGATGAACAACTAAGCAAGGAAATGACTTCGGGCTATATTGGTTTCGACCCAACAGGCGACAGTTTGCATATCGGAAATCTATTGCAGGTCACTTTGTTGCGTCGGCTTCAGTTGGCAGGTCATAAACCTTATGCCTTGGTGGGCGGTGCTACAGGCATGATTGGCGACCCTTCAGGGAAATCGGCAGAGCGCAATTTGCTGGACATGGACACGATTGCCAAAAATTGTGAAGCACAGAAAAAGCAATTGGAAAAATTCCTCGATTTCGATCCTTCAAAACCTAATTGTGCTGAGTTGGTCAACAATTATGATTGGCTGCGCGATTTTACTTTTCTCGATTTCATCCGTGATATTGGTAAGCACATCACGGTGGGGTATATGCTCTCTAAAGACTCTGTTCAAAAGCGTTTGGAAACAGGTTTGTCTTTCACCGAGTTTACTTACCAACTCATTCAAGGCTACGATTTTTATTACCTCAACCAACATAAAAATGTGAAGTTGCAAATGGGCGGTGCCGACCAATGGGGAAATATTGTGACGGGCACAGAACTCATTCGTAGAAAGGGTGGTAGCGATGCCTTTGCACTTACTAGTCCTTTGATTACCAAAGCCGATGGCACCAAGTTTGGCAAAACCGAAACCGGTACTATTTGGCTCGATGCCAATAAAACTTCTCCTTATCAGTTCTATCAATATTGGTTGAAACTGAGTGATGTGGATGCTGAAAAGTCTGCCCTTTCTTTCTCTTTCAAATCTGTAGAAGAAATTTTGGCACTGATAGCAACCCACCAACAAGGACCTCATCTCCGTCAATTGCAAAAAGCAGTGGCAGAAGAAATTACTTTGATGGTGCATGGTGCGGAAGAATTATTGTTTGCTCAAAAAGCCTCTGAAATTCTATTCGGACAAGCGCCTATTGAAGCACTTAAATCTTTAAACGAGAAACAATTGTTGGAAGTGATGGATGGGGTGCCTCAAGTGAGTTATCCTAAAGAAAGTTTGCACAACGAAGGCATGGACCTGCTCACTTTTCTTGCCGAAACCAAAATCTTTCCTTCAAAAGGCGAAGCAAGAAAAATGGTGCAAAACGGCGGCTTGAGTGTGAACAAAGAAAAGGTGACCGCTATTGATTTTAAGATTCAAGAAACACAGTTATTGAACGGCAGTTACCTCCTCATTCAAAAAGGAAAGTCGAATTATACGCTAGCGAGGTTTGCGTGATGCGCAGCTATTCTGTTTTTTAATAAATGCACACATCTCATACACTACTCTACAAAATTACTTCGGTTGAGGCGGCGCGGTGCCTCCATCTTTCTTACTCGTTTTCTTACTCAGCATATTGTTGTAGTTATCAATCACCCCATTAAAGTCGACGAGGGCTTTGGGAAAATCGCCCGATGCTTTTTTATGCCATTTATAAAAAAGATTTCCCATCCATGTGGATTGCTTGCGTTTCTTCCATGGAATGCTTCCCATACATGTGGATTGCTTGCGTTCCTTCCGAGGAATGCTTTCCATCCAAGTGGATTGCTTGCGTTCCTTCCGAGGAATGCTTTCCATCCATTTGGATTGCCTTCGTTCCTTCGGCGGAATGCGCTCCATCCACGTGGATGAATAGTTTTTTTTAGAAAAAGGCAGGCAAAGTATTTGTTTTTAATTATTTGTTTGGAAAGAGTGCCTTTATTTTTCTAAAAACTAAGATTATGATGAAAAAATCCTCTTTGTGGCGGTGATGATGGAGTTGGTGAAGAGCGAGAAAATAATCTTAAACCGCTAAGTCGGAGAGGCGCATAGGCGTAAAGAATCCACCCTTTACAACTTTGCGACTTCACCACTTTACAAAATAGAAAAGGAATTAAATACTCAAATTCACCAAGTTCATCATCAACCCCATTATCAGCCAACCAAGCACAATAAAGGGCGCAGGTATTTTGGTAAATCGTAATAGGCAAAAGGTGACGATGACCACCAAAAGATTCATCCAATTAAAATGAGTGGGGTTTAAGTTAAGTGCCTGAAACAACACAATGCCCGAAGCCCAAATGAAGCCAACTACTGCTGCATTAAAGCCTTCCAACGCACGAAAGATGATGGCATGTTGACGTAAGTTTTGATAGATAGGGAAAAGAAAAAACAACATCATGGTGCTTGGTGTAAAAACAGCAATTGTAGCTACTATACAACCTAGAAACTGCCACCCCCAACCATAAGGACTCATGACCATTCCGCCCACAAAACTGCATATAGAAAAAACAGGACCGGGCACTGCCTGCACCAATCCATAACCAGAAAGCAAATCGGTAGAAGAAAGAAGCGCTTGAGAGCCATGAGCTTTTGGCAAATCCACAAACTGATAAAGCATCATGGGAAGAAGGGTTTGTCCGCCTCCAAAAACAAAAGAACCAAAGCGATAAAAGTTTTCAAACAAGTTGAAAATCCTTCTCATTTCCCAATGATGAATACGCGCAGTTTCGGAAAGAATACCGGCAATAATAAACACCAAAGCAAACAGCCAAAGATTGATCCAAGAAACGGGTTGCGGTTTGCCTTGTGATTCAGGAATACGCTTATTACTAAAGTTGCTCACCACACCCGAAACCACCAACACCAAAGGAAAGACCCAAGGCGAGTGTACCAACAAAGTGATGACTAAAGCCCCAATCATGATGCCCCACGTTGCAAGGTGTTTTACGCTTCCCTTCAACATTTTATTAGCCGCAAAAAACACAAAACCAACCGACATGGGTTGCACGAAAAGAAACAAATTGGTTTGGATGTCTTTGATGTTGATGTAGTAAAACAAAAAAGAAAAAATGCCCATGATAAAAGCAGCTGGCAACACCCAAATCAAGAGGGTCAAAAGCGCCAAAGGAATGCCACCTCTTTTCATGGCAATGAGCATCACCGTTTGTGTGGAAGAAGGTCCAGGCAACATTTGGCAAAAAGCATTGTACTCCAGTAATTCTTCTTCTGAAAGGTCTTTTCTTCTTTGCACAAAAGTGCGAGCCATCATACCTATATGACCTTGAGGGCCACCAAAAGCAGTTAGTGCATACCAATACACCGCTTTGAGGAAAGGAATATGACGTTTGATGGACAATTCTTGAAAATATCCCGAAAAATAAAAACAAAATCGGCAAAAACCACCAATTTCATTTCACGCCAATGTTTTATCTTGCACCACAAAGAAAAAAGTCCCGCAATGAAAGGATTGTTATTAAACAAATTTTATGATGCCGTTCAATATGGAATTGGCGATATTCTAGTTTATGTATTTGCTTTGCTTTTAGCCATTGAAATTATTTATGTAATGGCAAAATACTTGGGCGAAAGGACAGATAAATAAACCTAAATTGTCTTCGTCTCACGGTTATAATATTGCCAACACCCGCACCGATTATTTACAATCATCACTTGATGAAGAAAAAACCGGTGACAATCCCATAGCTTTTTTTAAACATTGGTATGGTGAAGCAACCAATGCCATGGTGAATGAAATCAACGCTATGACTTTGGCCACTATTGGTGAAGACGGAAAGCCACATGCAAGAATTGTATTGCTCAAAGCCGTCGACGATGATGGGTTTGTTTTTTTTACCAATTATAACAGCCGAAAAGGAAAAGATTTAGTTGCACATCCGCATGCTGCGCTCGTTTTCTTTTGGAATGAATTGGAAAGACAGGTAAAAATTGAAGGCAGGGTAGAGAAAATATCAGAAGAAGAAAGTATAGCCTATTTCGAATCACGACCAGAAGGCAGTCGAATTGGTGCCTGGGCATCGCCACAAAGTAGTGAAATAGAAAACCGTGATATTCTTGAGGAAAATTATCAATATTACTCAGAGAAGTTTAAAGACGGTAAAATTCCTAAGCCCCCGCATTGGGGTGGTTTTCGGGTAATTGCTGAAAAAGTTGAGTTTTGGCAAGGTCGCAGTAGCCGAATGCACGATCGCATTCAGTTTTTTCTTGACCGTTCTATTTGGAAAAAGAGAAGATTGGCGCCCTAAAAGATCTAATCCGCCTCCAATTTCAATTTCTATTTTCCACAGCTGTGCATAAACATCGTTAAAAGTTCATTTACAAGCCTTTAACAGACGTTGTTAATGAGTTGCAAATCTTGTAAAAGAAATACCACAAGTGTTTATTAAAAGACATTTTTACTCTCCAAAATGATAATAAAGGAACGTTATGAGGAATAAAATTGTACTAATCTTACTGGGCTTTCTCGCTTTAGGTGCTTGTAATGTGCCTCGAGAAACCCTGTATTTTAAAGACAATAGGAGAACAGATACTTCTATCGTACGAACACCAATTCCACCTTACCAACAAAGTCTAATTGCATCAGACGATATTCTTGCTGTAGAGATTTCAAGTATCTCTGATTTTACGTCTAAAGACCCAGTTAGAATATTTAATGAAGGTGGTATTTTGTATAACCTAACACCATCCAGTGGTAGTCAGGGTTCGGGTGGTGGTAATTCAGGATCAAATCTAAAAGGTTATTTAGTCGATCCTGATGGGTATATTGACTATCCTGTTATTGGAAAATTGAAAGTTGCAGGGTTAACTCTTAGAGAAATAAAAACATTATTGGCTAACCGTTTGGCATCAGATTATGTAAAGGATCCTGTAGTTGAAGTTCGTATTTTGAATTACAAGGTTACGGTAATGGGTGAGGTTAGATATCCGGGTGTGGTTATTGCCCCAAATCATAGAATGAATGTTTTAGAAGCTATAGCTGCCTCCGGTGACATTAACTTAACTGGTAGAAAAGATAACGTAATGGTGATTAGAGAGGTTAATGGACACAGAGAATTTGCAACTGTTAATCTGAATAGTCGCAACGTTTTTACTAATCCTTATTTTGTATTGAAGCAAAATGATATAGTATATGTACAGGCTGGCAGAGCTGTAAGAGAGAATACTGCCAATATATTTGTGAGGTTCTATTTACCGGTTCTTGCAACTGTTCTTTCAGTTACAGCTGCAATTATTGCCTTTTCATTAATGAACAAAAATTAAAATTGACCAATTATGGATTATAATCAATTAGTCAATAAGAAGCAAGTAAACAAATCGAGTGGAGTAACATTTGATTACAAGCGCCTTATAGGTTCCATGCTAGGACACTGGTATTGGTTCTTATTATCTCTGCTTTTAGCATTGATAATAGGATTCATATACTTACAGTTGGCCAAACCACAGTATGTTATTAAAGGTACTATTCTTGTTGACAATCAAGAGGAGACAAACAGTACGGAGATACTGGACAAGCTTAACATCGTTAAGAAAACACCCGTAAATTTCTATAACGAAATCAATGCGCTACACTCCGAAGATTTAGTATTGCAAACTGTGGACACCCTTGGGTTGTACATTAAGTATTTTGCTGCTACTAAACTTAGACAAGTAGAGCTTTATAAAAATAGTCCTATAAAGATTGTTTTTGACACAGCGGGTTACACTGGGACGTATTCTGATTTATCTCTTAAGTATGTTACAGATGGTCATTTTGATATGAAGGAAGGGGAACGTGTAACTGATGTCCTATACGACACATGGATAAAAAGACCATATGGAAGATTTAAAATTAAATACACTTATAATCCAGAGTCGGATGATAAGAGTTATTTACTTAATGAAATAAAAGTCGAGATCCGCAATAAGAATAGTGTTGCTCAGGCGATTATGAGCGATTATAAAGTTACATCCCCTGACGGAAGAACTAGTGTGGTTGATCTAACATATGTTGATAACATTCCTGCTCGTGGAGTTGATTTTCTCAATACACTCATTAGAATTTATCTAAGAACAAAAGCCGGAAGTGCCGGATTATCAACCCAGGCTGCTCGTGATTTTATTGATAAAAATAAAGCCGACTTGATGAACGGTTTGAATGGGATTGACTCAAGCGTAGAAAATATCAAATCAACTAATAACATTGTTGCCGACCCAGAAAAACAAAGCGCTAACGTTACTACTGAACAAACTGTTGTAAAGAATCATTTGGATGAGCTTTACTCTAAAAAGAAAGCACTCATTAACTTGAGGAACTTGTTGCTCAATAGTAGTTATCAAATCCTAGTACCGATTGGCATTGATGACCAAATTTTAATAGGGTTAGTTACTCAATACAATGCTCTCGTTCAACGTCTTGGTACTCAAGAAAAAGTTCAAGAATTGGGAACTGAAAACCCGTTCTTGCTACAAACTATAGTTGAGTTAGAGAATTTGAAACGTAGGATTTTGGATGTATTGAAGCGTATTACAGAAAACGTGGATACTGACATTGTTACTACTACACGTAATGAAGCTAAGAACCTTGATAATGCCAAAACACTTTCTACCGTTGACCGTAAGATTAGTCAGGTAAGACGTGGTTATGATGTGCTTCAGAACATGTATTTGTATCTCTTTCAAAAAGGAATTGAGAACGAATTACAAGGCTATAATGAATCTACAAAAGCAAGATTGTTGGTTTCTCCTTATGCTGGAAGTTTACCAATTAGTCCTATAAAAAATGCTGTGTTAACACTTGCCTTATTACTTGGACTGTTGCTACCAATTTTATTACTTGCCTTACGCGAATTATTGTCTAAGCGAGTTTATAATGAAGGTGATATTACTTCTATTACTAGTATCCCAATTGCAGGATCAATTAGCAAAGTTTCTAACTCTGAAATGCGCAATGATTCATTAGCAATTAATCCTGGAGTAAGAACAAGTGTTGCAGAACAATTCCGTGTGTTGAGAGCTAACTTAGAACACTCAGAGTTTACTGAAGGGAAGAAAATTATTTCCATTATGTCCTCAAATATGGAAGAAGGGAAAACCTTTACAGCATTAAATCTTGGAGTCATTCTCGCATTAAGTACTAAGCGTGTTATTGTTGTTGAGTTTGATCTTAGACGCCCGAGAATGGCAGAAATCCTCAATCTCGATAATACCGTTGGTGTAAGCGATTATTTGTCTGGAAATACGAGTGTGAAGAATATTATTCGAACTTCAGGTATTCACTCCAACCTATATGTTGCAAGTTGCGGAAGAATTCCTGCGAATCCTGGCGATTTGTTGTCGTATCCTTCAACCAAACAGTTAATTCAGGAATTGAGCGAAATGTTTGATGTAGTAATTCTCGACACTGCTCCTATCAATTTTGTTTCGGATGCATTGATTCTTTCTAAGTTTTCAGGCATGAATATTCTTGTCACTCGTCAAGCAGTTACCTTTAAGAAAGATGTAATTGAATTTGACAACTTACACAAACAAGGAAAGATTGATAATCCTCAAATTGTATTCAACTATGTTGAGTATCTAAGGAAATACGGTTATTATTCTAACCCGAATAAGAGCTATGAAGCACAGTTGGTGGCAAGCACTAACAACAACAATGTTCTTTCTTTCTTTAAAAAATAAGAACAAGTTTCTTTCTAAATAGCTGTTATTTAATACTTTTAAGGGCAGTTCATCAAAAGGTGAACTGCCCTTAAAAATAAAATCACGACTTACAACTTTTTGAAGTCAATGGAAATTGCAGAAATAAAACAAAACGAAAATTGGACTGAGGTCATCGAACCACGTACCCATTTTCTCGATTTACACTTAAAAGATGTGTGGCGATACCGCGATTTACTTATGCTTTTCGTAAGAAGAGATTTTGTAGCCACTTACAAACAAACCATTTTGGGTCCTGTTTGGTTTTTTTTACAACCAGTATTAACAACACTCACTTTCACTCTCGTTTTCGGAAAGATTGCAGGTATTTCAACAGATGGTTTGCCAATGGTGTTATTTTACCTTGCAGGCATCACACTATGGAATTATTTTTCAGAATGTCTTAACCGTACTGCCACAGTACTAAAAGATAATGCCCCAATTTTTGGTAAAGTATATTTTCCTCGTTTGGTAATGCCGCTTTCCATTATCGTTTCCAATCTTGTAAAATTGGCAATCCAGTTTGCTTTATTTCTCTGCTTTTGGGGGTATTTTTTAGGTACATCATCTGTGGTTCATCCCAATGTATTAATGTTATTATTTCCGCTGCTTGTCATCATCATGGGTGGGTTAGGACTTGGTTTTGGACTAGTGATTACTGCAATGACAACAAAGTATCGTGATTTGATTTTTCTTTTGACTTTTGGCGTTCAACTGTTGATGTATGCAACACCTGTTATTTATCCATTGTCAACTATAGGTGAAAAATACAAGATCTTCATTTTAGCAAATCCAATGACTTCAATAATTGAAACTTTTAGATATTCTTTTCTAGGAACTGGAACTTTTAGTTGGATGATGTTGGGTTATAGTTTTCTTTTTATGCTTGTGGTCATGTTTTTCGGGGTTATTATTTTTAATCGAGTGGAAAGAAGTTTCATGGACACGGTATAAACCCAAAACAAACAATGAGTCAAACGAACATCAGAGTAGAAAACATAAGCAAACTTTACCGACTTGGTGAAGTAGGAACAGGAACTTTAAGCCATGACCTTAATAGATGGTGGGCAAAAATGCGTGGTAAAGAAGACCCTTTTGCAAAAGTAGGTGAAGTAAATGACCGCACTAAGAAAAGCGATAGTGAATTTGTGTGGGCGGTGAAAGACATTAGTTTTGATGTGAAGCAAGGAGAAGTGATTGGAATAATTGGTAGAAACGGCGCAGGAAAATCTACGCTACTCAAAATTCTTTCAAAAGTTACGCAACCAACAACAGGCAATATTAAACTCAAAGGTCGCATTGCTTCTTTGCTTGAAGTGGGAACTGGATTTCATCCGGAACTCACGGGTAGAGAAAACATTTTTCTAAATGGAGCTTTATTGGGAATGACTAAGTCAGAAATTCATTCAAAGTTTGATGCAATTGTTGACTTTGCAGGCGTTGAAAGATATATAGATACGCCCGTGAAACGATATAGCAGTGGTATGTATGTACGTTTGGCATTTGCTGTAGCTGCATTTCTAGAACCTGAGATTTTGATTGTGGATGAAGTACTTGCAGTTGGTGATACTGAGTTTCAAAATAAATGTCTAGGGCGAATGAAAGATGTGAGCGTGAATGATGGTAGAACAGTACTGTTTGTAAGTCATAACCTTCCCTCATTGAAAGCCATTTGTCAACGTGGAATTCTTTTACAAAATGGTCAACTTGTTAGTGATGGAACAATCAACGATATCATTGAACAATACTCATCTCAACACCTTGCTGAAGAAAAAATGGTGGACTGTATTCACTATTTTTCTGAGAACTTGAAAATTGTAGAATTACGTGTTAATGGGAATGATAGAAATACATTTTCTTTGGAAAAAGACGAGTTGAATATTTATGTGAAAATGGCGTTGAAAATAAAAACACCTTATGAACTAGATGTTCATTTTAAAGCTGATGATTTTTTTGTTGCCAGCTATTCTAATTTTGTGAGAAATGATTCACCAACTTTAGAGCCGGGTGTTTATGAAATGAATTACAAAATCAAATTGCCAGAATTGCGATCAGGCAAATACAAAATGGACTTTTACTTCACAGTTCCTTTTGCAAGTTGGTTTGCAATTTTGACCAATTCTGTTATTGTAGATGTTATTAACAACAAAGTGAGTACATTTTTGACACACCCTACCCTAAATTGGGGTCGTATTTTATTAGAGGGTGATGTCAATACAAAAAAAATTGACTAACCGTTTCGATATAAAACAAACGAAACAAACAAGACTTGACTGCGTATACAAACAAAATAAACATTCACTTAGGCATTGCTTTCGACAATAATTATTTGTCGCCTTTCTATGCTTTAGCCGCTTCTATCTTCGACTATAATCGAAAGAACAAGATTGTTATTCATGCCATAGCTACAGGTCTAGATATGCTGGTATTGAATGAAATTGAAGATTATGTTCATCGCCACAATCACGAAATATTCTTTTACACTATTGACGAATCCATGTTGTCCAACATTGTGTTAGTCAACAAATGGACGCATGCTGTTTATTATCGTTTGCTTTTCCCTCAATTAGTTCCTGCTAATATTGGACGTTTATTATACATAGACACTGATACGTTGGTTGTCAATGATTTAAAAGAATTGTATGAACATCCATTACATCATCACCCTGTTGGTGCAGTGTATGACAACTATGTTATTAATCATGCAGAGATTGGTATTGAAGGAACTGGTAATTATTTCAACTCTGGTGTCTTGTTGATGGACTTAAACATTTGGAAAGAGCAAAAAATATCTGAAAAGGCGTTTGATTTTTTGAATAATTTCCCTGAGAAAATTGTGTATGTTGATCAAGACGCATTGAATGTTGTTTTGAAGGATAACTGGGAAAAAATGGCGTATAAGTACAATGTGTTATTCTCTTACATCCCGCAAACATTACCGTTTAATGAACAAAAAGTTTTTTTAAAAGATAAAGTGATTTTACACTTCACTTTGCAACGACCTTGGAGTTGCATTTCAAAAAACCGATTCAGAACATTGTATCATTACTACCTTAAAAATTCACCAGCTCCTGAAAAAAGAAAATATATTGATTGGAGCGGTTCAAAAATAATTCCTGCCGTAAGGCTCCGAATGCTAGAGTTTTATTTTGATAGTCCTTCCTTGCAAAAAGCATGGAAAAAAATAAGTCCTTCAAAAATTTAGTAACAACAAAATCAAACCAAATGATTCAACGAATCCTCAACAAAATTTTTGGCAACAACAGCAATCAAAACACACATTTTCCTGTTTTGAATGAAATCCCAGGTGCACAACTTTCGGTAATCGTTCCCACTGAATCATGGAATGCATACCCAACGGATCGTTTACTAGATGTTGGGTTAACAGCTGCACAAAAAGCACGTTCAGTTGACCACACTGATATTGTTTCCAAGATGAAAGAATATCCACACTGGCCAAACATGAATCCCGGTGAACACTACAAGCTGCTTACAGGTTTAGTTCAAGTCATTCAACCAAAGTTGATTATTGAAATCGGGACAGCGACAGGTTATTCTTCTCTTGCAATGAAAAAAGTATTAGCACCTGATGCTAAAATTGTTTCATTTGACATCGTTCCATGGAAACAATTTTCAAACTGCATTTTGCAAGACGGTGATTTTGCTGATGGTAGATTGGTTCAAGAAATTGCAGACCTTACTCAAATTTCGGTGATGGATAAATACAGATCTCTGCTTGAAATGGCTGATTTTATTTTTATCGATGCAGCAAAAGATGGTATTCAAGAACAAGTGTTTATTGACAATTTCAAAACAGTGAAATTTGCTACCAAACCAATTTTTATGTTTGATGATATCCGTCTATGGAACATGATTAAGATTTGGAACCAATTGGATAAACCAAAATTAGACATGACTACGTTTGGCCATTGGGCAGGCACTGGTCTTGTTGATTGGGAAGGATAATTTTCAAAAAAGAACATGGTCAATCTTGTTGTACAATCCTTTGGGAAAGAATATGAATTGAAACGAGCTACTCTTGCTATTCTCAGTTTCTTTGCACATACATCAATTGATAAGATGGATGCACAGGTTTTTCTGTTTACTGACAAGCCTGAATATTTCAAAGAATATCTTCAAGGACTTCCAGTGAAATTCATGTTGTTGACACCTCAAAAAGTGAAGCTGATGCGTGGGAAAATTGATTTTCTCCATCGCATGAAAATAGCTTTGATTGAAGAGTCTTTTTTGAATTCCGAAGGTGATTTGCTCTACTTTGATTCTGATGCTTTTTTCATTGCAGATCCAATGCCGTTGATGAAAAAATTGTCACCTGAAATGAGTTTTATGCATTTACATGAATATCATTTTGAGGAGATGAAAAATTTTCCTTTGCCTGGTGGAGCTACTTTTCAAGCTTATCTCAAACATATCGAACAAAACAGTTTCAAACTTACAGATGGTTCTGATTTTACAATCAGCCCAAAACTTTCTTCATGGAATGCAGGTGTGATGATGTTGCACAGAACACATGCAATGTTTCTACCGGATGTATATGCTTTGACAGAACAGACATACCCACAAACAAAAAACCATGCCAGCGAACAATATGCTTTTTCTATTGTCTTGGAAACAAGAACAAAATTGCAAACTTGTGATACGGTAATTTATCATTACTGGTACAGGATTAAAAAGCAAATCATTGACGAATTTTTAAAAGAACAATTCAATGATGGTTTTTCAAAAAAATTGCTTGATGAAAAAATTGCCATAGTCAAAAAATGGACAGAAGAACTGCCAAAAGTTTTTGAAAACCATGTATTAACGCTTCGTGATAATGCAGTGCAGAAGTTGAATGAAAACAAATATGGTGAAGGTTATGTGTGGGCTGCAAAAGCAATATTCAAAGCACCTTTGAGTGACGGAAAGTTTATTAAAGATGTGATATACCACTTAAAAAGACAATTGAAAGGTGGCTAAATCCAATGAAATAAAAGTTGGTTTTTGCGTAGCATATGACTGGGAGTTTCTCAGAATTTCATTGCCGCTTATTTATCCTTATGCTGATAAAGTTTGTCTTTCTATTGATAAAGAAAGGATGAGCTGGACAAAACAGAAATTTACTATTAATGATGCTGCATTTTATGCTTTTGTGAAAGAGATAGACACAAGAGACATCATCGATATTTACGAAGATGATTTTCATCAACCAGACTTAACACCGATGGAAAACGAAGTGCGTCAACGAAAGCTGATATCTTCAAGATTGGGAATAAGTGGGTGGCATTTGCAATTGGATACAGATGAATTCTTTGTTGATTTCGAAGGGTTTGTAGCTTACTTGAAACAATATAAATCCAATAAGAAAGTCAACATTACTTGCCCTTGGTATACGATGTACAAGCAAGTGAAAAACGGTTGCTTGTTTATTTCTGAAGATGAAAAAGAACTGGAGTTTATTCCAATAGCAACAAGATTTCCTCATTATGACTTTGGAAGAAGAAATGGTTATTTCAACATCAAAACACCTTTTGTCATTTTGCATCAATCATGGGCAAGAAGCGAACAAGAAATTCTTCAAAAGATTAGTAATTGGGGACACAAAGAAGACTTTGATGTAATGCAATATTATAAGAGATGGCAATCATTGAATGAATCCAATTTCAAAGACTACACCAACTTCCATCCTATTCATCCTGAAATATGGAAGCGACTTGAAATGAAAGAGGGTAAAGACATACCAGCAATGGTTGCCAATTTAAAAATCAACCCACCTTTCAAAATTGATTACCGAAAACTAAGCAAAGAAAACTCAGTTTGGCGTTCAAGAATCAAACATTATTTCAATAAAATTAAGATGACATAATGGATGTTTCAATCGTCATTATCAACTATAATACTTATGAACTTACGTGTGATTGTGTTTGTTCAGTAATTGAATTCACTAATAGTATTTCCTACGAGATTATTGTTGTGGACAATGCTTCAAAAGAATTCAATGAAGCAGATTTTAGAACAAGATTTCCTCAAGTGAAACTTATATTAAGTGAGCAAAATTTGGGTTTTGCAGGCGGCAATAATTTGGGTAATAACTACGCTATAGGAAAGTATATTTTGTTGCTGAATAGTGACACTTACCTAAGAGAAAATTCAGTTCTCAGTACTTTCAAATACTTGGAAGGAAGACCACAGGTTGGTGTTGTTTCCGCGCGGTTGATTTTTCCAGATGGAAGGCACCAATCAGTTGCCCAAAGGTTTCCTTTTCCCAAATATTTGTTGATAGAATTATTTCGAATCCAAAAATTGATGTCGAAAAAAAATGCCGGGAAATTGCTTTTAGGTGCGTTTTTCAACCATCTCGAAAATGCTGAAGCAGATTGGGTTTGGGGCGCATATTTCATGTTTCGAAGAGAGATTTTGGATAGTCTTCCACAAAAGAAATTGGACGATTCTTACTTCATGTATTTTGAAGATATGCAATGGTGTTGGGATATTAAAAATTTGGGTTATGAAATTCATTTTTGTGCCGAGACAGAGGTTGTTCACATCATGGGAGGAAGCTTTGGGAGTAAAACAAAATTGATGGAACAATACGAGCCTGTATTTCTTGAAAGAAATTTTACAAAGACTGAAATATGGTTGATACAAAAACTTAAAAAAATGCTAACATCTTGACTGTAGCGGTTATCATACCAACTTACAATGGGGCTCATAAAATTATGACTGCACTCAAAGCTTTGGAACAACAAAATTTCAAAGCCGATGAAGTTATTGTGGTAGTTGATGGTTCTACTGATAATACTGTTGAATTACTTAACAACTACCAATTTTCTTTAAATAATTTTAAAGTTATTGATCAAGAAAATCAAGGAAGAGCAGGTGTTAGAAACTCGGGAGCAAAAGTTGCCAAATCAGATTTGTTGGTATTTATGGACGATGATATGAAGCCAGAATCTAATTGGTTGAATGCTCATAATGAACACCATACAAAACATAATGATTCTATTCTAACGGCTGCTGCTATTGATATTCCAGTAAAAAATGGTACTGACTATCAAGATTTTAGAGCAAACTTGAGCGTAACTTGGGCTAAAGAATTAGAAATTTATAATAATCAACCTATTCCTAAAGAAAAGGTATTTATTACTGCCGCCAATTTTTCTTTGTCCAAAAAGACATTTGAAAAAACAAATGGATTTGATATAATTTTGAATGATGGGGAAGATTATGATTTAGCTATTCGCGCAACGAAATTAAATATTCCTATTTATTACAATAGCAGTGCTTGTGCATGGCATTTAGAAAAAAACTCATGTGCCTATAATATTAAAAGAACAAGGGGATATTATCATGCGGGAAGAGTTTTATTGGAACAACGCCCTGAAATTTACGAACCAATATTTGGAAACAGAAGAAACATGACAAAAGGTTTTAAAGCAAAAGCATTTTTAGTTTTTTGTCGTTCGTTTTGGATAAAAAGCATTGACCAAGATTTTTGGAAATGGCTTCCCAAACGATTGAGATACAAGCTTTATGATTTAGTGATAACTGCAAATGGCATTTTCTTTCCTGAAAAAGTAAAGTTGTGAAACCATGAAAGTTACTGTTCAAATACCAACATATAACCAGGAAAAGTTCATTGGTAAAACCATTGAAAGTGCCTTACAACAAGACTATACAGACTTGGAAATTGTGGTATTAGATGATTGCAGTCCTGATAATACTTTTGAAGTTGCGAAAAAATACGAAAGTGAAAAGGTTAGGGTTTTTAAAAATGAAAAAAACATTGGAAGAGCATTTAACTATCATAAACTTTTATATGAATTAGATACCGGAGAATATATAGTAAATCTTGATGGGGATGACTATTTCTGCGATAGTCATTTTATTTCACGAGCAATTGAAAAAATAAAACAAAATGTAGGTGTACTTTTCTATCAATCATGCATCATGAGCAAAGGTGAGGGAAGCGAATTTCGTTTTCAACACAAGCTTTTAGGAGATAAGTCAGAAGGTGTTATGGATGGAAAAGAATATTTCAAAAGATTTCATAAAAATGATTTTTTTGGACATCTTTCCACTGTTTATAATGCTATGAAAGCCAAAGAAATAGGCTTTTATAAATATAATAATATAACTGCTGATTCAGAATCGCTTCTTAAACTTGCTCTGAATGGAAAAGTTTTTTTAGATAATAAAATAACTGGCATTTGGAATATTCATGATGGCAATGAATCAAAATCTATGCTTACTAAAAATAGTGCTATCATAGATGCCTTTGGACGAATTAGAGATTATTCTATTTCATTTATAGGTATCGAAGATGCTAAAAAGTGGCATGAAGAAGCCATGAATATAAATAGAAAAAGCTTTACAGAATTAGTAGCAAAACATGATTTTTCAAAGTTTCTACAAGAATCTCAGTTTTCGGATTATCTTTCTGCAAGTTTTTGGAAATTGGTTACCAAGAAGTTGATAGGAAGAATTTAAAAATAATAATAATATAAACAAACAAAGCGTATGAAACCACTTAAGGTTCGCATTTTTTTAGCAATCACAGTGTTTTTGATTGTCATTAAATCCGTCATCGGCTTCATGATGTTTCATTATGAAAACGACAAAATAGTTTACAAGTTAAGTTTTAAACAAAATTTTGGTGAGCAATATAGTGGCGATGAAATGGAGATTGTTCGCTCAGCTTTCTATTATAACAAGTATGGGAAAATTATGACCGATTCTCCGTTTCATAGTTTTGGTCGGCCACGGGTTCGTGATGCTGGTTTGTATGTAACGGCATTTCGTCCAAAAGCACAAATCATGAACCATGTATTTGGATTGAGATTGGCTGAAAACCTATCTGGGAAAAAAATGGAAACTATTGATGACATTCCGAAGAGTTATTTGCATTGGTTTGGTTTAATAATGTGCATTTTAAAGACACTTGTTTTTCCGTTTAGTGTTTTGTTTTTCTACAAGATTTTAAAAATATTAGACCTAAATGAATTGACCATTCAAGTGGGAACTTGGGCATATATATTAATTCCATCAGTATTTATTTTTATTGGATGGTTTGATACCTGGGAAAATGTTGCGCTATATTGTTTTTTAATTAATTTTTACTTTGTTTTAGGTGAAGTGCGAAAAGTGGATTTGCCAAATTCTCGTTTTTGGCTAATGCCACTGCTCACAGCTGTTTCTGCATTAACTCGACCACATTTATTGATGTTTTACGCAGCAGTTTATGGCTTTTTAATTTGTATTACGTTGTTTCGAGCATTTAGGAATAAATTAAACTATATTCAAACTATATCTAAGTCTGCTCTAATATCATTGTTTTTTTTGTTGATTGTTCATATTCCCATTTTCATACAGAATAAAGAATATTTTGGTAAATACACTTTAAGCACACAGTCAAAATTTGAATTTTTTCAGGGACATAATCCTTTTGCAAGAGGTAGCTGGTATCCAGCTGTATATATGAATAACAAAGTATATTTTGATTCAGTTTTTTTACAAAATCCTATTCCAAATAATGCATCAGAGTTGGTGGAAGCTGATGCCTATCAACATGTTGCTTTGAGTTGGATTAAGCACAACCCAATGAAAGAAGTGGAGTTAATTGCAAGAAAAGTTGCAGGTTATTTTCTTCCTTGGAATTTTATCAACCATCGCATAAATATATATTCAATAATCCTTCACCTTGCATTTTTTGCCTTTTGTGTACATTTTTTGCAAACTACCTTTGTTAGAGGAAAATCACAAACATGGCCAACAGAAGCAATGATTTTATTGCCAGCAGCTATAAGTATAGCATTAACCGTTATGTTTTTTACAGGCGAACGTTGGCGCTACTTTGGTGAACCATTTTTCTTGATAATGCTGTTGTTGTTGTTAGATGATTATTTAATTAAGAAAGGGAAATTTGCATCATTAGAAAGGGAAGTAGAAAAACTGAAAACGGAAGAAGAATAATTTGTCAAAGAAAGTTACATACATCATTTCTGATATTGATAGGGCACTCGCTTTTGAGTGGATAGCAACTCATGTAGATTTGCAAAGAATTAGCTTGAGCTTTATTTTGCTTAATCCAAAAGATTCTGCTTTAAGTAGATTTCTTTTGGATAGAAAAATTCCAGTTCAAACTATTCAATGTCGTGGGAAAAAAGATTGGATAAGTGCCTTTTTAAAATTGTATGTAACTCTAAATAAAAGCAAACCTGATATAATTCATTGCCATTTACAACAAGCTTGTGTTCTTGGTTTGTTTACAGCTAAACTTGCTGGAATTAAAACAAGAATATATACCCGTCATCATAGTTCATTGCATCATGTTTATTTTCCAAAAGGAGTTTATTGGGACAAATGGTTTAATAAAATCGCTACTAGAATCATAGCCATTTCACAGCCTGTTAAAAACATACTTACTGAATGGGAAAATGTTTCAGAAGAGAAAATTGTACTCATTCCCCATGGTTTTCTATTCGAAACTTTCAAAAAAGTTGATAACAGTGCAATAGTTACTCTAAAACAAAAGTATGAGCTTGCAAATGCTCAACCAATTGTTGGCGTTATCTCTAGGTTTACAGAATGGAAAGGTGTTCAATTTATCATCCCTGCGTTTCAAAAACTATTAACTGATTTTCCGAATGCAGTGTTGATGTTATTTAATGCCAATGGGGATTATGAAAAAGAAATAAAGGCATTACTTGCTAAGCTTCCTGAAAAGCGTTTTCGAACCATTAGCTTTGACCCAATGATTGCTTCCGCCTATCATCTTTTCAATATTTTTGTTCATACTCCAATTGATGAACATTCCGAAGCTTTCGGTCAAGTTTATATTGAAGCAATGGTTGCAGGAGTACCTATGATTGCTACTAAATCTGGAATTGCAAATGATATTTTAGTTCACCAACATAACGCTTGGGTTGTTGATTATAAAAACAGCGATTCTATATATTGTGGCATGAAAGAAGTGTTGACTAATAATACTCTTCGACAACAATTAATTGATAATGGTAAAATAACCGCTGAAGATTATTCACTTGATAAAATGATTGAAGCGCTAACAAAATTGTATGAATCCAACTAAACCATTTTTCAGCATTGTCATTCCTACATATAACAGGGCTTCTTTCTTAGAGGTGAATATTCCTTTGCTTTTAAATTTAAAATATGAATTTTATGAGTTGATAGTTGTAGATGATGGAAGTACGGATAACACAGAAGCTCTTTTAAATTCAATAAAAGACACTAAACTTCATTACTATAAAAAATTAAACGCAGAGCGAGCCGCAGCAAGAAACTATGGTGCAGTTAGAGCAAAAGGGAACTACATTACTTTTCTTGATTCTGATGATATATTATTTAATGATGCTCTAGAGAAAGCAGCCAATGTTATCCAAGATTATAATGAACCTTACTTTCTTCATTTAGGTTATGAGATAGGATCATCAACAAAAGTCAATAAGACAATCAATGGCATCAAGGATAATGATGTGACCATTTTTATTCAAGGCAATCCATTGAGTTGCATGGGTGTGTTTTTGAAAAAGGAAATTTTTCAAAAACATCTTTTTAATGAAGACCGCGAACTTTCAGCAAGTGAGGATTGGGAATTTTGGATAAGACTAGCAGCACATTATGGAATAAGAACCAACGACCATATAATTGGTAGATTGATTGAACATGATAGCAGAAGTGTAATAAAAGCCAATGAAGAAAAATTAGTTCAAAGGAAAAACTTGGCAATGAAATACGCTTTTGAAGACGAAGCAGTAAAACGCGTTTTTGGAACTTACAAAAAATCAATTGCCTCTTATTGGGACACTTATATTTCCCTGCATTTAGCAATTGATGGATTGAAATCAAGAGCTTCACATCATTTAATTAACGGCTTGAAAAATGATTTTCGTTGTCTATTTACTAAAAGAGGTATAGTCATTTTGAAACTGCTCTTGTTGTCCTAATTTTATTTCCAAAAAAGAAAACAATCATGTGTGGAATAGCTGGTGCATTTAGTACGCAAGGTGTAAACGAACAGTTGATGAAACAAGCAACTGATGTGATGTTGCATCGCGGTCCTGATGCTGGTGGTTATTTCATAAACGAAGAAAAAAAGGTTATTCTTGGACATAGAAGATTGAGCATTATTGACCTTTCTACAGGAGCCAATCAACCAATGGCTTCTTCCTGTGGAAGATATATCATGGTTTACAATGGAGAGGTTTATAACTTTAAAGAATTAAGCAAAAAGTTGCCACATCATACTTGGAAAACACATGGTGATACTGAAGTTATTCTTGAGCTTTTTGCAAAATTTGGTAAAGATTCTTTTACATGGTTGAACGGAATGTTTGCCTTGGCAATTTATGATCAAGATACTAAGAAAATTTACCTAAGCAGAGACAAGATAGGCATCAAACCCCTTTTTTATTTCTGGGATAATCAATCTTTTGTTTTTGCTTCTGAATTGAAGGTTATCAATGAATATTGTAGAAGTACAAGCATTAATCTTCAAATTAATCAAGAAACCATTCCCAACTTTTTACATCTTGGTTTTATTCCTGAACCCCAAACTATTTACAAGAATGTTTACAAGTTTCCATCAGGAAACCATGGTGAATTTGAAACTCTCAATCCTAAGTTATCTATTCAAGAATTTTGGAAGGCTTCGTCTCATTTTCTAACGAACAGAATTTCGGATGAAAATAAAGCTTTAAAACAATACAAGGATTTACTTTTTGCTTCGGTAAATGACCAAATGATTAGTGATGTTCCTCTCGGTACTTTTTTAAGTGGTGGAATCGATTCTTCATTAGTTACTGCCGTTGCTTCAAAATTATCTTCGCAAAAAGTAAAAACATTTAGTATTGGCTTCAATGAAGCAAAGTATGATGAGACTCAATATGCTGACGCTGTTGCTAAGCATTTAAATACAGACCACCATATTTTTAAGGTGTCAGTAAATGATGTGATGGAATTGGTTCCTTCATTGTTGAAAGTGTATGATGAGCCTTATGCAGATTCTTCTGCATTTCCTACTATGCTTGTTTCACGTTTAGCAAGACAACATGTTACCGTTGTCCTTTCAGGTGATGGAGGTGATGAGTTTTTTCAAGGCTATGGAATGTACACTTGGGCTAATCGGTTACAGCAACCTTTTTTCAAAACATTTAGAAAGCCCGTTCATGGATTAACTCAATTAATGGGTAATCGAATGAAGCGTGGTGGAAATTTATTTAACTATCCTTCTGCTGATAGATTGCATACACACATTTTTTCTCAAGAACAATATTACTTCAGCGAAGTAGAATTGTCAGTGCTTATAAAAAATTGCACGTTTAACTTTTCTACTATTAACACCCTTGATGTTAGCAATGGTAATCCTGCTGAACAACAGGCTTATTGGGATTTGAAATATTACCTCAAAGACGACTTATTGGTGAAGGTGGATAGAGCAAGTATGCAATATTCACTAGAGTCTAGGGTTCCTTTGCTTGACCAAAGAATTGTAGAGTTTGCCTTAAATCTCGATTATCATTTAAAAATTAGCAAAGAATACGGCACAAAGCATTTGATGAAGAAAGTGCTTTATGAAATGATTCCAAGAACAATTTTCGAAAGACCTAAACGTGGTTTTGCAATTCCATTAAAAGAGTGGCTGCGTGGTCCGCTATATTTTTTGGTTAATGATTTTCTGAATAAAAAAGTTGTTGAAGAATTGGGTGTGGTTCATTTTAATGAAGTTGAAAATCTAGTGAAAAGATTTATGGCAGGAGAAGATTTTCTCTACAATAGAATTTGGCTGCTTGTAGTGCTTCATTGGTGGCTAAAAACAAATCAAGCATCTTCATGAGCAGCAAGAACACACTCTACATTTCTTATGACGGCATGACCGATTCTTTAGGTCAATCTCAAGTGTTGCCTTATCTGTGTGGACTTTCTAAGTGTGGTTATCAAATTACTTTGTTGAGTTGTGAAAAGCCTGAACGGTTTGAACAATTCAAACCAATTATTGAAAGTATTTGTAGATCTGCCAATATCAATTGGCAACCAATCATGTACCATGCAAAGCCACCTGTAATTTCTACTTTAAAAGACATCAAACATTTATACCAAAGGGCTTACTCACTTCATCATCAATATCAGTTTTCCATTGTTCACTGCCGCAGCTATATTGCTGCTCTTGTAGGTTTGAGTATGAAGGAAAAGTTTGGAACAAAGTTCTTGTTTGATATGCGCGGTTTTTGGGCAGATGAACGTGTGGATGGCAATTTGTGGCGTCTTTCTAACCCTGTGTACAAAATTATTTACAACTATTTTAAAAAGAAAGAAAAGGTTTTTCTTATAGAAGCCGATCATATCATTTCTCTTACCAATGCTGCTAAAAATGAAATCGATTCATGGTCGTTGACATCAAAACCTTTACTTATTACTGTTATTCCTTGTTGTGTGGACACAACATTGTTCAATGCTGAAAATGTTACCAATCTACAACAAGATGAATTACGCTTTGCATTAGGGTTAAAGCAAAGTGATTTTATAATTGGATATGTAGGTTCTATTGGTACTTGGTATTTGCTTACTGAGATGCTTGATTATTTAAAAACAGTGCTTCAAAAACAAAAAGCTATTTTTCTCTTTATCACTAATGAACCTGCATCTATGATATTGGAAGAAGCACAAAAGAAAAACATTCCAAAAGAAGTGTTTGTTATTCGGTCGGTAGCTAGAAAAGAGGTGCCTTTGTACATAAGCATCATGAACTACAGTTTGTTTTTCATTAAACCTTCTTTCTCCAAAATGGCTTCATCACCAACAAAGCAAGGAGAAATTATGGCTATGGGAAAACCTGTAGTGTGCAACGCACGAGTGGGTGATACTGAGTTTGTTGTTAACCAATATCAATCGGGTGTAGTAGTCTCTGATTTTAAAACAGTAGATTTTGATTGCGCTATAAATGCCATCAACAAACAAACATTTGATGCTGCAGCTATTCGTCGAGGAGCTATTGAATTTTACGGACTTGACAAAGGCATTGCTTTGTATGCTGGCATTTACGATCAACTAACATCTACTAAATAATTTTTCTTGAGCAAGCAAATTCTTTTCATCGTTCCTTACCCAGAAAAACATGCGCCTTCGCAGCGTTTTAGGGTGGAGTTGTATGAGCAGTTTTTAAAAGAAAAAAATCTTGCTTACACCATTGCTCCTTTTATTGACGAAAAAACTTGGGACATTTTATATAAAGGTGGCAGTGCATTTCAAAAAGGATTAGGCATTGTAAAAGGTTATTTGAAAAGATGGAAAACAGTTTTGTTCGACGCCCCTTTCTATGAATACATTTTCATCCATCGCGAAGCAGCACCATTGGGTCCTCCGGTTTTTGAATGGTTATTGGCAAAGGTTTTTAGGAAGAAAATTATTTACGATTTTGATGATGCTATTTGGATTCCTAACACTACTAAAGAAAACAATTTAGTGGCTTGGTTCAAAGCATTTTGGAAGGTCAAGTTTATTTGCAAATGGTCTTATAAAGTGGTGGGTGGCAATGAATTTTTGTGTGCTTTTGCGCGTCAATTTGCACAAAAAGTGGTGCTCATTCCTACCTGTGTGGACGTGGTAAATGCACACAACCAAACCAAAACGCCAAAGCCCCACACTATTGTCATTGGTTGGACGGGCAGTCATTCTACATTGGTTTATCTTGATGAAATCATTCCCGTTATCGAACAACTGAACCAAGAATTTACATTCACATTTGCTGTTATAGCCAACAAAAACCCTCAATTAGCGCTTCCCAATTTTCAATTCATTCCTTGGCAAGAAATCACTGAAGTAGCTGATTTACTTTATTTCGATATTGGCATCATGCCCCTTACGCCCGACAAATGGAGCGAGGGAAAATGCGGCTTCAAACTCATTCAATACCTAGCCCTTGGCATTCCTGCGGTGGCAAGCCCGGTGGGTGTGAACAAAGAAATTATTGAGCATGGTAAGAATGGTTTTCTCGTAACCAATCAGCAAGAATGGCTGGAAGCACTTCGATTACTATTAAGCGATTTTGAACTAAGAAAAACCATGAGCCTTCAAGGCAGAAATGCGATTGTTTTACACTATAGCATACAAGTCCACAAGGATTCTTTTTTGGGTTTGTTTCAGTAAAATATTAGTCAAAATGAATCTGTACCTTGTGATTATTAACAGGGAAGTCCATTTTAATATGTCATTGAAAGAAAGTAAACAGTTTTCAACAATACTATACTATGTCATTATGATGTGCTTCCTATTGTTCTTATTTTCTTTTAATTCATTAGCTCAAGAGGCAGAATATATCAAAATGTATAAACCTCTAGCTAAGTCACTCGAAAAAGAATTTGAGATTCCTTATGAAGTTATTTTGGGTGTCGCAATTATTGAATCAGGTGCTGGCAAAACGAAAGTAAGTCGGCTTCATAATAATCATTTTGGAATTGTTGGTAAAAACAAAACGAAGTATAAAACCCGTTATCGTCATTTCAATTCGTCACAAGCATCCTTCCGAAGTTTTTGTTTGTTGGTGAAGCGAAGAAAATTTTATGATTCTCTAAAAGGAAATAAGGATTATAAAGTTTGGGTTGTAGCCTTGAGTAAAACAGGCTATTCATCGCAGCCAGTTGTATGGCAAAACAAAATTGATAAAGTTATACAAGAAAAGTTGTTGAACACACAACCTAAAAACAAGAAAGCCGACTAAAATGCCGGCTTTCTTTATCATTGAAATGAAGTGTAATTACTTTTATTGTTGCGTAGCCGTATAAACTACATCAGTAGCATAAGTACCAGCAGGATATGCGAAACCAGGAGTAGCTTTATACATTACAGAGAATGTTTGGTTGCCACCATAAGTTGCGTTAGAGATTAAGTTAGCAGCAGTAGCTGATAAACTGTTATAAGCACTTGAAGAG
>CAINUN010000070.1 GCA_903853805.1 uncultured Bacteroidota bacterium
CTCTTCAAGTGCTTATAACAGTTTATCAGCTACTGCTGCTAACTTAATCTCTAACGCAACTTATGGTGGCAACCAAACATTCTCTGTAATGTATAAAGCTACTCCTGGTTTCGCATATCCTGCTGGTACTTATGCTACTGACGTAGTTTATACTGCAACACAACAATAAAAGTAATTACACTTCGTTTCATAAAAATTAGAAAGCCCCGATTCGTTCGGGGCTTTCTGATTTTTATAAATCTCTTTTGATATCGTCAACTACAACTTGGTCATAAAACTCACGAGGAGGAATGTTTCTACAAGTGTCCATTATGCCGGTATTGTGGTATTTTACTAAAACCTTTAAGCCATCATGTTGAAATGAAGATGGTAAATAAAGTGGTTTTTCTTCCCTCCCATCTGCAAGACGAATTAAATAACCACAGCCATTTAGTGAAATGTCACCAGTATCCACAATGGTTGCAGAAGTATAATTTTTGTCCTTGCTACAGGAGATTGATATCAACGATAAGGTGAAAACACCTAAAATAATTTTGCGCATGGTATAACGATGCCGTGTTTTGGTGACAAAGTACAAATTTAATATTACTCAGCAAGATTTCTGAAGAAAATTAGTTGGCAGTGAACTTATAGCCTATGCCCCTAACCGAATGAAAATGCTTGGGATTTCGACTGTCTTCTTCAAAATATTTTCTAAAATTGAGAATAAAGTTGTCAATGGTTCGTGTGGTAGGATAAACGTTATAGCCCCACACAATTTGCAAAATTGATTCCCTTGAAACCACTTCCCCTTCATGTTCGAACAATAGTTTTAAAAGTGCAGCTTCTTTTTTACTCAACTCTTGTGAATTGCCATCTTTATCAATTGCTTCGTGAGCACCAAAATCTACTTTACCTCCTTTAAATTCATACACATCGGCAACTGTCTGAGGAGCTTTGATACGACGGTTTTTCATAATGAGCTTATCTACACGCAGTAAAAGTTCTTCAAGGTTAAATGGTTTTGTAAGATAGTCGTCTCCTCCTTTCTTTAAGCCTTCAACACGATCAGCATTACTATTTCTTGCAGAAAGAAAGAGAACAGGCACATCATTGTGTTGCATCCGTATTGTTTCACAAACAGTTATTCCATCCATTTCCGGAAGCATAATGTCGAGAATGATTAAGTCTAAGTACTCATTCTTTATTACTTTAAAAACAGATGGTCCGTTATCAACCGTCATCACTTCATACCCCTCTAATTCAAGATTTAGTTTTAAGGCTTCACGCAAACTTTCTTCATCTTCTACTACCAATATCGAAGCTCTTTTTTCTTTTTGTAACATAATCGGTTTGTTATTTTCAGATTTAAAAATAAAAAACAATTATCGACGTAGCGTGAAAATATCTTTTCACCTGAAAAGTCTTGAAAAAACAATTTGTTCAAAAAGAAATTTGCCTACATTTGCCGCTCTTTATGCGGGCGTGGTGAAATTGGTAGACACGCTAGACTTAGGATCTAGTGCCTTGCGGTATGGGGGTTCGAGTCCCTCCGCCCGCACTTTAAAACAACAAGCAGCCGGTGTCAGCATCGGCTGTTTTTTTAACTTCAAAAGAAAAAATAAAATGGCTACGGTTAATAGAGAAAACATCGGCACATTGCACGATAAACTTTCCGTAAAAATCACAAAAGAAGATTACTGGCCAGGGTTTGAAAAATCCCTGAAACAAAATGCAAAGAAGGTTAATGTTCCTGGCTTTCGAAAAGGAATGGTGCCAGCTGCATTAATCAGAAAAATGTATGGACAATCTGTTTTCAATGACGAAGTAATTCGTATTGCCGGTAAAGAATTGGAAGACTACCTAAAAAAAGAAAAGCTTGACATTTTTGCACAACCAATGATTATTTCCGATCAACGCTTGAACATGGACATGAACCAAGCCGCTGATATGGAATTTGAATTTGAAATTGGGTTAAAGCCAACTTTCGACATTCCTTCTATTAAAAATAAAGCATCGCTTACAAGATATAAAGTAAAAGTGAGTGATGAAATTGTAGAAAATGAAATTGGCAGAACTCGTCTTCGTTTTGGTACACGTGAAGAGTTGAATACCATTACAGCAAATGATGAAATTGTTACCTTAAACGTAGAAACTTGCGATGAAAACGGCACAGTGACAGATGGTACTGAAATTAAAGAAGTAGTGGTTCGCATAGATCGTTTTCCTGAAAATCTTCAGAAGTTGTTGATGAACAAAACGCTGAACGAATCGGTTTTTGTGCGTCCTTGCGATGTTGCTGAAGGTGAAGGGCTTCATACTTTGATTCATGACCTTAAAGCACACCATGGTGATGAAAATTCTAACTTTAAACTAACTATATCGAAGGTGGCAATGATGAGACCTGCAGAAATGGATGCTTCCTTGTTTATGCAGGTTTTCCCAAATGCAGATATTACTTCTACAGAAGTCTTCACCGCTAAAATGCGCGAAGAATTGGAGCGTGAATATGACAATGTAGGCACGAGAAGATTGCACGATGAAATTTTTGAAATGCTTGTTCACTCCACACCTGTCGAACTTCCTATCAACTTTTTGAAGCGTTGGATGAAAGACGGCATGGAAAAACCTAAGTCTATTGAGGAGGTGGAAAAAGAATACCCTGCTATGGAACATCAAATTTGTTGGGAATTGATTTCTGGAAAATTGATGCAGGAAAACAATATTCAAGTGAGCTATGATGAGGTGATGCTCGACATCAAGAAAAATGTGCTTGGCTATTTTGGCATGAGTGCTGATGATGATGCACCTTGGATGGACACTTATTTGCAAAAAATGGCAAAGGATGAAAAAACTATTGACCAAACTTACCGCAATATACTAACGGCTCGTCTTTTTGATTTCTTAACTACTCAGTTTTCTTTGGTGGAAAAAGAAGTGACAGAAGAAGAGTTCTTCAAGCTGCCACAGGCACACGATGCACATCATCATCATTAGGAAATTAATAAATAGTTACAAAAAAGCTGCCTCATAATATTTTGAGGCAGCTTTTTTGTTTTAGAAGGCTCCCTTTGCTTATTTGAAATTCAAAAAATATACAGGGGAAACGCCACAGGACATTTAATTTTCAAAAAAGGCAATGATGGAACCCTAGACTATATGAATAAAGGAAAAATGCTGAGTGTTTTTTAGTTCAAAACTCTCCTCAACCTTTCCACTGCTTCTTCCAATGTGCTTTCTTTTTTGGCAAAGCAAAAACGAATCAGTCGGTCATCTTTTTTGTTTTTGTAAAAAGGACTGATGGGAACGGTGGCTACTTTATATTCACGAGTTAGCCATTTAGCAAATTCAAGATCGGGTAAATCACTTATTTTTTCATAGCCCGCCAGCTGAAAATAGCTTCCTAAAGCTGGCTGATGAATGGTAAAAGGAAGATCTTTCATTAAAGAAAGAAAATAATTGCGTTTGCTTTCCATCATCGCACCAACATTGGGCAACTGTGGTTGATTCATGTATTGTGCAATGGCATATTGCGCAGGAGTATTGACCGAGAAAGCAAGGTATTGATGAATGTGGCGAAATGCATTGGTGAGGGTGGGGGGTGCTATGACATAACCCATTTTCCAGCCCGTATTATTAAACACTTTTCCAAAAGAAAAAATAGCAAAACTACGCTCGCGCAATTCTTCATGTTGCAAAACCGAAAAGTGTTGGTGTCCATCAAAAATCAATTGCTCATACACTTCGTCGGAAACCACCAACATATCTGTTCCTCGGACAATGGAAGCTAATTCTTCCCAATCATTTTTACTCCAAACAGCACCGGTAGGGTTGTGTGGCGTGTTGATGATGATGGCTTTAGTTTTGGTAGTCACAGCAGCTTTCACAGCACTCCAATCTACCTGAAAATGAGGTGCCACTAAAGAAACACAAACTGCTTTTGCGCCATTCATTTCAATATTAGGAATGTAGCTATCATAAGCAGGTTCCAATACAATCACTTCATCGTCTTTTTGAAGGAAAGAAGTGAAGGCAGTATAAATGCCGTAAGTGCCACCGGGCGTAATAGTGATTTCTTTATCCGCATCAATGGCTACTGAATATCTCTTCAAGAAATCTTGAGCAATAGCTTGTCGCAACATAGGCAAACCCATCATGGGTGCATATTGATTAAAGTTGCCCAATGCAGCTTCATGCAATTGAGCAGCCAATTTCTCATCGAGCTGAAAATCGGGAAAGCCTTGAGATAAATTAATGGCTTGGTGTTCAGTAGCAAGCCCCGACATTACCGTAAAAATAGTAGTGCCGGTGGCACTATGTTTGAAAGGAATGTTCATGGACTACAAGAATTTTTCACCTTTATTGCGTTTCACTTCAGCCACATATTCTTTGATTTGTTGTTCACGGTTACGTTCGCAAATCAACAAGACATCAGGTGTGTCAATGACAATAAATTTTTCCAAGCCTTGCAATACAAGTAGTTTATCTGTTGGTGCTTTTATCATACATTCTGTAGCATCGATCACCATTACATTATTGCCAAAAACAGCATTGCCAAGATAGTCTTTGTCCGCATTATCATAAGCAGATTCCCAAGTGCCAAGGTCGCACCAACCGAAATAAGAAGGTATGACATACACATTCTTTGCTTTTTCCATGATACCATAGTCAATGGAAATATTGGTGCAATGAGCATAGAGGTCGCTAATCGTTTTGGTTTCTTCAGGAGTGTTGTACACGTCTTTCGCTTGCATAAAAACATCGTGCATTTCAGGCAGATATCTTTCCAATGCGCTCATAATAGTTTTTACATTCCAAACAAAAATACCTGAATTCCAAAGGAAGTCGCCACTCTTTAAAAAGGTTTGAGCTAACTCAAGCGTTGGTTTTTCTGTAAAGGTTCTTACACGAAAGACTTTCTCAATTTCAGAGTCGGTATGATATTGAATATAACCATAACCAGTGTCGGGTCGAGTCGGTTTTATGCCTAGAGTTAGAAGGGCATCATGTTTCGAAACAAAATCAAGGGCATTATGGCATGTGAGTTCAAAATTTCGTTCATCCATGATGAGATGATCGGCTGGCGTAAGAATGATATTTGCATTGGGATTCAAAGCCATTATTTTATGAGCAAAATAAGCGGCACATGGCGCTGTGTTTTTTCTAAAAGGCTCACTAATAATATTCTTCGTGTCTAGTTCAGGAATTTGTTTTTTGAGGGTTTCTATGTAATGTTGATTAGTAATAAAGTAGATATTCTGTTGAGGGCAAATGTTTTTAAATCTTTGGTAAGTCCATTGTATGAGTGACTTTCCAGTGCCGAGGATATCGAGAAATTGCTTTGGATGATTGGTTCTGCTTTCCGGCCAAAACCTACTACCAATTCCTCCAGCCATGATGGCTACGTAATTATTTTGGTGTTGCATTTTTTTATTGAATGAGTTTAAAGGGAATAATTATTGCTTGGAAATTTTTGCCCAAATTTCAGGAATTCGTTTTACCCAATACAGTTCCTTCATTTTAGCCTTAGCTTCTTCAACAGGGCTACCAAAATATGTTTTGTCGCCTTCAATGCTGGATGCCACACCGCTTTGTGCATAAACTTGCGCGCCTTTTCCAATTACTAGATCTTTATTTACACCTACTTGTCCCCAAAGAATTACTTCGTCTTCAAGCAATGTTTTTCCAGCAACGGCAACTTGTGCGGCTATCAAGCAGTTTTTACCAACCACCACACCATGTGCAATGTGTACCAAATTATCTAGTTTGGTTCCTTGTCCAATAATCGTATCACCACTCACTCCTTTATCCAACACACAACCACCACCCATTTCTACCCAATCTTCTATCACCACACGACCACAAGTTTCCAGTTTGTCATACTGTACTTCTCTTTCTTTTCTTCTTTTAAAATAAAAAGCATCGGAGCCAATTACACAACCTGCATGTATAATCACATGGTCGCCAATAACGGTGTTGTCGTATATGGTAACATTCGGATGAATGATGCAATGCTTGCCAATCTTTACATTATTTCCTACAAAAACATTTGGTTGTAGCACCGTTCCTTCGCCAATAATTGCAGTTGCGTTTATTAATACTTGTTGAGGAATGAAAGGTGAGAAATGCTTAGCCAATTTTACGAATGCGCTGAAAGGATCATTGCATATTAAAAGTGTTTTCCCATCGGGGCATTCCACCTCTTTATTGATGATGATTATAGTTGCGGCAGATTGAAGGCACTTGTTGTAATACTTTTCAAAATCAACAAACGACACATCCCCCGCCACCACTTTATGAATTTCATTGATGCCCATTGCCATTTGTTCTTCATTGCCAACGAGTTTTGCACCAATAAATTCCGACAGCCACTTTACCGAAACGGGTTGTTTCAATTTCATAGAAAAACTTTTTTGCGAAAATACAACCACAAAAACTAAAGACCCGATGAAAGATTAATTTTGAAAAATGGTAACAAAACTGCTTAACTACAATAGCAATATTATTCCTGAAGAAAAAGCGCCACAGCTTTTACCCAATAGTGTTTTTAGAAGCAAAGACGGCTTGTTTGAGTCAATGCTGATGCTCAATAATCAAATCCAACTTTTGCCATTTCATTTTGCACGATTAGATAAAGGAATGCAGCAATTGGGTTTTGTTTTTCCCTTCCTTTTCGACCTTTCCTTTTTTGAAAAAGAAATTCTTAAGACGGTGCAAGCCAATCATATAGCACCAAACGGGAGAATACGATTTCAGGTTTTTAAAGAGCACCATCAAGATTGTATTTTTATTGTAGAAGTAGTTGACGTTGAACCTTCTGTTTATGCTTACAATCAAGAAGGTTGGAAATTAGGTTTGGTAAATAATAACTGGAAACAGTTGGATGATACAACAGCACTTAAGGCAATAAACCCGAATTTATACACATCTACAAACGACTTGGTCAAACAAAATAATTGGGACGATCTCTTGTTGGTAAATGATGGATTTATTTCGGAAAGCGGAACTGCTAATCTCTTTATAGTTAGAGATGATGTTATTTATACCCCTCCATTATCTCAAGGGTGCATTGCTGGCGTGATGCGAACTTATGTGATAGACGCAATTCAAAAAATGGAGTTGCGGTTTTTTGAAAAACCTATTTCAACTGAAATGCTTTTACAGGCAGATGAAGTTTTCTTGACCAATGCTGTGAGAAGAATAAAATGGGTGGGGAAAATTGAAAATAAAAAGTACCTGTACAAGTATTCATTATGGCTTTCAGGAAATTTTTTTTAAGAAAATCATTATCAATTTTCAAACTAACTTATTACTTTTGTATTGGTTATAAATTCACAACCATTTTTTCTAACTTAAAACAACTTTTATGAAAAAAATCATTCTTGCACTTTTCTGTGCCTCAACAATTTCTCTAACAAGTAATGCTCAATTGCCTATTGCTTTAGTAGCCGGCGTAAATATGGCAAATGCTACACAAAAGATGGCAGGTTCATCTATTTCATCTTCTTCAATTACTGGATTTCATATTGGATTAATGACTGAGCTTTCTTTTGGTGAAAAGCTTTCATTGATGCCTGGGTTAATCTATTCGATTAAAGGTTCAAAAGTTTCTGACTTTAATGTCACTGCAAAAATCAACTATTTAGAAATTCCAATCAATGTTGCTTACAAACTACCTGTAAATGGACTTTTTGTTTATGCCGGTCCATATCTTGGATATGCATTGAGTGGTACAACTGAAGTAAGCGGTTCTTCTACTTCGATGACATTTGGTAACGATAGTTCAAACAATGCAAAGAAGATGGATGTAGGTTTAAATATTGGCGTTGGTTACAACCTTCCAATGCATCTTTTTGTTCGTGCTCAATATGGAATGGGCTTATCTAATCTCCAACCAAAAGGAGATGCTGATAATATGATTAAAAACAAAGTTTTCGGAATCTCTGTTGGTTATTATTTCAGAAGATAATTTCTCAAAATCTTTTAAACAAAAAGTCCTGCACTAGTGCAGGACTTTTTGTTTAAA
>CAINUN010000071.1 GCA_903853805.1 uncultured Bacteroidota bacterium
AAATGTTGGCTGAGCGTAGTCGAAGCCACCATTTAAACGCGTTACCCTTGAGTTCGACTCCGCTCACTCAGCGGATTAGACCAAAAACTATCAACTATCAACTACCAACTACCAACTAATAACTGACAACTATCAACCAACAACTGAAAACTGATATGGACACACTTATAGCTCACCCTGATAATCAGGAACAATACAAAGCTTTGAGGGCCTTTTTAAAAGCTTTAAAAATTAATTTTGAAGAAAGAAAAAGTCCTTATGATGCCACCTTTGTTTCGATGATTGAAGAAAGTAAAAAACAGACCAAACAAGGGAAAATAAAAGCAATTAAAACGACCGACCTTTGGAAATAGTTTATACCCAAAAGGCACAGGAACACATCACCTATTGGAAATCAACAGGCAACAAATTGATCATGTCAAAGATTTCGAAATTAATAGATGCAATAGAGAAGGACCCATATGAAGGAATTGGAAAACCAGAGGCACTAAAATTTGAATTAACAGGCTTATGGTCAAGACGTATTAATCAGCAACATCGAATTGTTTATCAAGTTGAACCGGATAGAATTATTATTCTTTCATTAAAAGGGCATTATTAATATTAAACCAGTAACTATCAACCGACCACTGACCACAATTCCCCTCTTGAGGGGTGTCCGTAGGACGGGGTGGTTTTACTGACAACTAGCAACCATCAACTAATAACCATCAACCGACCAATGAAAACTGACTACCAAAATGCCTGAAGCAATCAACATAGCTACAATAAAAAAAAATTATCCTAACGAGTGGGTTTTGTTAGGTAATCCAATGATGGACGATAGCAATTTAGAGGTGCTATCGGGGGTGCCATTGTACCATAGCAAAGACAAGAAAGAAGTTTGCTACATTGGAAGAGACAAGACGGCTTCCTTTGAAAAGATTACATTAATATTTACAGGAACATTCAAACCAACAAGAAAGATAACGGGCATTTTTAACCGTATTCAATAATGATTTACCACTTTAAACGAGAACCTGAAAGCGGATTAATTATTGTAAGTATAGAAGTGGATTCGAAGTTTGAACTTAAAATGGTTTTCGACACAGGGGCTACCAATACAACCATCGACAGTAATGCCTTGTATTTATTGGGTTATGATTTAAAAGACAATATTGGTACCGTCGAAATTGAAACAGCAAACGGCATAATTGAAACAGAAGTTTTTGAAATAGGCAGGTTTTCATCCCTTGGTTTCAATAAAGATAATTTTCAAATTCAAGTGTACGATTTTTTAGCTCATGGCATTTTTTCAGATTACAATGGACTATTGGGTTTAGATTTTTTGGAGGGCACAAATTTTTGCATCAACACCAATGAAAATACAATAACCATAAATAGATAAGTTAAAAAGGACAAAAAGCTATAAATAACCCTTCTAACAACTATCAACTGACCACTCACAACTGACCACCGACCACTATCTTATAAAAATGGAGCAGCGTTTTCTCGATATTATTAATCTGATTAAAGAGTCGAGGCTTCATGCAATTAAATCTGTAAATGCCGAACTTATCAATCTCTATTGGAACATTGGTAAGTATATCCATAAAAAAATTGAACTATCCGAATGGGGTGATGCTGTTGTGATAGAATTAGCCGCATATATCAAACAAAACGAACCTGAATTGACTGGCTTCTCCGATAAAAACTTATGGAGAATGAAACAATTCTTCGAAGCCTACAAGGATTATCCAAAACTCTCAACATTGTCGAGAGAAATTAGCTGGTCACATAACCTAGCTATTTTTTCAAGATGCAAAACTATTGAAGAAAAAGAATTCTATATACAACTTACCAAACAAGAAAAGTGTAGTTATAGAGAACTAGATAGACATATTTCTGCTAGTCTTTTTGAGCGCACAATCATTGGAAATGCTAAGCTATCAAAATCGTTAAAAGAAACGAATCCAGATATAGAAAATACATTCAAAGACAGTTACATTTTCGAGTTCTTAAACTTATCTGAACATCATAATGAAACAGAATTACAAAAAGGGTTAGTTAATCAAATGAGAAAATTCATTCTTGAACTTGGCAAAGATTTCCTTTTTATGGGTGAAGAATACAAACTACAAGTCGGAAATAGTGACTTTTTTGTAGATCTTTTATTTTACCATCGTGGCTTACATTGTTTGGTTGCCTTCGAATTAAAAACAGACAAATTTCGACCTGAACATTTGGGGCAGTTGAATTTTTATTTGGAAGCGTTGGACCGTGATATTAAAAAACAAAATGAAAACCCAAGTATCGGCATATTGCTTTGTAAAGACAAAGACAATGAAGTTGTTGAATACGCATTAAGCAGAAGCCTTTCTCCAACAATGGTTGCTGAATATAAGACACAACTGCCCGATAAAAAAATACTCCAGCAAAAGCTACATAATCTTTTTAATAACTAAACACCATCACCGACAACAATTCCCCTCTTGAGGGGTGTCCGTAGGACGGGGTGGTTTTACTGACAACTAGCAACCATCAACTAATAACTATCAACTATCAACTGACCACTGACCACCGACCACAATTCCCCTCTTGAGGGGTGTCCGTAGGACGGGGTGGTTTTACTGACAACTAGCAACCACCAACTAATAACTATCAACTATCAACTATCATCTGACCACTCACAACCGACCACTGATAACTGTCAAAAGAATTGTTGCTTAATAAAATTGAAAACATTCAACATTTAATTTACACCTTTCGAGGAGTTCAAGTGATGTTAGACCGCGATTTAGCTGCTATATATCAGGTAGAAACCCGAATGCTTAATCAAGCAGTTGCGAGAAATATTGAGCGTTTTCCCGATTCTTTTAGATTTCAGCTTTCAGAAGTAGAATTTGAAAATTGGAAATCACAAATTGTGATGTCCAAGGAGGATAAAATAGGGCTACGACGCCCGCCATTTGCTTTTACTGAACAAGGAGTTGCCATGCTTTCAGGGGTATTAAATAGTAAGGTAGCCATACAAGTAAGCATAAAAATTATGCATGCTTTTGTTGATATGCGTAAGTTATTAGCAACACATAGTGGATTATTGCAGCGTGTAGATGCAATTGAAGTAAAGCAAAACCAACAAGCACAGCAATTAGAACAGGTCTTCAAGGCATTGGAACATACTGATAGTTTAGCTAAACAAGGTATTTTCTTCGACGGGCAAATTTTTGATGCTTATACCTTTGCAGCTGATATCATTCGTACAGCAAAAAAATCCATTCAATTAATCGATAACTATGTAGATGATACGGTATTGAAGCTCTTGACGAAAAGAAACAATAAAACAACTTGCACCATCTATACCAAAACAATTTCCAAGACCTTGGAATTAGATTTAAGAAAACATAACGAACAATATTCACCCATTACCATCAAACAATTTAATCATTCGCATGACCGATTCTTAATAATAGATGGTGTGAAAGTATAACATCTAGGCGCTTCCTTAAAAGATTTAGGTAAGAAATGGTTTGCTTTTTCACTAATCGAGAAAAATGCAATTTCATTAATGGAACAGCTAGAAGGAAAAGGATAAAAAATTCCCAACCCCGTCAACTACCAACTGACCACCGATAACTGACAACTATCAACCATCAACTATTAACTATTAACTATTAACTATCAACTATCATCTGACCACCGACATCTGACCACCGACAACTGACCACTGATAACCGACCACCGACAACCCTTGAGTTCGACTCCGCTCACTCAGCGGATTAGACCATCAACTAATAACTATCAACCAACAACTATCAACTAATAACCATCAACCACCCATGTGTCATGCTGAGCTTGTCGAAGCATCGAAAAATTCAACCAGGTTCAATAATATGACTCTTGATCTATATCAAATGCACACGCAACCACTGACCACTGACCACTGAATTAAACATGCAACCCAAAATATACATAGCCGGACATAAAGGAATGGTAGGCGCAGCAATATGGCGAGCACTTGAAAAAAAAGGATTCATTTCTCTTATTGGAAAAACAAGTGCTGAACTAGACCTTAGAAACCAACAAGCAGTTCAGGATTTCTTCTTTCAAGAAAAACCTGAAATAGTCATTGATGCAGCGGCGCGGGTAGGTGGTATTTTGGCTAATAACAATTACCCCTATCAGTTTTTGATGGACAATCTGTCTATTCAAAACAATTTGATTCAGGCTGCGCATGAGCATAATGTAAATAAATTTATCTTCTTAGGGAGTTCCTGTATCTATCCTAAAATGGCACCGCAACCATTAAAGGAAGAATATTTGCTTACCGGTTCATTAGAACCCACCAACGAATGGTATGCAATTGCTAAAATAACAGGCGTAAAAGCCTGCGAAGCCATACGCAAACAATTTGGTAAAGACTTTGTTTCCCTCATGCCTACCAATCTCTATGGACCTTACGATAATTTTGATTTAACAACCTCTCATGTTTTGCCGGCTATGATTCGTAAGTTCCATGAAGCGAAGCAAGGCGGAGATTTGCCGGTTACACTTTGGGGTTCAGGCACACCCATGCGTGAATTTTTACATGTCGATGATTTAGCAGAGGCTGTATGCTTTGCCATACTAAACAAATTAAAACACCACCTCTATAATGTTGGTACGGGTGTCGATTTAACGATTAATGATTTAGCTAATAAAGTGCAACATATTGTGGGGCATAAAGGGCAAATTATTTGGGATGCAAATATGCCAAATGGCACACCCAAAAAGCTGCTCGATGTAACCCTTCTAGCAAACGAAGGCTGGAAAGCTGCAATCAATTTAGAGAAAGGAATTTCTTTAACATACGACTGGTTTTTAGCCAATCAATCCAATTTCAAACAAGTAAAAATAAACTAAATTACCCATTCCCCTCGGTTGCTGAGCTTCGGTCACTGAGCGGAGCCGAAGTGTCGAAGCATCGAAGTGCCGAAGGGTGACGACAAAATAATAGGAACAAGAACCAAATTGTGAGTTGAATCTCCAAATAAAAACCACCATACCAAGAATCAATCTACCCCCGACCACCGCCAACTGTTAACTATCAACCATCAACCACCCATGTGTCATGCTGAGCTTGTCGAAGCATCGAAAAATTCAACTAGGTTCAATAATATGACTCTTGATCTATATCAAATGCACACGCAGACAACTGACCACCGACCAACCCTTGAGTTCGACTCCGCTCACTCAGCGGATTAGACCAACAACTATTAACTATCAACTAACAACCATCAACTAATAACTATCAACTGACCACCGATAACTGACAACTGATACAAATGGAACACGATATCCGTCCTTGGGGAGAATACTTCGTACTCGAAGATACCCCCACCCACAAAGTAAAAAGAATCATAGTAAAACCAAGAGGACGATTGTCCTACCAGTACCATCATCACCGTGCCGAAGCATGGACAGTGGTATCAGGAACAGCCACTATCACCCTCGATGGAGTGATTATTGATTTTCAACCCGGTGCAACGGCTATCATTCCCCTAGGCGCCAAGCACAGAGTCGAAAACCGTCAGACAGAGGATTTGGTATTCATCGAAGTACAAACAGGCACCTATTTCGGCGAAGACGATATTGTTCGTATCGAAGACGATTACAACAGAAAATAATAACTTGCACCCTATTCCCCTCCAAGTTTATCCTGAGCTGGTTGCTGAGCTTCGGTCACTGAGCGGAGTCGAAGTGTCGAAGCATCGAAGTGCCGAAGGGTGACGACAAAAGAATAGGAACAAGATTCCTAACTGTGAAATAATTTTTCAAACAAAACCAGAGGTTGTAATTTTGACAACTGAACTGTGTCGACAAAATAATAGGAACAAGATTCCAATCAAAAATGACAAATGATATTTTTTAAGTATTTTGCGTGCCACCTCCAACCTCCAACCAACAACTAATATGAAATCAGCATTAATCACCGGCATCACCGGACAAGACGGTGCCTACTTAGCAGAACTCCTTCTTTCAAAAGGCTATAAAGTTCATGGCATCAAAAGAAGATCATCGCTCATCAATACCGAAAGAATTGATCATCTCTATCAAGATCCCCATGAAAAAGACCCCAAAATGGTCTTGCATTATGGCGATATGACCGATTCCATGAACCTGACAAGGATTATTCAGGAAACCCAGCCCGATGAAATCTACAATTTGGCTGCCATGAGTCATGTCAAAGTTAGTTTCGATACACCTGAATATACAGCTAATGCCGATGGCATTGGCACCCTCCGAATTTTAGAAGCAGTTCGTTTATTAGGGCTAGAAAAAAAATCAAGAATCTATCAGGCATCTACGTCTGAATTATATGGTTTGGTACAAGCAGTGCCTCAATCCGAAACCACCCCTTTCTATCCCCGTTCGCCTTATGCCGTAGCCAAACTCTATGCCTATTGGATAACAGTCAACTACCGCGAAGCTTATAATCTTTTTGCATGCAACGGCATCCTCTTCAATCATGAGTCTCCGCTTAGGGGGGAAACCTTTGTTACGCGCAAAATTACCCGTGCAGTAGCCAAAATAGGCTTGGGATTACAAGACAAAATCTACATGGGCAACCTCGATGCCAAACGCGATTGGGGTCATGCGAAGGATTATGTCGAAGCCATGTGGCGAATTTTGCAACAAGATAAGGCAGAAGACTATGTCATTGCCACAGGGGTCACCACTACAGTGCGTGATTTCATCAAAATGGCATTTGCCGAAATAGGGTTCAACATTGCTTTCAAAGGGGAAGGTATTGACGAAGTGGGTTTCCTAGAAAGCATTGACGGCACTAAATACAAAGAAACACTTTTGTCAAAAGCAACCATCACTAAAAGACCACGTTTGGGTGCTACCATTGTAAAAGTAGACAAAAGCTATTTTCGTCCTACCGAGGTAGACTTGTTAATTGGCGACCCTACCAAGGCGCAAACGCAATTAGGGTGGACCCCTAAATATAATTTGGCACAATTATGCCACGAAATGGTAGCCTCAGACGTAAACAAAACCCTAAAGCAGTTACAGTGGATGGCTTCGGGGCATGAATTGCCACACCAAGCTGAATAAAAGATTTTATTGTTATTCATGAAACACATCGTATTATGTGGAGGAGCGGGTACGCGATTATGGCCGCTATCCAATGCCAAAGAACCCAAGCAATTACTTAAATTGTTTCAGGGCAAGAGTTTAATGCAAACCTGCTTGGAAAGAAATGCTAGTTTGACCAAGGAGGTTTTAATCATTGCCAATCAATCTCTTCAAATTCCAACTCAAACACAGGTAGAAGAATTGAAGTTCGAAAATAGAGTTAGTTATTTATGGGAACCGCAGGCGCGCAATACAGCTGCTGCAATAGCCATGTCTGCACTCTTATCACAACCTGATGAAATACTCTTAGTCACTCCTGCCGACCATTTAATCAGTGAAGACAATAAATACCAAGACACTATTATTGAAGCTCAAAAATTGGCTACTGAAGGATTTTTGGTCACTATCGGTTTAAAACCTGCTTATCCAGAAACGGGCTTTGGTTACATCGAGCATCATGGCAACGAGGTCATTCGGTTCACCGAAAAACCAGAAAAAGAACTAGCTGAACAGTTTATTGCCTCCGGTAATTACTTGTGGAACAGCGGCATTTTTTGTTTTAGCGCCCAAGCTATTATTCAAGAGTTAAAACAACATGCCCCAGCTATTTTGGCTGAAGCTGAACAAACAGTAAAAGAATATAATCAAACAGGTACTATTTCATTAGAGGCAATGCTCAACATTCCGTCTCATAGCATTGATTATGCAATCATGGAAAAAACCAACAAAATCAAGGTGGTGCCCTCTTCTATGTCTTGGCAGGATGTAGGTTCCTACGAAGCCCTCATTGCCCATCTTGAACCAAAAGCATTTTCAAATAAAACAATACAAATAAATTGCCTAACAGATACAAACTTTGTTTTCCCCTCCCACAAACCAATAGCCTTAGTAGGGATTGAAAACCTAATAGTGGTAGATAGTCCTCAGGGTTTATTAATATTAAACAAAGGGCTTGGACAAAACATCAAAGAGGTTCATCAGGAAATCAAAAAGCATTATCCCGAATTCAGTTAATTACCAACTTTTTTAAAAAATAAAAACATATTTTTGAGCAATTTTGCACCTATGTCACACAAAATAATCAAATCCTATTCAGGGTTTATCACTTTATTCATATTTGTGATAATTTCTACAGCGTTTTTCTCTTGCACTAGCACCAAAAACATCCCTTACTTTAAAGACGTACCCGACTCTATACGCAACTCCACTTTTAACACACCCATCAATAATTTTACAGAAACCAAAATACATTCTAATGATTTATTGTTAATTTCAATTCAAACTCTCGACCCTCAAGCAAATATGGTCATGAGTACCTTAAATCCAACGGTTAATAATCTCCCTTTCAGCATTAATAACCCTACCATTAATGGTTTTATGGTAGATAAAGACGGGAATATTGAAATTCCATTGGTCGGTAAGATATTAGTCGCTGGGTTAACAACATTAGAGACAAAAGAAGCAATTCGTAAAAAAGCAGCTGTTTATTACAAAGAACCAGTAGTCAATGTCCGTTTTGGTAATTTCACTATTACCGTTTTGGGAGAAGTAAATAGACCAGGCACCTATTCTGTTGCAAATGAAAGAATCACCATTTTGGATGCTCTTGGTATGGCGGGTGACCTGAGTATTTTTGGCAAAAGACAAAACGTATTGTTGATAAGAGAAGAAGATGGTCAAAGAAAAATGTCCCGATTTGATTTAAAGTCAAGTATCACTTTTGCTTCGCCTTATTTTTATCTCAAACAAGGTGATGTAATTTATGTTGAACCCAACAAAGCCAAAGTCTCTATAAACGACCAAGCACAATTAAGAAATATAACCATTTACTCCGCGGTAATTAATGCACTTACTATCATTTTATCAAGAGTTAATTTTTAATTAAATTTATGCAAGAAAACAGGAACTTTATTACTGAAAATAACAACCAAGATGGACTAACATTGAAGGATTATATAAATTATGCCATAAATAATTGGAAATTATTTATGGCATGTGTTTTTGTTTCATTTACAATTACCATTTTCTATTTGCGATATACAAGACCAATATTTGAAGTAGAAGCTCAAATAATGGTTCAGGACGATAAAAAAGGCAATGTAATGATGGAAAGCTCTATTATGTCTGATTTAGGTTTAGGAATAAAAAGTAATGTGGATAATGAGGCAGAAGTTTTTAAAAGTAGAACGTTAATGACCCGCGTAATTGCAGATTTACAATTAAATGTAAAATATTATAAAAAGGGGCGAATTAAGTTATTAGAAAAATATGGCGATGAACTTCCATTTATTTTTAAATTGTTATCAGTAAACCAGGATTCATTGTTTAACATTAAAAATGGACTTAAACTAAGCATTAAAAATGGATTCTATACTATAGAAACAGACAATAACAAATGGAAATTAGCACCAAACGACACAATAAATAATAAAACAATTAAATTTACAATTCAAAATAATGCTAACTTTAAAGGAGATTTCGACCCCGAATACATTATTAAAATTACAGATACAAATTTTGTAGTCGAAGAATTTCGTGGCACACTAAGTGTAGATATCCCTAATAAACTAGTTAGTGTGATTAATTTGACATACAAAACACCTATTATAAAAAAGGGGGAATTAATAATTGATAAATTAATAGTAGAGTATTTGAAAGCCAATGTAGACGACAAAAATCGTATTGCAGATAGTACCATGAAATTTATTGATGATCGAATTACGATTGTATCGCATGATCTGTCTGGAATTGAAAAGGTCATTGAGCAATTCAAAACATCCAATGATTTGACTGACATTAAAGAGCAGTCTAAGATGATGATTTCAAATTCAAGTGATTTGGTCAAACAAATCATGCAAAGCCAAGTCCAATTAAGTGTAATAAAAGACCTAGAAAAATTTATCAATGAACAAAACAATCGAATAATTCCTTCTTCTATTATTGTTCAAGACCCTTCTTTTATCGGACTTTTAGCTAATTATAATGCATTACAATTGGAAAGAGAGAAATTATTGGTTAGTACAACGGAAGCTAATCCCTTGGTCTATAATTTAGACATAAGATTAAATAAAATTAGAAACGATTTAAAAACCAATATTGCTACATACAGAAAAAGCATTGAAATTACTGTTCATGATTTAGAACAAAAAAACAAATCCTTTACTGGAGAAATGAAAAAAGTTCCACTGAAAGAACGTATGTTTTTAGAAATTGCTAGACAGCAAGACATTAAACAAGAGCTGTATCTGTTTTTATTGAAAAAAAGAGAGGAGACTGCAGTCCAAAAATCAGCTACAATTGCTAATGCAAGAGTAATCGATTTTGCCAAGGGGAAACCTAACCCTATATCACCCAATAAAAACAATTATTACTTATTTTCATTGATATTGGGTATTATATTGCCAGTAGGTTGGATTTCATTAAAAAATACGTTAAATAATAAAGTAATTAGTAGGGAGGATATTACAAGTAGCATTACAATTCCAATTGTTGGAGAGATTGGGCATAGTGTTTCAGATAATACAGTTGTAGTAAATAACGAGTCAAAAACGGTAATTGCTGAGCAATTCCGTAGTTTAAGAACAAATCTACAATTTCTCTTAACCAATAAAGACCAAAAGGTAGTTTTGTTGACCTCAAGTATGAGTGGAGAAGGTAAGTCTTTTGTTTCTATCAATTTAGCGGTTACTTTAGCTATTTCTAATAAAAAAGTAATATTATTAGAATTGGATTTAAGGAAACCTAGAATATCTAAAAATTTAGGATTAGCCAATACTCAAGGATTCTCAAATTATATTATCGGTCAGACTAGATTTGAAGATATTATTACGCCTTCAGGGATTCAAGAAAACTTGTGGGTCGTACCTTCGGGACCAATTCCTCCAAACCCAGTTGAATTAATATTAAATCCAAAAGTCGCTGAATTTTTTAGTCTATTAAGAGAAAAATTCGATTTCATTATAGTAGATACTGCACCTGCAGGTTTAGTTACAGATGCGGTTTTGTTGAATGCTTATTCTGATGTCTCTTTGTTTCTTATCAGGCAAGGATATTCCTTTAAAGAACAGCTAAAACTAATTAATAATTTTCATGTAGAAGGTAAAATTAAACGGTTGAATCTAGTGGTGAATGATGTAAAAACAGGCAAAGGTTATGGATATGGATATGGATATGGATATGGATATGGATATGGATATGGATATGGATATGGTTACGGCTATGGGGAAAAAGATGGTTATTTTGATGTAAAAGCAAATAAAAATCAGTCGCGTAACATATTTTCTAAAAACAAAAATTAATAAATATTAATTTATGAAGAAAAATATAGTTGCGCTATTACCCATGAAAGGAAACTCAGAACGAGTTCCCAATAAAAATTTACGATTGTTTAATGGGAAGCCATTATATCATAGAGTGTTAAACCAACTTCAAAAATCAAAATACATTATTGATATTGTTATTAATACCGATAGTGACTATATTAAAAAAGACATAAGGGGTAATTTTCCAAATGTCATTATTGTTGATAGACCTGCATCCATTCAGGGGGACTTTATTTCCATGAACGAAATAATTGCTTATGATATAGAACAGGTTACAGCAGATATTTACCTTCAAACCCATAGCACAAGTCCCCTGTTGAATGTAAATACGGTCGATAATGCTATTGAAAAGTTCCTAAAATCATTACCCCAAAACGATTCTTTATTTACGGTCACATCATTATACAGCCGGTTTTATTGGGGAGATGGTTCGCCTATTAATCACAATCCAGCCGAATTGTTGAGAACACAGGACTTGCCTGTTATTTATGAAGAAAACTCTAATTTCTATATTTTTACCAATGAATCTTTCTTGAATGCAGGAAAAAAACGCATTGGGTTATATCCAATAATGTTTCCAATAGATAAAATAGAAGCGGTAGATATCGACGAACCCGAAGATTTTTTAATTGCAGAGGCAATACACAAACTCCGATTTCCACTATGATACTTACAAAGAAGCAAGATTTGTATAATTTTCTAAACGCCGAAGCTAAAAAATTGGTTAAAGATTATGTTGACAATATGTCAATCGACTTAGTCAATGGAGAATACGCTATTAAGGACAAGGAGATATTTGCAAAAGTGCTATCATACACAACATCGGTCGATAATAATCAAATGTTGGAAGCACATAACCAATACGTGGACATCCAATATGTACTATCTGGTAAAGAACGAATTGAGGTCTATAACAGATCCCAATTGACAAGTAAGGCTCAATATGCACCTCAAACCGATTGCGAATTTTTTATACCAGATGAAAGCTGTTTAACAAGTACTGTCCAACTTTCTGGTGAATATTGTGTGGTTTTTTTCTCAAACGACGCTCATTTAGCAGCGCTCAATTTTAAGGAAACTTCTGGGGAAGTAAAAAAACTAGTAATAAAAATACATGAAAAATATTTCTCCTGATTGGTCACTCCGTACTAAAATACGAAATAATCAACTTACAATTGGTTCTTGGGTTACAATTCCGCATCAGTCAATCATTGAAATATTGGCCACTGCAGGGTTCGATTGGTTAACCCTCGATTTAGAACATGCTGCCATAGACTATGCGCAGGCAATGAACTTAATTGCGCATATTCAAGCAAAGGGGATGAAGGCCTTAGTTCGGGTTAGTAAAAATGAAGAGGTGGTCATAAAAAAAGTCATGGACGCAGGGGCTGATGGTATTATTGTACCTACTGTTAAAAATGCAGACGAGGCAAGACAAGCGGTAGAATTTGTAAAATACCCTCCTTTTGGCAAACGTGGGGTAGGATTAAACAGAGCGCAGAATTATGGAATAGGGTTTGAAGAATATGTCAAATGGCAAGCAGAAGAATCGGTGGTGATTGCACAGATCGAGCATATCGATTCTGTACATAACATAGAGGCAATATTAATGGTAGAAGGTATAGATGGCATCATGGTAGGTCCTTACGACCTATCTGCTTCCATGGGAATGCCAGGCAATTACGAGCACCCTGATGTTAAGGTTGCGTTAGCTAAAATAGAAGAATCCTGTAAGCGACTAAAGAAAACAATGGGTTTTCATGTGATTCAATCCGATTTCAAAAAAGCAGTAGAAAAAATCAATTTAGGCTATACATTTCTAGCATTTAGTTTAGATTTCTTTTTTTTAGGCGATATGGCAAGGGAACAAATGAAATCATTAAAAGATAGTTTAAAGTGAAAACCACGTATAAAAATATAGCAGTATTTGGTGGAAGCGGGTTTTTAGGACGGTTTTTAATCAACGAATTAGTAAAAAGAAAGTATCAAGTAATTAATTTTGATATAAAAGCTCCAGAATTTCCTTTAGAAGAAGTGAAATTTATTTCAATTGATATATTAAACAGAGAAGACATTGCAGCAAATTTGGCTAATACTAACTTTGATGTTGTTTATAATCTAGCGGGATTCGCTAATTTAGACCAAGCGGTAAAATTCCCTTACCAAACCATGAAATTAAATGTATTGGGAAACCTGAATATTCTCGATGCTTGTTTGCAAGCAAACGTAAGTCGTTTTGTATATGCAAGTAGCGCTTACGCCTTAAGCGATAAAGGGTCTATTTATGGCATTAGTAAGTTGACATCCGAAAAAATTGTCGAAGAATATGGGGCTAAACACAATCTTTCATTTACAATATTAAGATACGGTTCTGTTTATGCAGAAGAAAATTTTGATAATAACTATATTTATAAGCTAATACATAACGCAATAATTACAGGTAAAATTGAACATCATGGAACAGGCGATGAGTTAAGAGAGTACATTCATGCTTCAGATGCTGCTAAGTTGTCGGTAGATGTCATAGAAGACGATTTATTCGTAAATAACCATGTGATATTTACAGGAACAGAAAAGATCAAAAGGTTGGAATTATTTCAAATGATTAATGAAATTCTTGGCAACAAATTAGAAATTGTGTTACAACCGAATGCCGAACAAAATCATTACAGATTTACCCCCTATTCCTATCAACCTACTATTAGTAAAAAATTGGTTGCAAACCCACATCTCGACCTTGGACAAGGAATAGTAGAGTGCATCAAGGCGGTTTACAAGTCAATTGAAGAATAATTAATTCCAATATGATTAAGAATATATTTTTTGACTTTGATGGGGTCTTAGCAGAATCTGTAAATGTGAAAACAGAGGCTTTTAAAAGTTTGTACTTACCTTTTGGCAGCGATGTAGCTGAAAAAGTAGTCGATTATCATTTGGCAAACGGAGGAGTCTCTAGATTCGAAAAAATAAAATATTTTCACAACATTTTTTTAAATCAGGATATTACAGAAGAAGAAGTACTTCAATGGGCAGATAAATTTTCTGAGTTAGTTTTAGAAGCAGTAGTAAATGCACCCGAAGTATTGGGGACATTAGATTTTTTAAAGAAAAATTATACGATTTTAAAATTTTGGGTGATCACAGGAACACCCACAACCGAAATTCGGGAAATTATTCAAAAGAGAAATTGGACAAATTTTTTTATAGAAGCATTTGGTGCACCAGAGAAAAAAACGCATTGGACAGAATATATATTGGAAGCAAATAATCTGAAGAGGGAAGAAACCATTTTTGTTGGGGATGCATTAACGGATTACGAAGCTGCAAAATCAGCTCGATTACAATTTGTATTACGAAGAACAGAAGAAAACAAACCCTTATTTAAAGAGTATACCGGGTGGGAAATAAACCACCTGTATGAACTTAAAGACGTAATGATACAAATCAACAATCAGTAACCATGAAGTTAAAGCTATTACTCACCTCCACCTCTTTTTCTGATACACCCGGGAAGCATCAGGATTTATTAAACGAACAAGGGTTTGAAATTGATTATTTAAGAGGACCTATTGGTGAAGAGAAACTGTTAACTGTTATTGACAAATATGATGCTGTTATATGTGGAGATGATGAATATACAGCTAAAGTGTTGGAAAAAGGTAAGTCTGGGAAATTAAAGTTTATTTCTAAATATGGTGTAGGGTTAGATAAAATTGACTTAGTAAAGGCGAAGGAATTGGGAATTTCAGTAACCAATTGTCCTGGAGTCAATCAAATTTCTGTCGCCGAACATGTATTCGCTTTGCTGTTAACATTTACCAAAAACATTCATAAAGAATACAATATTACACAAGCGGGTGGATGGGAAAGATTAACAAGTACAGAAATTTACGGAAAAACAATAGGAATTGTAGGCTTAGGAGCAATAGGTAAAGAAGTAGCAAAACGAGCAATTGCTTTTGGGCTGCAAGTTATTGTTTACGATAAACTAGTAGATCAAAAATTTATTTCCGACTATTCTTTTGAAGTTGCAAATACATTTGAAGACTTAGCAAAGAAATCAGACATTATCACGCTTCATCTTCCACACACACCAAGCACTGAAAAAATCATTAATGAGGCTGTCATCATAAATTGTTTAAAAAAAGGGGTAATAATCATCAATACGGCTCGTGGCAAATTGGTGGATTTAGCAGCACTTCAAAATGGATTAGAATCAGGAATCATAGCAGGCTATTTGGCAGATGTGCTTGATATTGAGCCTATGCCAGTGAATTATCCCATGAAAAATTGGAAGAATGTTATTATTACACCGCATATCGGGTCTAGAAGCTATGAAAGCGTTGAAAGACAAGGGCTATTTGCTGTAAAGAATCTCATTAGAATAACAAAATAATACCTATTTAATTGGGTTGTTTAACCTAGATAGTTTAAATTATTTAGTTCATTAAAAAATATATTGTTCAATAAATAATTTATTTGACCTTATTAAATGATTATAGTTTTATATATATTAACATATTTTGCACTGTCGTCTGAGTTTTTTTTCTCAGATGTATTATTGTCAAAACTATCATTGTTTACTATGTTAATCTGTTACTTTGTGTCAAAGTCACATTTTACAAATAGAAAAATAAATTTCTTTAATAAAGGTTTGTTTTTCTATACATTGTTTATTATTCTTTTGGTAATTAGTTTTTTAAGAACTAGTCAACCATCTGTAAGTCAATCTGCTATCTTTGTTAAAGCTATTCAATTAATTATTTATGTTGTTTATACATACGATTTTATCAACTACCTCATTGACAAAAATATAAATATACTAAATGTTGTTTTGCTAGTTGTCTCTTTCTTTTTAATATCAAACCTAAATTTATATATATTCGGAGTTACTTTACTAAACCCATTGTCAAATAATCAGTTAATAGGCGAATCTGTAATGATTAATTCTTTTTTTGGTTTACATATTAATAGGGTTGTTTTTCCATTAGTCACAGGCTATAACGATTATGGGGTATATGCAGGTGCTGTTTTGTTGTTTAGCATTATTATGTATGCATATGCAAGTAACGCAAAACAAAGAATATTATTAATCATTAATATATTTGCAAGTACATTAACAATATTATTAACAGATAATAGGGGGGCACTTGCTGCAGCTATTTTATCTAGTATTATTGTATTTTTTTTAGGTAATATTAAACGTATAAATACATTAAAATGGATAGTTTTTCTTGTGCCATTTCTTCCTTATATATTATTATTATTTCTACCTCTAATTGGTAACTTTCAGTTTATTATTAACATATCAAGATCTTCATCAGAAATAGAGACTGCAAATGCTAGACAAATAATTTGGACTTATGCAGCCAATGAATTTTTAACATTCAAAACTATTCATTTGTTTGGTTACGGAGAATTAGGTCAATATGGTTCCGGCGTTTCAGCAGGTTGGGCAGACATATTGTCTGCATTTGAAAATCCAGAACAGACATCAGCCCATAATCTAATACTTCAAATGTTATTTGATATTGGATATTTTGGGGTTATCATTTTTTTAATTGTCTACTATAAATTATTAGATATATGTATTCGTTTCATTAAACATACAAAAAATAAATCTGCTCTTTCTCTATTTGCTTTTCTTTTGTATGTATTGTTTGCTGGGACGCTAGAGTCTTTATATATTTTTAAGGCTTTTCTCATGTTCCTTATATTCATATTTACCACTGTGTTTACAATAAACACAAGACTTCACAAAGACTTATAAAATTCAATGCGATATAAAGTATTATTTTTAAAGGCATTTAATTCTGCTACCTTAATGACTTGGTTAAATTTCTCTACCAAGATATTGTCTACAGTTTTGGTGCTTCCTCTAATATTAAAGAATTTTATTGCATCAGAGATATCTTTATGGTATTTATTTAGTTCAATTATTGTCATACAATTATTATGCGACTTTGGATTTAATTCTTCTTTTGTTCGAGTTTTTTCCTATGGGCTTGGGGGCGTAAAAAAAGATGAGTTAAGAATAATAAATAAAAAAAATGCCATATCTTTTACGCCTGATTACCATACTATAGAATTAGCTTGGTATGCTATGAAGTATGTTTACTCTAGACTATCAATAGCGGTATTTATACTATATGTATTGTTTGGTACTTACATGCTATATAAACCCATAAATAATTTACCTAATCCTATTATTGGTTATTATTGTTGGTCAATAATTGTTTTTAGCTCAATTTTCCAATTTTACGGCAACATATATTATAATTATTTAGAAGGAATGAATAAAATTGCCCTTGTAAATAGGTGGGGGTCAATTTTTTCATTGCTTACAATTTTATCTAGTTTTCTTGTACTTATTTTTCATGGAAGCCTTTTATCCTTAGTTATTGTAATTCAATCATGGTCTTTTGTTAATATAATTAGAAACAGGTATCTATCTAGAAAAATCGAAAAGGGCTTATTAAAAAAATTTATAAATCCAGTAATTGATAAAGATGTTTTAAGCTCAATTTGGAATAGTGCTTGGAGAAGTGCAATTGGGGTAATTATGTCTAATGTTGTAATTCAAGCTAGTGGTCTAATATTTGCTCAAATAGGAAATGTTTCTGATGTAGCATCTTATTTATTTTCATTTCGCTTAATATCAACCGTAAGTTCATTTTCATTAGCACCATTTTATAGTAAAATACCTAATTTGTCAAGATTACGTGCTGAAGGTAAAATAGATGAGATGATTATTTATGCTCAAAAAGGAATGAGATTAACTTATTTTTCATTCTTATTAGGTTTTATTTCTATTGGTTTTAGTGCTGATTTTTTGTTAAAATTAATTGGTAGCCATGCACATTTTGCTTCCCCTTTACTTTGGATATTAATGGGTCTTGGATTTTTTATTGAAAGGTATGGTGCAATGCATATTCAAGTATACAGCACTACAAATCACATTATATGGCATATAGCAAATGGTGTAACCGGTACCCTATATTTAATACTTAGCTTTGGTTTAATTAAGTATATTGGCGTTTATGCTTTTCCATTGGCCATGATAGTAAGTTACCTTTCTTTCTACTCTTGGTATTCGGCTAGTAATTCGTACAAATCTATTGGTGTTAGTTTTTTTGCTTTTGAAAGTAAGGCAGTATTAGTTCCAGCACTAATACTATTAGCGTATATTATATTGAAATTAATAATACTGTGAATAAGATAATCTCGAAATTCTTGATTGTTATATTTAATAAGATTCTAATTCTTGGAAATATTTTCAGTAGAAATAGAATTATTGTATATTCAAAACAAAAATTGGATATTAGTGATCTTGAAACACGGTTATATTATTATCTTGAAGATAGAAATAAATGTAAAGTTACACATATTTCTACGCTATTTACAATAAAAATAATCAATTTAAACCATTTACTACTGTTTGGAAACGAAAAATTTAACAATATTTTAAAATACAGAAAAAGAACATTTTACGTAGATCATAGATACAATTATTCAGATGCGTGGCAATGGATTTTTTTTTCTAATTCTTTTCATAATTATATTGTACCGACTCAGTTATCAAAAATTAAATTTATTGAACAAACTAACAAACTTAAAAGTAGTAACTATAAGAAAACTTATGTTTTTGGTACTGGACCTTCTCTTGAAAAAGCATTATCACATGATTGGTCAGATGGATACAGAATTGTTTGTAATACAATTGTGAGAGATAAGGAATTATGGAATCATATTAGTCCCCATTTTATAATTGCTGGTGATGCCATTTATCATTTTGGATTTACTAATTTTGCAAAAACATTTAGACAAGATTTGTTTAATAGAATGTCAGAAACAGACACATACTTTATTTATCCGTCAATGTTTCATAGGATTGTAATAAAAGAGTTTTTGTGTTACAGTAATAGATTGATCCCTATGCCTGAGAAAAGCATAAATGGGTTGATAATAGATTTTAATATAGAATTTTGTTTGCCAAATAAAGGAAATGTACTGAATTTAATGTTACCAATATCTTGTTTTTTAGCTAAAACTACTTATCTGTGGGGTTTTGACGGGCGATCGCCAACAGACAAATTCTTTTGGTCAAATTCTGTAAAGCATTCTTATCCCGAATACATGAATGAACTTATAATAAATCACCCAAAATTTTTTGATTACTATGTTCCTAAAAGTAACCCCATGAAGTATATTAATGAAGTACACGGGTCTAATTTAGATAGTGATTTAATTGAAGCGGAAGCTAAAGGTTGGTCATTTGTAATGTTGCATAAAACATGGACAGAAATACTTCAAAAAAGACACTTAAAGATTTAGTCAAATACATCATATAATGAAAAAAAAAGTATTATTTGTAACACCAGTTTTATCATATCCTATATTTAATGGTCCTACATTAAGGATTGACACATCAATAAAGGCACTAAGCAAAATATGTGACTTATATGTATTTTCAATAAAAAGAATGAATGAAATAGGTGGTGTAAATGCTGATAATTACTTCGCAAATAACAGTAACGGGATTATATATTTAGAACAAACTATATACCTTGAAAAGTCCTACAAAGTTATAAACAAAATAAATAATAAAATAAACATTATCCCTTTTTTCCCTAAATTTTTTACAAAAATCTCAAATTATATATTAGCACGTTCCATATCTATATATGTTGATAAACAAAAATTCGATGTTGTATGGTTTGCTTTTGGTGGTGTATCATATGGGTTAATGAAAATGTTTAAGCATATTAAACCCAATATACCAATTATTTGCGACACCGACAGTGTATGGTCAAGATTTATACTACGGGAATTACCATTTGTTGATGATAATATAAAATACAAAAAAGTGAAAATGTCTGGTATGCTTAAAGAATTAGAGGAAAAAGAAGGTGTTGAATACTGTGATATTACTACTGCAGTATCTGACATTGATGCAGAATATTTTTTATCGATCAGTACAACACCAAATAAAATAAAAATATTTTCTAATGTAATAGATCTTGAAAACTACCCTACAGAATTTGCGAAGCCAAAAGATTTTAAAACTCCTTCTATTTATCTTGCAGGTTCTTTTTTTGTTAAAAATTCTTCTATGGAAATTGCAGCCAGATGGTTTATATTAAATGTTTTAACTATCATAAGAAAAGAATTTCCCAATATTCATCTTTATATTATCGGAAATGGTTCAGATGTTTACTTGTCAGACATTGTGGATATTAATATTACAATTACTGGCAGGGTTGAATCTGTATTTCAATATTTATGCAATTCGGATGTATCTATTGTTCCATTATTTTTTGAATCAGGAACAAGATTTAAAATTTTAGAAGCAGGTGCATGTAATATTCCTGTTGTTTCAACTACCCTAGGTGCAGAGGGGATTCCAGTAACTAATGAAAAAGATATACTAATTGCCGATACTGTTGAGGACTTTGCATTTGCTGTTATTAGGGTTTTAAAAAATAAAAATTTTGCAGAAACCATTGCATACAATTTAAAACAATTGGTATATAATAAATATAGTGTTGACTATTTAAGTATTCAAGGAAAAGACATTTTAGATAGTATAGATAACGTTAAACATATTAAAACATCAAATGATTGAAAATATAGTTTATAATTCACAATTACTTGCCATAATTGTTAATTCAAGAATTAACAAAAATGGAATTCATTTCTTTACACCAAATGATTTTTCCCAGCAATTAGCATACATGCATCACCCTGAGGGTAAAGTTATACAACCACATATCCATAATCCAGTACCTCGTGAAGTACATTATACACAGGAAGTATTATTCATAAAAAAAGGAAAACTAAGAGTTGATTTTTATACTGAAAATAAGGACTATTTGGAAAGTCGAATATTAGAAACTGGCGACGTAATATTACTAGCTACAGGAGGGCACGGTTTTGAAATGCTCGAAGAAACAGAGATGTTTGAAGTAAAACAAGGACCCTATGCAGGCGATGCAGACAAAACTAGATTTGATCCTATAAAAAACAATAAGGGAATTAACTATAAATCAAAATTATAACAAATTTCGCATATTGAAAAATATACATAAGAATGACTAACTTTAAATTATATAGTAGCTATTACGATTTGCTTTATAAAGATAAAAACTATAGTGCAGAAAGTGAATATGTCGTTGCTAAATTAAAAAAAATAAACCCAAATATTAAGACAATTATTGAATTGGGTTGTGGCAGTGGTTCCCATGCAAATTTTATATGTAAAAATAATATAGAAGTAACAGGCATTGAACAGAGTCAAGAAATGGTAAATATAGCCCAACTTAAAAACATTATTGGATTTAAGCCTATAGTTGCAGACATTTCATCCTACCCAAAACTTGATATAGAATATGATGCAGCAATTTCATTGTTTCATGTAATAAGCTATTTAACAGATAATGTTAGTTTAGTAAATTGTTTTAATGTTACACGTCAAAATCTAAAAGTTGGGGGTTTGTTTTTGTTTGATGTTTGGTTTTCTCCAGCAGTATATGCCAATCAACCAGAAACTAGAATTAAAAAACTAGAAGATGATAAAGTAAAAATTACGCGTATTGCACAATCTGTTTCAAATCCTGTAAACAACGTAGTAGATGTGCATTTTGAAGTAATAATACAAGACAAGCAAAACAATGAATTGACCGTAATAAATGAAGTACACCCTATGCGTCATTTCTCTATTCCTGAAATTGAATTGCTTGCTATGCAAACTGGTTTTGAAGTAATTAAAACTGAAGAATTTTTAACGAAAAACACCCCAAGTACCAATACATGGGGTGTCGTTTTTATACTTAAAAAAATATAGTTATGATACCTGTTAATGAACCTTTATTAGACGGAAACGAAAAAAAATACCTCAACGAATGTATTGATACGGGTTGGATATCTTCAGAAGGTCCCTTTATCAAAAAATTTGAAGAAAATTTTGCTGCGAAGGTTGGAAGAAAATATGCAATTGCCGTCTGCAATGGTTCGGTAGCATTAGATGCAGCAATGATTGCAATGGGTATCAAACCTGGAGACGAGGTGATTATGCCAACCTTTACTATTATTTCCTGTGCAGCAGCCATTATTCGAGCCGGCGCAAAACCGGTGCTAATTGATGCTGACCCCATTACTTGGAATATGGACGTGCATCAATTGGAAGAAAAATTGTATGAGGAGATAGAAAAGAAAGGGAACTCCAATATTAAAGCAATAATGGTAGTGCACATTTATGGTTTGCCTGTAGATATGGATCCCGTTCTAGCATTAGCAAAAAAATATAATTTAAAAATTATTGAAGATGCCGCTGAGATGCATGGACAAACCTATAAGGGCAAGCCATGTGGTTCATTTGGAGAAGTTTCCTGTTTCAGTTTTTACCCAAACAAGCACATCACAACAGGAGAAGGGGGGATGATTGTGACAGATGATGAAGAAATAGCAGAAAAATGCCGTTCCTTGAGAAACCTCTGTTTTATTCCCGAGAAAAGATTTCTTCACCATGAATTGGGCTGGAATTTAAGAATGACAAACCTGCAAGCTGCATTAGGGGTGGCACAATTAGAACGTTTGGATGAATTTGTACTCCGTAAACGCAATATGGGGCAATTATACACTGAGGCACTTTCAAAAATAGATAAGATACAGCTTCCACTTCAAAAGATGGAATATGCGGATAATATCTATTGGGTGTTTGGAATTGTATTAAAAAAGGAAGTTCCTTTTAACGCAGAACAAGCCATGAAAAAATTAGCGGCACTCAATATTGGTACACGACCATTTTTTTTCCCAATGCACCAACAACCTGTTTTTCATAAAATGGGTTTATTTTTAAACGAAAAATACCCTGTTGCAGATTTGCTTGCTGAAAGAGGGTTTTACATTCCAAGTGGGATGGCAATTTCAAAAGAACAAATAAAGATTGTAACAACATGTTTAATAGAAATCGTCAAATGACTAAGTGTTTCTAATTTTTTTGCATGATTTAAGTTGGTTTTTGCATAATTTTTCATTAGTTAAAAGGCTTAATTTAAAAAATGATATAACACGATTAATTACACAATGTCTATATCTATTTAAATATATTGTTTCTCAAGTGTTATTCAAACTACATTAGGCAAAAATCACAGTTAAATACAGTATAGTCAATATAAAATCGAATGCAATAAATAATTATGTACATTAATAATATGTTTCTGTGTTAAATATAGGTATAATTATACAGGCAAGAATGGGCTCATCAAGGTTACCACGAAAAGTGTTAATGAATATAGATGGTGAAAATAAATTAGTTGACATAGTTATAAATAAACTTCAAAATTTACAAAATAAAATACCAATAATATTGGCAACTACCAATAATTCAAATGATGACGAATTAGTAAGTTACATAAAAAATAAATATGATTCAGTTTTTGTTTTTCGTGGTAGTGAAAATAATGTACTTTCTAGGTTTATAGAGGTTAGCAAAATGTTTTCATTGACCCATGTTATAAGAGTTTGTGCTGATAATCCTTTAATTGACATTGAAATGTTGAATAATTTAGTGTTAAGTTGTATGACTTTTCCTATGTTTGATTACTACTCGTATTATTTTATGGGTAATCCTGTAATTAAAACACATTTTGGTGTATTTACTGAAATAGTATCGCTTTCTGCGCTTATTCGTGTTCAAAATGAATTTAGTTCAGGGACTAATAATGAACATGTTACTTTGGGTGTTTATGAAAATAGTAAATCATTTTGTTTGCTAAAAATAGATATAACAGATTGGTTACTTAATTATGAAGGTATTAGGTTAACAATAGACACTAAAGATGATTTTGAAAACGTTAAAAAAATTATACACAAACATTATAATGTGATTCCTACTGCAGAATTATTTAAAATTATCATAAAAAAAAGGGTAATAATGAACAAAATGAATAAAATAATTAATAAAAACATAAAATGATTAACATGGGAAAAAACACTTATATTATTGGTGAAATTGGGCAAAATCATAATGGATCAACTGAAATTGCTAAATTGATTATTGATTTAGCATCAAGAACTGTTGATGAAAATTTGTTTAATCTTAAGTTGAAGCCTATGGATGCGGTTAAATTAACAAAAAGAGATTTGAATTTTGAACTTTCAAACTCTCAAATGGAAAGACCATATAGTAGTATTCATTCATTTGGCAATACTTATGGTGCACATAGGGAATATTTAGAATTAAATGATGAAGAGCATTTTGAAGTTTTTCAACATGCAAAGTCAAAAGATTTAGACTTTGTTGAAACCTTATGTGCTCCTTCTTGTTTGTCTATTTTGAATTTTTTCAAGCCTGATTATTTAAAAGTTGCAAGTAGAGACCTAACTAATTTGATACTACTTCATGCTTTAGCGGAAACCAGAATTCCTATAATATTATCTACAGGAATGGCAGGGAAAAGAGAATTAGACGCAGCCTTGAATCTAATATCAAAACACCATACCAACATTTCAATTCTTCATTGTGTTTCTCAATATCCAACAGAGCCACAAAATGCAAATTTGAACACTATAAAATACTTATTGAATAATTATAGCGATTATATAATCGGATTTTCTGATCATTCAATTGGTATCGCTATGCCTTTAGCGGCTGTTGCACTCGGAGCAAAAATTATTGAAAAACACATTACTATTGATAGGAGAATGAAGGGAACAGATCAGGCAGGGTCTTTAGGACCTGATGGGGTTAATAGAATGGTACGTGACATTAGATTGTTTGAAATGTCATTGGGAGAAGAGGATATTTTTATAGATGATTCTGTAAAGGATGCTCGTTTAAAATTGGAAAGATCAATAGCGAGTAAGAGAAAAATATTAAAAGGAGAAAAAATTGCTATTTCTGACATTCATTTACTTTCACCTGGGGATGGTATTAAATGGATAGATAACGATAAAATTATTGGTACGACAGCATTAGTAGACATTGAAACTAATGAAATAATTTACCCAAACTTAGTCGCTAAAATATAATATGATTCCTAAGTTAATTATTTCTGATATTGATGGTGTATGGACAGACGGCGGAATGTATTACGATAATCATGATGTAGAAATGAAGAAATTCAACACTTATGATAGTGCAGGAGTAATATTTTGTAAAAGCCTTAATATACCTTTGTCAATTATTACAGGAGAGGATATTTCAATTGTTCATAGAAGGATGGCTAAACTGGGAGTTGAAAATTATTTTCCAGGTATAAAAAACAAACTTAATATTGTTGAAAATCAAATAGAGATACTAAAAATTAAATGGGAAGATGTCGCATTTATTGGTGATGATCTAAATGATATCCAGTTATTAAAAAAAGTTGGGTTTAGCGCCTGCCCGTCTAGCGCGCCTGAGTATATTAAAAAAATCGTACATTGTGTAATGGTAAAGAAGGGAGGAGATGGTGTTTTTAGGGAATTTGTTGAGTATTTACTACAAGCCAACAATATATTAGAATCAACTGTCAATAGTATAGTCGAAAATATTTGTTACAAACAGTAGGGTAGTTTTTATTATTAAATGTATGCCCCATAATAGTAGTAAAAATACAATTGTTTTTTTAAGCTCAAAAGATTATTTTAATATCTTGGGACCCTTTATTAATTCTACTTTGTTGTGGGCAAAAAAGGGGTTTAATGTAGAAGTAATATCATACACAGAAAGCGAAAAAATTAAAAACAAAAATGACAAAATAAATTATTTGTCATTGACTAAACCATACATTGTTAAATGGTTGTGTAAAATAATTGATGCTTTATTTTCGTTTGTTCATTCAAGTAAAAGGCAAGGATATAAATATTTTATTAGCAATATCTATTTTTCTTATAAAACCCACAAGTATTTAAAAAAAAATAAAAATAAAATATTCCTTGTTGTAGCTACAGAACCATTTAGTCTTCTTTCTGCCCATTTAATAAAAAAATATTGCCCATATATTTATTTTGAACAAGAGCTTACTTTGTGGGATGAAAGTTTTGGTTTATTAAATAGGCTATCAAAATATTTTGAGGTTATTTCTTGTAAAGGTGCAATTTGTTGCACTGAGTTTGATGAATATAGATCAAAATTATTTTCAAAAGATAACCATTATCCTCCAAATAAAATGATTATTTTACCTAATGCACCATTAGGTAAACCTAAATTGGAAAGAAAATATTATTTTAATGAAAAATTTAACATAGACAAGAAAAAGAAAATACTATTATATACTGGTGGTATAGCATTATACAATTACACTTATGAAATTATTGAAAAATATCAAGAAACTGTTGATGATGTAGTTCTTGTTATGCACTGTTGGGGTTCACGAACAGAAATAGAAAAATTAGTTGAGTATGCAAGTGGGTTTGCAAAGAAAGTTTATTTTTCACTTGAAAGTCTAGAATATGAAGATATTGATATGCTTTATAGCTCTTGTGATATAGGTTTTGCTATGTATTCAGATAATACATTAAACCATAAATTTACTGGTTTTTCTTCTGGAAAAATGTTTAATTTTTTTAAAGCCTGTGTCCCCGTTATTACAAATAATACATTATTATTAAGTGGTACTATAGGGTCTTCGGGTTTGGGTGTTTGCATTAACAATGTTAACGAGCTTAACTATGCTATAAATAAAATTTTGGTCAATGAAGTTGAAATGAAAAACAACTGTTTTTTAAACTACTATAAATTTTGTTTTGAAGATAACCACGAAAAATTAATTAATATTGTTTTGCAGCATAGCCATGTCTAAAATAAAAATATTGTTTAATGCAAATTGTTCGGCTGATACAATTCAGGCACAGGATAGAGATATGATACATTGGGCATTAGCATTAAATCCCAACATGTTTCAGATAACAATGTATTCAATAGGCAAACCTGATGAAAGATTATTACAAAGAAGTAACATTATCATTCATTATTTTTACCCAACAAAAAATATTTTTTATAAGGCATTAAACATTTTCAAAGAGTTAAAATTATTCATTTCGAATAATAGCGATTATATTCTTTTTGGCAAGGCAATTTCTCATGAACTATTTTACATAAAGTACAAGAAGTATAACATTTTTGATAGAAAAAAGACGCTATTCTACATTGCTAATTTGTTTCCATATGAAGATGTAGAAATGAGTAATTTAATAATTAATCAAACTGACAAACAATTTGCAATTAGTAAAAAAATACAAGAACAAGTTAGTATACATTATGGTAAAAAAATACCAATTGTACACTTATGTTATGATACTAATAAATTTACACCAAGAAACATAAATAACACAAGAAAAAAAATTGTTTGTGTTGGTTCATTACAGTTTAGAAAACAACCGTTACTTTTTGCTAATATTGCAAAAACTTTCCCACAATACGATTTTATTTGGATCGGAGATGGTTTTTTACGCGGTTTAGTTTATGATAAAGTTAAAAGCGAATACATACTAAATTATACACATTTTAAAAAAATGCTGCAAGCTGAAATTGCAAATTTTTTGCCAACTTGTGATTTGTTTTTATTCACTTCAATATATGAGGGATTTCCTAATGCCATACTAGAAGCTATGGCATGTGGTTTGCCTGTAATAGCATTCAGTTCATATGGTCCAGAGGCAATTATTAATAATGAAACAGGCTTTATTGTAAATAACGAATTGGAAATGATTGATAAACTTGATTATTTATTAAAGGACGAGGAAGTGTTATCTAAATTTAAAGAGCGTTCAAGGTTGAGATCTCTAGATTTTGATTTATCTAATGTTATATTGGAATTTGAACAATTCTTGCAATCTCCATAAGCCGATAAATTATAAATGATACCTATCAAATTACTACAGTTCTTTATTGATAGTTTTTCTCCGTTCGCACATTAAATATTATAATGAAATTGATTTTATTGATTCCGTCTATTGAAAGTCATTTTAGTAATTTTCTCCCAATACTGTTGCATAGCAATAGTTCTGCTATAGACTTTAAACTTTTAATGATAGATGATGTAATACATAATAATAGGCAATTTGTTATCCCAGACATTATTTCTGATAAAGTAATGTATTTTAAGACATCACATTTAGCCTTTTATTATTTTGCTAAAACAAAACAGATTGATTGTTTATCTGTTGTAGGAAATGATTCAGAACCAAATATTTCATATCTGCTACGTAAGTTTAAATCAATTGGAATAAAACGAATTTTATTACAAGATGGTTGGTTAGTATCAAATAATATATTAAGGCCTATATATGCAAAAAAAAACACCGTATTAAAACTAAAAAAAAAATTACATGGTCTTTTAGTATCGAAATATAGCCCTTTTAAGTCTTTTTTCCATAATTTTATTGGCCAAAACTCAGATTATTATTTTGTTTATTCAGAGGTTTCCAAAAATGAATTTATCAAAGCTGGAATATCATGTGATCAAATTGTTATTACTGGTAGTCCAAGGTTTGCTTCTCTTAGGAATTTTAGAAAAGGCATCAAAAAAGCAGTTGTTTTTTTTTCTACTGATGTCCCTAACGAAGATGACTATATTATTAGTTTAAAAAGAATTGTTGCTTCAGTTGGAAATTTTATTCGATATGAATTTGGACAAGATATTATGTATATTATTAAACCACACCCAAGAAGCCCCTTGAGATCAATTTATTCTTATGACTCAAATACTAATGTTTATACTAGTAACATTAGTAGTCTTTTTGATGATTATGATGTTATATTTTCATTTTGTTTTGATTCCACAGTTATTTTAGAACTTATTATTTTGGACATACCTTTTATACAATTAATGATATATCCATTTTCAAATAATACTAATTTTCAAAAATCCCTTCCTTATATTGTTTCCTTAGACGACATGCATAATAAATATATAAGTATTAATAAGCCAGACATTATTTCATATGGTAAAAAATTGTTACTTGATATTGACCCTAATGTTTCATCAACTCAGTTAATTATAGATGCCTTAACCGTTATTTAGTCCTTTATTTTCAATCTTACTGATTTATAATGTTATTATGATTTTTATAAATGCCATTTCCGCCACAACTCAAATAGACGAAACAAACAAATAATGATATCTGTTATTATACTAAACTACAACAGAAGAGAGGATGTTTTATTTACACTATCTAATATTCTGTCTTCAAATAAAGGGTATAACAATTTTGAAATTATTCTAGTTGACCAAAATTCTAGTGATGGGAGTCAGCTTGCTATAAAAGAAATGTTCCCAATGGTTAATTTATATTGTTCGGAAATAAATTTGGGAGTAGCAGGAGGTAGAAATATGGGCGCTAAACTCGCTAAAGGTGCTGTTTTAGTTTTTATTGATGATGACGCTCATTTTAAAACTAAAACAGCACTAAAAGTAGTGGAGGAAAATTTTAAGAAAGATATATCTTTAGGCATTATTGGTTTTAAAATTCTAGATGTAAATAACAAATTACGTGATTGGGTTTACAATAAAGCATCAGAAAAACTAGAAAATATAGCTTTTTATTCTCAACAATATGTTGGTTGTGGACATGCTATTAGAACAGATTTATTTAATCAAATGGGTGGGTACTCAGAAAGTTTATTTTTTTGGGGAGAAGAGATTGAATTTTGCTTAAAAACGTACAGAGATACAACATTCACTATTATATATCAACCAAAAATTGAAGTGATACATCGTGTAAGCCCTTTATCTAGGTATCACTGGCGTACAAGCAGAACAGAATTCAAAACAAGAAATAGATTTATATTACTATACTCATACTTTCCAAGAGTTTCTGTTTATTTTTATGTATTTTATGTTTATTTTTTTATTGGATATTTATTCAGAAGTATCCAGAATATTTCATTTAAGTATTTCTTTAAAGGTTTTAAAGACGCTCTTTTTATTCGGTTACCTCAAAAAAAACTTAAAAGAAAACAAATTGCTGCATACTCAAAATGTTATTTCAAACAATTTGTAGGTATGCCTGAATTGTACGAACACTAAACTCTTTAGCATATAAATGTTATTAATTAAAGAATTAAACCTTTACAAAGGCACTGTTTCAGATATCTCATTTGATTCTAAGGTAATAAACACTGTTAATGCATATTCATTCAATATAGCAATTAAGAATATCAAATTTGCTGAAGCTATTCAAACATCAGACATTCTCTTACCCGATGGTATTTCAATTGTATGGACGGCAAAATTATTGTATGGGAATAAATTAAAAAAAATAGCAGGAGCTGATGTTTTTTTTTATTTTATGGATATTCTAAACAGAAAAAGTGGCAAGTGTTTTTTTCTTGGTTCTACAAATGAAACTTTGAATAAAATTGAATATCGTCAGAAGGTCGAATACCCCAATGTTCAATTAGCAAAATTTTCCCCTCCTTTTAAAAGAGAATTTTCTGACATTGATAATATGGAGATGTTAGAGAGGATAAACAAATTTAGTCCAGATGTTTTGTTTGTTGGCATGACTGCCCCCAAACAAGAATTATGGGTTCATGAACACAAACATAAAATTAAGGCCAAAACAATTTGTTCAATAGGGGCCGTTTTTGATTTTTATGCTGGGACTGTAAATCGTGCACCTATATGGATGATTGATTTAGGGTTAGAGTGGTTATATAGGTTAGTTAGACAACCCAAACGATTATGGAGACGATATCTTATTGGCAATACACTTTTTTTGTTTTATATTATTAAAGAACTGTTTTTTTTTAAATTTTGTTCATTAAATAGTAAAAAGACGTCTAACTCATCCTAGCTGTTTTGGGTGTTCCGAAGGGCACCCAGAACACAAGAATAAAACCCGGTTTTAAACCGGTCTAACAAAGGCAAATCACTAAAATTATTCGCACATCAAGAAGTGTTTTACTAATCTAAAAAATGCCGGCTATTTATCATCAACTATTAACTATCAACTAATAACCATCAACTAATAACCATCAACTAATAACCATCAACTAATAACCATCAACTAATAACCATCAACTAATAACAAGACCCATTCCCCCTCTTTTCAAGCTACAAATGATAGCCATCCTGTAAAAAACACCACATTTACGCTCCCAAAATGGCGTCAAACTATAGCAAAACTATAGTAAATGATACTTCCTGCCACAACCCATCCTTCAAAATCCCCCAAAACGTAAACACCATTTTCACACATCTAAAATTTTACAGCCAACAAATTAAATCATTCAAATTAGTGAAACTTTCAACCCAACTAAAACCGGAAAGTCTAATTTTAAATGTTCTAAAATAGCCCAACAACGTTGGGTGCGCTGGCCAACCAAATCACTTAGTTTATCCTGAGCGTGGTTGGTGAGCGTAGTCGAACCATGGTTGGTGAGCGTAGTCGAACCATGGTTGGTGAGCGTAGTCGAACCATGGTTGGTGAGCGTAGTCGAACCATGGTTGGTGAGCGTAGTCGAACC
>CAINUN010000072.1 GCA_903853805.1 uncultured Bacteroidota bacterium
GATATTATACATATAAAAATAATAAATATAAACTTCATGGCGTTTAAAATAATATACCCAATCTTCCACCATTTTTTGTTCTTGTAAAAATTTTCAAAATATTCATTATGCCAAAAGTAATATAACATAACAATAAAAAACCCCAATAACATTCCCAAAATTTCGCCAGTTTGCATACTGTATATTATTTTCAATTGTTAGATAATATATTATTTATTAATTGCTTGTTAGCTATTTGATCAATCCATTCTTTAGGTATTTGGTCAATTCCATAGTAGAGTCCAGCTAGTCCTCCAGTTAATGCTGCTATTGTATCTGTATCTTCTCCTAAATTAACTGCTTTCAATACTGCTTCTTTATAATTTTCTGTATTTAAAAAGCACCATACTACTGCTTCTAGAGTATCCAATACATAGCCGGAAGATTTAATGTCTGATTCTTGTAATTGAATGAAATCAGGTGAAAAGAGTCGTTGAAATAGTTTTCTTTCAGTTTCTTGGCTATCATTTAAATCAACAATTCTCCATCCATATGAAATGAATGCTTTTGCTCGTTTCAAAGCCTCTACCTTTGTACATGATAGATCGTAAATTGAACGCATCATTTTAGTATAAAATATACAGCAAGTATTGCATAAGGAATTATTATGGGTTAGTTTATTTTCCAATACCATTTTCAACATTAATTCGCTATAATTTTCTCCAAATGCATAAGGTAAACACCTCATTAAACTACCATTACCTGCTACATATTCATTTGGTTCTTGTATCATTTGCCTTATATTGTCTAACGGGACCATTGAATAAGAATTAAAGTCAGGATTTGACTTTTCCAGATTTTTTAAGGCAATTCTTGTCTGATTGCCAATATCAAATACTTTTCCATGAGCTGTGAATTTTGCCAAGCAATACCATTCCAAAAAAAGATTGCATAACTTTTTAACATCACCATTGTTTAAATTATTTTTCAATACACAAAGCATCATTGAGGTATCATCACTCCATGTACCTGGAGGTTGATTATGGGTTCCATAACCAATCATATGCTTTGCAGGATTTGATTTCATAGATGTTCTAGATGAAAATTCGTAGGGTACTCCGATAGCATCCCCAACTACAAATCCCCAAATTGCACTTTTAATAGCTTCATTCAACTTTATCATTATGCTCTGTTTAAATATTTACATAAATTATAGGCTCCATTTAAATTGGGAGTGAAAACAAATTGATTTTCCTCTAGTGTTAAATCATGAAGCATCATAGCCAAACTATAGCCGGGATACAACTCAAGATGATTTGTTTTTGCTCTCGTGGTTACTATTTTTTTATTCCAATTTTTTTTAAAATCAACTGCTTTCTGAGCATCACTTCCAGTTAACATGGAATAAATGTGCTCTAATTGAAAAGAATATAATATCAATCCCCAAGTTGTTCCTAGCCAAGTATCAAGAAATGAACTGTTTTTGTTTTGGGTAAGTTTCTCTCTCAAAAACTCTAATCCAAAACCTAATGGATAAAAAGTACACAGGTACAGCAACAAACTATAATCTAATGGATTAATTTGCTTCAATTCTTTCTTAAAACAGGAATCACTACTTTTAGTATTACAGCCATTTAACGGTTGTATGAATATTGGTATGCTTGTATTTGTGTTGATATATGCTGTCCAAACAAATGGAAAATTAAATAGTTCATTGTCACTTGAAAGGGTTTCTAATAATAACTTATCCTCCGATGTAGATAGTATTTGCTCCTCTATATTAAACATATGTTTAGTTAGTTTTGGGTTATCATTTCTCAGAAGAGGAGAAAGCATTTCCATTATAAATTAAATTGTAGTGATCATAAAATTATGAACACAAGTAAATAAGTGAAAATAAGTGCAAGAGAGAGGATTCGAACCTCTACGGGATTTTTCACTGAATGACTTTTGTACAATTCTTTCAGTTACTCCATTCACCACACTAGTTTAATAGTGCGCGTCTACCAACTCGTCAGTCTTTTTTCGCCACGCTTGCATATGTTTATACTAAATGACTGTAAGCATTATTGCTGAATTGTTGATTAGTTCAATTTGCATCAATTTACCTACTGCATTTGCTTTTTCTAACCAGTCCTTTAATTCTTTACCAATATAAATTCTCGGTTGACCATGGTTTGATATCCTGTATATTTTTGCATTATGTTGTACCTTGTTGAAGTTAACTTGGATTTCCTCTCCTTCATCTCCAAATAAATCAGCATATTGCTTAGGAATATTAATAAACCCAGCTTTGAGATAAGTTTCTACAATGTTAATTTGGAAGGTTTTGCCTGAAATTGAGGTTTCATCATTTGTCTGTTCCTCAACTATTTCATCATGTTCAATCACCAATATTTGATTATTACCCCTTATATTCCAAAGATTTTTATATTCTTTTATAAGAGCATATTCTAGCCCTAACGATAGGTTTACAGTAAACCCACCATAACTAAATATACCTAGATCGATGAATACCAATATTTGAACACAAGCATTATTTTCAAGTGCTTCTTTAATGTATCCATTTAACCTGATATTTGTTGTTTGAGATACTCCAGGATTACTGTACCCATTCATCCTATTAGATAATGTTTTTAAAGTAGTGCCGAAATACTTAATCTCAGTATCGACAACAAAACAATACAGTACATTACTTACTTGAGCATGTTGATGAATAACTGGACGAATGGTATCATTTTCCAATACCCATTCACCAACTGGCTGAAATCCTAAATTTAGTAGTTTATTCATATGTTAAATATTTACAACGTTTATTAAGTGTTTAATTAAAGTTACAAAAATAGTTTTTAACTTCCAAAAAAATATTTGCTTTGAAAACATAAACGTCAATTTTTATTTATGTGCAAAAATAGTAGTTGACTACGCCAATTTATGACGTTGAAAAAAGTCCTAGAATATGATTAATCTAAACTATAACTATTGAAAATGGATATATGATTATTTAAAATCATTCCTTTGGTTTTGTCAACTTACTATAATACTAAGTTTAAGCTAATTTTATTGTAACTAATAAAAATAGACAACGTCACCTTTTGGCGTTTGATGCAAATACCTTTGTCTGAAATTTTATAACGGTCTTTTATGGCAGCTAAACACGTTCTTTCAAAGTCAACATTTATGGCAGGATGTCAATGCCCCAAACGTTTGTATTTGCACAAAAAACATCCAGAACTCAGTAATCCTGAAGATGAAGATTTGCAAGCTATTTTCTCAAGAGGGACAACTGTAGGATTACTTGCTCGTGAGTTGTTCAAAGGAGGAATTGATGTTGCTCCACCTGATCCATTTTCTTATCACATATCAGTTGCCAAGACACAAGAATTAATTGCTGCCAATCATTCTGTAATTTATGAAGCTGCTTTCATGTACGATGGAGTTTTATGTGCTATCGACTTATTGGTAAAAAAACGCAACAAGTGGTATGCTTATGAAGTAAAGAGTAGTACAAAAGTCAAAGACCCTTTTGTTCAAGATGCTGCACTCCAACATTATGTCATTACTCGTTCAGGGCTACCTTTAGCAGACATATCTGTAGTACATCTCAATAACCAATACAAAAGAGTGGGAGAACTTGAGGTTGAACAATTATTCAATGCAGTATCAGTTAAAGAACCAGTGTTATCACTACAAGATTTTGTTGAAGCTCAAATTGATTCTTTTAAAAAGGTGTTGAAATCAAAGAACATACCTAATATCCTAATAGGGGATCATTGTAAAAAACCTTACGACTGCAATTTTACTAATCATTGTGGTGCGAATATGCTTCATCAAAGAGCGATTGGAAACAGCAATTTAAACAAATCAGAGCTCAAGCAATTTTTAAAGGAATGGCAATACCCATTTTACTTCTTTGACTTTGAAACCATCATGCCTGCCATTCCTGAATTTGACCATAGCAGACCTTACCAACAGATTCCATTTCAATATTCATTACATACTCAAGCAAGTCCTAGATCAGCTTTGAATCACACGGCATTCCTTGGTGATGGAGTTAGTGATCCTAGATTGCCTTTGATTAAACAAATGCTCAAAGATTTAGGTACAGAAGGCAGTATTGTTACTTGGAACAAATCTTTTGAAGTAACAAGAATCAAAGAAATGGCTGAGGATTTCCCTCGTTACCAAAAGCAACTTTCAAAATTGATTGACCGCATAGTTGATTTGATGGTTCCATTTCAAAAGAAATGGTATGAATTACCAAGTTTTATGGGATCTTATTCTTTGAAGTATGTTTTGCCAGTGCTAGTTCCTGAATTAAGTTACGACTCATTAGCCATACAGAATGGTGGAGATGCAAGTAGTGTCTATGCCATTATAAAGGAACAACCTATAGCGGTACAGATGCAACAGAGAAATGACTTACTTGCTTATTGCCACTTAGACACTTTAGCAATGGTGGAAATTTACAAGAAGCTAAAAGCATTGGTAAAGTAACTTAAAGCAGTTAACAATTAATTTCAACTGTTAAACAGAAATATTAAAACCTATGATTTTCAATACTGACATTCCAAAATGGAACGAAACTGAATCCTACAAAGAAAGGAACTTGTACTACAAGTTATTTACAGGATATCTTTTTAACGAAATGATACCTGAACCTACTTTGAAAACAAGAAGCAATTACATCTTAATGAAGTTTTTTCTGAATTAACAATGTCAAGTAATGCATTAAAAAAGTAAAGGGAATAAAGAAGAAATCCAACAGATAATTATGGATGTTGCAAAAGAACTAACGTTAGTGACATTTGATTATCACCCTGTTCAAGTTTTTGAAATTTCTGATCATGGCGAAATGTCTGATATCCTTATATGGAGTAAAGGACATTTAATTTCAATTGAGTGTAAATTCAAGTCAAAGATGAAATTTGGAAAAGATTATACTCAAGTTCAGGAAAGAATAAAACTTGTATCAAAAGGCACTAAAAAAATACCATTGCAAGTATTATTAATGACCCAAAAGAATTGGAATGGATCGTTTAAGTACCAAAAAAATACTAGCTCGTTTGTATCAAACGTTTCAACCAAAACACTGGATAATAATCAAATTCCTTGTGTTATAATTTTTTGGGAAGAAATAGCAGAAAAAATAGCAGATTCAACAATTAGAAATTATTTGTATAAACAATTAGGTAGAGCATAGATGGATGATGTAATGTACCAACAAGCAGTCGAACTAACAGCTTATACACTGCAAGATTCAATTAGGAAAATTGAAAATCAGCTTTTTAGTTTACTTGTTACAGGTGAACTGAAAGAATGGTTTGACAATATTCCTATTGGAGAAGAAGTGCTTATTGAAAATGCAGTTTACGAAGGATGCGATGACAATAATATCAAGACGGTTTTGCTTGCCATAAAAAGGATGAAACTTGGATTGAATCGCATGGTAGTGTTGAACAAATTAGACCTTAAAGCAATTAAAAGAAAGGCTGAGGAAGAAAAACTGAAGGACAATCCATTTTGGAGAGATGATCCTTTTAGAACTTAATTTTCTAACCCAATCTTCTACGACATAGATTGGCGTATCTTGACAATAGCTTTGTAAAAAAATGACAACAATGCAAACTGAAACGTCACAAATCAATACAATTCTTACCAAGAATTATTCGCTAACAGAGACTAGTGGTAAGCCTCCTCTTTCAGAGATATTTAGTGAAAATAGGTCAGGTAATATTAATGAGTACATGTTGTACTTGACACATATCAATAGTGTTCCCAATTTTTTGTGCGAAATAGAAATTGATTGTAAAAAAGCAAGGGCTTGGTTTGAAAATAATTTCAACAACGAGATAAAGCAACATTATTACAACAAACGCTATTTCAGTAATAACAAACAAGCCATTGTTGATGATGCTTTCTACTTTATGTACGAAGACTTAATGGTAAATTTTGATTACAACAACTCCAAAGTTCGTTTCTTGTTTAATCAGACAACTGAAGATAGTTTTCAAGACATTCTACAAGGAATACGAAAATTTAAGCACAAGAAATCGCGCTTCCAGCCAAGAATTGGTTTCCTGATCTCTTCCTTTAATGGTTTTGATTTGAAGTACATCAGTATGTCACGCCAAAAGTTAGACATTACCAACAATTACAACGATGATTTTCTTGAGGTTCATCAAACCATTCTGAAACGATTGAGAAACAAAAAAGACAAGGGTTTAGTTTTGTTACATGGCAAACCGGGAACAGGGAAAACATCCTACATTAAATACCTCAGTTCAATTGTCAAGAAAAACTTCATTTTCTTACCTCCCAATCTTGCAAGTGTGGTAACCAATCCCGAAATGATTTCCATTTTGATGGATTGCCCCAATTCTATTTTTGTGATTGAAGATGCTGAACATATTGTTATAGACAGAAATCAAGAAGGTAATTCACCCGTTGCTACTTTACTCAACATCACAGATGGGTTCTTATCAGAGTGCCTCAACCTTCAAATTATTTGTACGTTCAACACGGATATTTCTAAGATAGATTCAGCACTTTTAAGAAAGGGTAGGCTCATTGCAAAGTATGAGTTTAAAGAACTTTCAGTTGCTAAAGTAAATGCCTTATCTCAAAAAATTGGTAAACAAATAAACATACAAACGCCGATGGTTTTGTCTTCTATTTACAATTGTGATGATAGTGACTTTTCAAAACCAAAAACAACCTCAATAGGATTCAGAACTAAAACAGCATGAGATAATAATCAAAGCTGTTGAGTATTTTTGAACTAAACTATTGCTCTATGTCAAAAAGAGAAGCAATTTCAAGGTATAGTCTAATTATAAAAAGACTTAGAAGAAAGCCTTGCACTTTTGAAGACTTAAGAAAATACCTTCAGTTTGAATCTGAAATGCAAGACCATAAGTTCGACATTTCCATACGTACTTTTCAAAGAGACATTCAAGATATTTGGACAATTTATTCTATCGAAATTGCTTGTAAAAAAGCAGGAGAATATAGCCTCTATTACATTAAGGATGAGGGAGAGAAAAACGATATTAATTCTAGACGACTAGAAGCATTTGATTTGTACCATGCATTAAGTGTGTCAGAAGGTATGTCCGGTATAATTCATTTTGACCATCGCCAACCAAAAGGAACTGAACATTTACATGGAATTATCCACGCCATCAAGAATTGTTTTGTCATTCAGTTTAGTTATCAAAGATTTACTGATAACAATGCAAAAATCAGAACTATTAACCCTTATGCATTGAAGGAATTTAAACAAAGATGGTACCTCATTGGTTATGAAAAAGCCAATAACCATGTCAAGACATTTGCTTTGGACAGACTATTTGATTTCGAAATAACCCTAGAAAAATTCAAGAAGCCCAATGATTTTAAAGTAGATAGTTTATTCGAGTTCAGTTTTGGAATCATGAACCCTTTTGAACCTCATCCTGAAAACATCGTTTTATCATTTGAACCTGAACAAGGGAAGTACATTAAATCCTTACCGCTGCATCCTTCACAGAAGATTATAGAGGATAATGATAAAGAGCTAAGAATCACTTTGAAGTTATGTGCCACCTATGATTTGTTTATGGAAATCATGTCATTCGGAGATGGGGTAAAAGTGATTAAACCAAAGTCATTCGCTAAACAGATAAAAGAAGCACATCAGAAAGCCATGAAATTATATGATGACCAATAGTAATAAAACGAAAAACATGAAATTAATAATAATCAGTTGTGACACAAAAAATGGAGAAACGTTTTCACATAATGGCGTGACAATAAATTTTGTATCACATCCTGAGCAAGTTGTATAACGTGATTTAAAATAACAGAGAGTAGAAATGTCCTTAAATTTTTAGCTAATTATAATAAGTTGTTTTTAATAAAAAAGATAGTTTTAAATTGATTGTTTAGCAATGAAATACAATACCCTTTGATGATTTGGAATTTTAATTATAAATTTGTTTGCTGCAGTTGTCCTTTCAAACAAACTTGCCGTTAGCCAACTGAAAAAGGTGGTTAATGGGCAAGAAAAAAGAAAAGTACTGCCGTTATAAACAAGTTATGCACAAGCGCCCAATTTACATATAATCAATAACTAAATAAAGGATGAGACTACTAAACTTCAAACAAGATAAACTAAATCAGTTGACTAAATTACTACAAGTAGAGAATTTTCCAATATCAAACGGAATTGAATTCAATGATGCAGATACAAATAAGGAGGCTTTTTTAAAAATTCAGGCTAATTATTTTCTTAACACAAATTCTGAGAAAGTAAAACAGACCCCTCCTTTTGAATGGCATCCATATTTAGAACTCAGTAACATAGATAATCCAAATATTATAATTGGAACTTTTCCACCATCTAGTTATTTAAGGTCACAATACCATAACAATAAAGAGATATTAAGTATTTTAAACAAATTAACAATTGAGCCTACTCCGATAATGGATTTTTTTTATGGAAATCTTGCGACATTTTGGAAAATATTAGGAATTGAAATTGGCGAGCGACAAAATAGAGAAGATAAAATTGCAAAAGTTAAGAACTTTTTAAATGACAATAGAATTGGAATAACAGACATTGTTACTTCTTGTCAAAGAGAGAATATCAAGAGTCCAAGTGATAAAGATTTATTAAATGTAATAATTAATAAAGAGCTTATTCACAATTTAACAACGACAAATCAATCTAAGCGACTTATATTCACAAGCGGAGACTGGGAAATTGGTGTAAATAATCCTAATACAGGTAAAGTTAGGTCTAAATTGTCCGCTTTTAGTTTATTCCTAGAAGCAATCCAGATGCTAAAAGGAAGAATTTATTTCAAAATTGGTAATGAATTCGTGATGGCTAATGATATGAAATCAGCAAAAAATATCAAAAGGTTAGGTCAAAATATTTTAATAACTTTTAAGTGGATAATAGGTGAAAATTCATCTCAAGAACATGTTGCTGTTTTAATGCCAAGCCCTTCAGCGATTACTTCAAGAACATTTATGAACATGTTTGATTTTAAAAAGTGGTTACGATGGCGAAATGAAGAGGCATTTCAAACTTTTAAAATCTTGGAAAACGAAATCAATCTACTTTCAAAAGAGGAGAAGAAGAAATCTGATAAAAAATTAAAATTAAACACAAGACTCAGACAGTTGGGGTTTTTAAATGAGCAAGAGGATATAGAATATTTATTTAAGGGAGAAATGTATCGTAAAGCATTGTTTGACGAACAAGGAGTTATCGACCTATTTACTATTCAAAATATTGAACTGAATTGAGATATAGATAGAGCGCCAGTGCATAACAGCGTGCAAGCGCCATAACCCCGCCGCAGGCGCAACACAGGGTTACGATCGCCTGCACGCAAAACGTTATAGCCAATGCACCAAAATTAATCCTAATAGTAATGTTAGAAATGCAGAGTGAATTTATAGAAATTGAATACGAAGGAACCATTTACCGTTCCTTAGGTCATTGTTGCGTACTTGTTGAAAGACACTGGCCACATAACGGAGATTTTGAGTCATTCCAAAGCGAAGAACCTTCAATTAAGATTTGTGTAATAGGTGTATTGTTTATGCATTTTAATGAGGACAACATATTTTTTAAAGAAAATTATGGAAATGAGGTTTTTAATGTTATAAATGAGAATCAAAGTATTTTCACGGAAGTGTTACATAAGTGGTTCAATAAGGGAGGGGAAGGTATAAGCCCGAAAGTGTTCGTTGATTTTATATATACTATCACTGAGCGTCCAATCGATGAGAATGAAGCAAAAAAGGGAGAAGACTTACATTTTAATGATGGCTCCGAAATATTATTTAAAAACAAAACGCTCTCATGGGACGATATTCATGACCAATATTTTGTGCCCATAAATAACTATCAAGAAGTAATCACTGATATTCATACACTTGAAATATTATTTAAAAAATGATACGCACTGGCTATAACAGCACCTACAAGAAATTGGCGGTTCAGTGGTTAAATGAAGCTTTGTGCTTCGTATCAAGTTCAGTGGTGGCAGACAGTTTAGTGCTTCGAAATCGCCAATTTCTTGTAGCTGCAAAACGTTGGCTGTAACCGTATGACGACCCCAAAAATAAAACAATCTTAAAAATGAGCTACGACCTTTACTGTTATAAATCACAACTTGGCAGACCAGACCTTGACGAAGCTCAAGCCGTTATTGATGTTGAAGAAGACGAAGAAAATGAAGATGTACAATCTGATCCTGCTACAAAATTAAAAATCGCAAAAGCACTTTTAGACTTTAATCCAAGACTTGAAAGTTTTGAGTTTGATTTCAACGCCATTGCTGAACTACAAAAAATTAGTGTGGACGAAGCAAAGGAACAGTTTGACCATATTGAGCTGAACACACCAGAAGGAGACCTTGCGACACAAATAACAATATTTGACAACAACGTATCAATTACAATTCCATATTGGTATTCAGGTGACAAAGCAAAAACTGTTTCAACTTTTTTACTTGTCGATCCTGTTCTTTTGCAGTTGCACCAACTAGTAAACCTAGTATTCTATATGGATTCTTTTTTATTGATTGCATCCACTGCTCATTTTTTTTGTAACATAATAAAGACTCTATAATTTTAGGCTACTATCAATTACATCCTAAAATTAGGACAAAAAGGCGGTATAACCATAGAAAAACAACAAAAAACAGGAAATTATTATCCACAATAAAACCTCTACTCTAAAAATGAGGAATGGCTAAGAAAAAGTAGAATTCGAAATTAAACAGCAATTTTCAATTCGCGATTCGTAAATCATAAATTATCTTATCTTTGTGCAAATGACTTTATCATGCGACCACAAGACATAGTGATTCTGTTGAAAATACTCTGCTATGGGACAACTTCATGGTTTAGTAAAGACTTAGCCCGTGAATTAAATTTAAGCCCATCGGAAATATCAAATGCTTTGAATAGAAATGCTGAAGCAGGGTTAATTGATACCGAAAAAAAATTAGTCAAAAAACAAGCACTTTTAGAATTTTTGGTTCATGGCATTCAATATGTTTTCCCTGTGCGACCAAAAGAAATGGTGAGAGGAATACTAACAGCACATAGCCATCCATTTTTTAAAAATAAAATAGTTAGTGAGGTACAGTATGTTTGGCCAGACGCAGAAAGTGATGAGAGAGGTTTTTCTGTACAACCTTTATATTTAGGAGCAGTAGTAGCAGCAAAAAAAGACGACAAACTATATCTATTGCTTGCATTAGTTGATGTAATTAGGTTGGGAAAAGTGCGTGAAAGAACTATCGCTATAAAAGAATTGGAAAGCATAATAGTAAACGCATGAGTCATCATACAAACATTGTTAGAATAATAGGGGTTTATAACGCACTAGAAGAGCTAAAAGATTCAGTCGTTTTTGTTGGTGGTGCCACTGTATCATTGTATGCTGATAAACCAGAAGAAGCTGATGTGAGATTTACTGATGATATTGATGTTTTGATTGAAATTGGTTCTTACAATGAATATGCAAAACTTCAAGAAAAATTGATGAAACTTGGGTTTGAGTTAGCAGCAGATTCAAAAGTAATTTGCCGATATAAATACCAAGGACTGATAGTAGATATAATGCCTACTGATGACAATGTTTTAGGGTTTAGTAATAGGTGGTATAAAGATGGATTTGCCAATATCATAAGGTATCAGGCAGACGAAAGAACACAAGTAAACATTTTTAAGCCTCCATATTTTATTGCGTGTAAGTTGGAAGCCTTCAAAAGCAGAGGTAATGATGACGGACGAACAAGCCAAGATTTTGAAGACATTGTTTTTGTGTTAGACAATAGAAAAACAATTTGGGAAGAAATCAAAAATGCAGACAACGAGCTAAAGAATTATTTGAATGAAGAATTCAGAAAGTTGTTAGCACATCCCTATTTTGAAGAATGGATCTCAGCACATTTGGAGTATAAAACCGCTGCAATTAGAGGAATGAAAATTATTGATGCCCTTAGTGAATTTGTGAAACTCAATTAATGATGCTTACCCAGCAACTGTAATTGAAAAGGTGGCAAAAAGGTGGCAGTTTTATAGCACAATTCAGTACAAAATAGAACATCAAAGAACTAGCATTTTTATGGAAACTCTTATTGGGTATTCTTTTGTGTTTTATTAGATCCGATCATATAGCAAAATAATAGTCCGTGTGCTTCCACACTTTTAAAATTCAAACCCGCTCTTGTAGCGGGTTTTGTTTTTTAGCTCATGAAAAGGTGGCAGTATTTGTAAAAACTTATGCTTCTTTATAACACAGTTGTTGTTTTCTAACCTTCTGCAACTTCATTATACCGCTAATCATCAAAAAACATTTCACAACGATCACATGTTTTAGGCGTAGAGGGTAGATAAATAAATCGTTTCTTAAGCTGACATTATTATACACGTCTATTTTCCAAAAGTCATTTTGTTGGGCTGTAACATCGCTATGATATTTCGTCATTAGCGTGTATGAAGCAATCTACAATATTTGTAAAATGTCTAAGAAAGCAGGGCTTTTTTAAGACTTGTGTATAGTTTAGTCATCTGTTTGTTTTCTTTTGTAGTCACCCTTAATCTGTTGGATGTCAATGCTCCCATTCGATAGCTTTTTGCATGGATGGTTTTGATTTGGGAATTATACACACCGTTAAGGTTCTGATCATTTTTCATTTGTCGTCACGAAAGAAAAAACCAAAAGAAAATGCACGAGATCAATCTCCTTCGGCAAGCTCAGGACAAGCTAAATGATTTGGTTGGCTCGCGTACGCATCGCTTATGCAATTGTACTATGATTTAGTAATGAAGCCTCGGTCATACTCAAATCTTAACGACTTGTTACCCGCTTACAAAATCTGTGTTAAGCACTTGAATTGTGTTGCAAGGACTCAAACCCCGCCGCATCTTTGCATCATCAAAACAAACAAAAACGCCTAAAGGCTTTTTTTAAAAACAAACAACATTAACAAAACAATTTGCCGTATTAAGAGAATGGCATACAAAACAAACAAAAACAAAATGAAGAAAATTATCATCGCCGCTGCGGCAATTCTTGGCTTTGCCACTTCCTCTTTTGCACAATCAAATGCTTCGGATGCTGCTTCACAAACAGTAAATCTTGCACTTTCAAATGCACTTGAAATCACGTTCACTTCAACTGGTACGAATACAGGAGATGTCGTAACGCTTCCTTTCACAACCGTGAATGATTACGCAAATGGTGTGGAAAGTGATCCTCAACAAATTAAAGTTCGTTCGAACAAGACTTTCCATGTGACGGTGAAGGCTTCTAACGAAAAATTCATGGTAACGAATGGTAGTGGTACACAACAATCAAACTTCTATGTTCAGAATGTATTAGACGTTAAAATGTCTGCGAATGCTACCGGCGGTAGCACAACTTTCAGTAACTATAAAGACTTAACTGAAAGCAACCAAACCTTCTTGTCGAATGCAACTTATGGTGGCAACCAATTGTTCTCGGTAAAGTATAGGGCAACACCGGGTTTTCAAATGCCTGCAGGTACTTATACGACCAACGTCATTTATACCGCTTCGCAGCCTTAATCGAATTAATAATTTTCAATCAAACCCGATAATTATCGGATAAACAAAAACAAACAAACAATTTTCTAAACAAAAACAAAAAACAAACAAACAAAATGAAAAAAATTATCATCGCTGCTACAGCAATCCTCGGTTTCGCATCAGCTTCTTTCGCTCAATCAAATGCTTCTGGTACCGCTTCACAAACTGTTCAATTGGCTTTATCAAATGCGCTTGAAATCACTTTCACTGGCAATGGTTCTGCAACAGGTGGAACAGTAACTATCCCTTTCACTACCGTTAACGATTATGCAAATGGTGTTGAAAGTGGCGCACAAGAAATCAAAGTTCGTTCTAACAAAAACTTTGGTGTAACCGTTAAAACTTCTACTGCTTATTTCTCTGTAACTAACTCAGGTGTTACTACAACATCTACAATGCCTGCTTCAGTTCTTGGAATCGAAGTAACTGCAAATGCTACTGGCGGTTCTATCGCTTCTGGTTTCTCTGCAAGTGCTTATAACAGTTTGTCAGCTACTGCTGCCAACTTAATCACTAACGCAAGCTATGGTGGCAACCAAACTTTCTCTGTAAAGTATAAGGCTAC
>CAINUN010000073.1 GCA_903853805.1 uncultured Bacteroidota bacterium
TGGTTGATAGTTGATGGTTGATGGTTGATGGTTGTTAGTTGTAAGGCTTCGGACAATGAGCGGAGTCGATTTGTCGAAGCCCATTTGGCATAACCCTTCGACAAGCTCAGGGTGACATTTTCTTTTCGGTTGATGGTTGATGGTTGATAGTTGATAGTTGTTAGATATTAGATATTAGGATTTAGAATTTAGTATTTAGAATTTAGGATTTAGCAATAACTATATTGAACAACATACTCACTAAAAAATGACTAGAATCATATTCTATTATGGCAATAAATGACTAACTTGCATTCGTATAATCTTTTCATTTTTTAGTAATTAACTAAATTAAAAAAAAACAGAAAGTCTGTTCAATTGAAAAAATACTTGCCATGGAGGTAAATAATAAGTCCGCAGGAGAAAATAACCATTCAAATAATGAGCTTGGTTTGTCAAATTTAGCCGACCCCATAGCCTTTTTTCAAGCGCTTTATGAAAGCTTATTGGATGCAGAATTAGTTGCAGAATTAAAAGAAGATGGCACGTTAAGCAATTTTGTATTGGTGAATGATGTTGCTTGCCAACGATTGGGCTATACGAGAGAAGAGTTAATGGAATTGAGCCCCTATGACATTAACCCCTCTAATGAACAAAGCAATTTAAGGGATAGAATAATCAATGCCAATAAAAACTTAAAGGATAGAATAAACAATGCCCTTTCTTCAAAACCTTTATTTACAGTTACAGAACACATTACCAAAGAAGGAAGCCTCATTCATAGCGAAGGAAATATAAACGTGTTTCAAGTTGGCAATAAAGCATATGCTATTGCTATTTTCCGTGACATTAGTGAACGAAAAGCAAATGAGCAATTAATAAAAGAAAAAGAGGAGCAATTTAGAACAGTCATCAATGAAATGCAAGTTGGGGTGTTGATTCAAGGTCCCAATGCAGAGATTCTTACAAGTAACCCAATTGCCCTTGAATATCTTGGATTGACAGAAGATCAATTAATTGGTAAAACATCTTTTGACCCCGATTGGAATGTAATTCATGAAGATGGTTCGCCTTTTCCAGGTCCTACACACCCCGTCCCACAAGCTATTGCTACCAAACTACCTGTAAAAGGAATTGTGATGGGTGTATATCGCCCTTTGAAAAAAGATAGGGTTTGGCTTTTTGTTGATGCTATTCCTCTGCTGAATGTTGATGGCTCTATTAAACAAATTGTGTGCACCTTTATTGAGGCTACCCAGAGAATTGAGAGTAGAAGGGAACTAAAAGAGCTGAATAAAAAGTATCATCAAAATTTGGTGCTGCAAAAATCAATCTTTGAAAGCCCTACCGAAATCATCATTTTTTCTTTAGACAGGAATTATTGCTACACTTTCTTTACCCTTTTACATAAAAATACCATAAAAAAGATTTGGGGTGTAGCAATTGAATTGGGTATGAATATGCTCGAAGTAATTTCAAACCCGGATGATAGAGCAAAAGCAAAGCTTAATTTCGACAGGGCTCTTATTGGCGCTTGTTTTTCAATTGAAGAAGAATATGGAGATAAAAATCTAAGCAGAAAATTCTATAAAGACTTTTATAGCCCAATTCATGACAACGAAGGCAAAATCACAGGACTTTCGGTGTATGTAGTAGATATCAGTAAACAAAAGAATTCGGAAATTGCATTAATTAAAAAGGAAACTTTTTTAAAGGAAATTCAATCGATAGCACAGTTAGGAACCTATATTTGGGATTTTTCGACTAATAGTTGGGAAGGGTCAGAGATCTTAGATAATATTTATGGCATAGATGCTTCTTTTGATAAATCTACCGAGGGTTGGAATACCATCATTCACCCCGATTGGAGAGAAGAAGTTTATAACTATTTCATCCACGAAGTTGTGGAGCAAAAGCAAAAATTTGATAAGGTATATCAAATCATTCGGCAAAATGACCGTTCTATACGTTGGGTTCATGGCATTGCTAAAGTAGAATTTAATGAACAAGGCGAGCCTACATTTCTTAAAGGAACTTTAAGGGATATTACTGACATCAAAAACACAGAAATTGCTATTGTTGAAAACGAAAAGAAATTAAAAAAAGGAGAACTTATAGCAAAATTTGGCTATTGGGAGCTTCATCTTAATAATAGTCTATTTTATTCTTCAGAAGGATCAAGGGAAATATATGGCACGAATAAAGAAAAATTAACCCTAGATGAAATAAGAAGTTTTAGGCTACCTGAGTACCAAGAGATGATGGACAAAGCACTCAAAGATTTAATAGAAAATAAAACTCCCTATAAAATTGAATTCAAGATAAAAAGAGAAAATGATGGGGCAATTAGAGATATAGTTTCTGTTGCAGAGCATGATTTATTGACAAATACCATTTTTGGAACCATACAAGACATTACCGATAGAAAGCAACTTGAAAAAGCAGTTGAACAAAATGCCGAACAAATCAGAATATTATCAAAGGCAATAGCACAAAGTACGGTTACAACTGTTATTACCGATACCAAAGGGAATATTGTTTTTGTCAACCCTAAGTTTACGGAATTATCAGGATATACTTTTGAAGAGGCGAAAGGAAGAAATCCTAGAATCCTTAATTCAGGTCACACGTCCAAAGAAGAATATAAGCAAATGTGGGACCTATTGACTTCCGGTAAAAGTTGGCATGGAATTTTTAAAAACAAAAAGAAGGATGGCGGTTTCTATTGGGAATCAACGGTTATTTCACCTGTAAAAAATGACGCAGGAGTTATTACCAACTACATAGCTGTAAAAGAAGATATTACCGAAATTAGAAAAAACATAGAAGCACTCAAGCGAAGCGAAGCAAGGTTAGAAGCCTCGCAGAAAACTGCTAAAGTGGGTAGTTGGGAAGTTGATTTGGCTACTATGGATGTTATATGTTCCAAAGAACTCTGTAATATTTATGAAGTAGATTTTGATCATTCTGCAAAGCATGAGCACCATAATTTTATAGAATATACGCACCCAGCCGATAAAACAATGCTAGAGGAAGTTTTTGCAGCATCTATGCAAAGCAAAAACAATGGAATTGTTGAAAACAGAATAATAACCCCTTCAGGTAACATAAAGCATATAGAATCTAGATGGAAAATTGTGTTAGATGAATACCAAAATCCTATTAAAGCTGAAGGAACATCACAAGACATAACAGAAAAAAAACTCACTTCCTTAGAAAAGGAAAAAATCGTTGCCGACATAATCATTAGAAACCAAGAATTGGAACAATTTTCCTATATCGTATCTCATAATCTCAGGGCACCTGTATCCAATATTTTAGGATTGAGTGGTTTAATAAAAGATAATTTAGTAAGCGCCGACGAACAAGAAGAAGTATTAAATGGCATCACTAATTCTGTTGAAAAATTGGATGGAGTCATCCGCGATTTGAACAGTGTACTTCAAGTAAAAAACCAACTCAGTGAACAAAATGTAGAAGTTCAATTTGATACCATTTTAACTGATGTGAAAGATAGTATTGGCAATTTAATACACGAAAACAAGATTGATATTATTGCTGACTTTAGTGAAGTGACAAGTATTTTTTCCATAAAAAGCTATCTCAATAGCATCTTTTACAACCTAATTTCAAATAGTATCAAGTACAGACAGCAAGACATACCACCTGTAATTAATATTAAATCCTATAAAACAGACCATACAGTTGAGCTGACTTTTAGTGACAATGGAATTGGCATTGATTTACACAAGAAAAAAGATGAAATTTTCGGAATGTATAAACGATTCCATAATCATATTGAAGGCAAAGGAATAGGTTTGTTTATGGTGAAAGCACAAGTAGAAGCAATTGGAGGAAAAATTTTTATTGAGAGCGAAATCAATAAAGGGACTACTTTTAGAATTGCCTTTCCATTGAAAGGGTAAATAATGAATATGCTGCTTGGGAATAATAACTAAAAGCTTTTTTTGAAAAGCTATGCTGCATTGAATGAACTTTTCATTATTCACCAACATTATCCAACCATAGATCCACCATCCAAAATGTAAGAAATAGGAAAATAGTTAACTTCGTAAAAAGAAGAATAGTAGATTTCACTTTCCACAAATATTTTCTAATGAAAAAAAACGCGCTAACAATAATTATTCTTAGCATTTTGCTTATTACTAGTTGTCAATCCAACAAATCGGCAAAAGAGGAAATTACGCCTGATAAATCTTTTGCACAACTCGAAACCGCATTCCTCGATGCTTATTGGCAAGAACATCCTTCGGGGGCTATCAATGCTGGCTATGGTAAATATTATGAGCTTCTTTTCATTCCCGATAGTGCTTCCTTTGCCAAGCGAGTAGCCTTCTCCCATTTTTGGCTCGATTCCTTAAACAAACTCGACCTTTCGAAGCTCGACAACAACAATAAAATCAGTTGCAACATCATTAAAAACCAACTCGAAAGCGATATTTGGTACATCACCACCTTTAAACAACAAGAATGGGATGCTTCTATGTATAATATTGCTGGCGATTGCGATTACATCCTCAACCAACCTTGGGCACCCCTCGATGATCGTTTGAAAATACTGTCGCAACACCTAGCCCATGCCGATAATTACTATGAAGCAGCGCTCAATACCCTTAGCCATCCTACCAAAGAACACCTTGAACTGTCTATTCTTCAAAACGAAGGCGGACTTTCTTTATTAGGGGCTTCCTTAACCGATTCTATCAAAGCTTCACATTTATCTGTAGCCGAAAAAACAAACATTCAAGACAATGCTCTTAAAACCACAGCAGCCGTAAAGAACTTTGTGGCGGCTTTGAAAAAAATAGATGCCAATCCAAAATTCCCTTTCTGCGATTTCAGAATTGGGAAAGACTTGTTTACGGATAAATTTAAGTTTGACCTTGCCACCGACTTCACCCCTGAACAAATTTATGAGCAGGCAAAAGCCGACAAGCAAATGTATCATGGCAAAATGGTGGGCATTGCTCAATCATTATGGAGCAAATATTATCCATCTCAGCCTCAGCCAAAAGATAGCTTTCAATTGGTGCAAATGGTGCTCGATAAAATTCAATTACAACACGCTCAACCCATTAATTTCTTCGATTCGCTCACCAATCAGGTATATCGTTTAAAAGCATTTATTCTTGCCAATAAACTCTTTGACTTCGATACGGCAAACCCGCCTGTGAAAGTGCGCATCATGCCCGAATATGAAAGAGGATTTAGTGTAGCAAGTGCCGAGTTCACCCCACCCTATCAAAAAACAGGCAGCACTTATTACAATATTGACGACCTTACCCAATATCCCAAAGACAAAGCAGAAGGCGTGTTGAAAGAATACAACAATTACTCATCTCAATTGCTATCTATCCACGAAGCTATTCCGGGTCATTGTGTTCAAGGTATTTACAACAACAAAAAATCGAATGATGTAGTTCGTTCTGTGTTTCAAAATGGCGCAATGATAGAAGGTTGGGCGGTATATACCGAAAGCATGATGCTCGAAAACGGATGGGGCAATCATTCTCCCGAAATGGAACTTGTTCATGACAAACTAAAACTACGCGAACTTGCCAATGTGATCATTGACTATGAATTACAATGTCTGAATCAAACCAAAGAAAACCTGATTAACCTGATGGTGAAAGAATGTTTTCAAACACCCGCACAAGCAGGCGAAAAATACCATCGTGCCACGGTGTCGCAAGTGCAATTATGTTCTTATTACTCAGGGTCAACCGCTATTTTGGCGCTTAGAGAAGAATATAAAAAGAAGATGGGCGATAAATACAGTCTAAAAGACTTCCACGAACAATTCTTAAGCTACGGAAGCTCACCGGTGAAATACATCAGAGAAAGGATGTTGGAATAGAATATAGCCTTTGTTGGAGATTTGCGAAAGACTGTTCAACATTCCCATATGGAAATGGAATATGACCGACCGCATACAAAATATGAGTAATGGGATAAGGAATATGACCGACCGTATACAAAATATGAGTAATGGGATAAGGAATATGACCGACGGAATACGAAAAAAGAAAGGCGGAATATGAAGAAAGTGTCTTTGTAGTAAGGAGATACCTATAGGGAAGGGTGGGAAGACTGGCGGATATAGCCCGACATGTGGATGAATGTATGGGTGAATGAGGGGAAGGTAGATAATTGGTAGTAGCTTATCTTGAAGAACTTAAAGGACTAACAGGAAGCAAACTAGTTCTCCTTCAATAGCATCAATATTGCATTCGTTGATAAGGGTTTTTCGATAAAGCCTGAAACGAGTGGATGGTTATTGGCATTTGCTTTATCGCTATGGTCGATGGAGCTGGAAAGCATATAAATAGAAAGGTTGTTTTTTATTTTTTCGAAATGGCTATTGAGTTTATCGAGCACCTCCCAACCTGAAAGTATTGGCATGTTGATGTCTAATAATAATATTCCTTTGGGGGCATTATCATTTAAAAAAGTATCAAGAATATAGGCTAACCCGTTTTCGGGAAAATTATGAGACACTACTTCGATGTCTTTATTGGCATTGCGGATGGTCATTTTACAAACCATGTTGTTTAACAAATCATCGTCTATAAGAATAAAAATAGGATTGGGGTTTGGCATTGTTGTTTGTTTTTAATGTTTAATGATTAGGTAATATTATTTTGAAAGTTGTGCCGTTATTTATCTCACTTTCAACATGAATTTTTCCACCAATGGCTTCTACTTGGGTTTTTACCATAAACAATCCCATTCCTTTTCCATCTACATGATTGTGGAATCGTTTATACAGACCGAAAACTTCTTTCTTCTTTTTATTTAAATCGAAACCAATTCCATTGTCGGTAAAAACCAATTCAATATGATTTTCTTTTTTAAAGCTTTTGATTTGAATAATAGGTGGCTTATCGTTGTGTTTGTATTTTATGCTATTTGAAAGTAGGTTGTAGAAAATGCTGTATAGGTAACTTTTGATGGTGAAAATGCTTTCTATTTCTCTAAAATTGGATTGTATTATAACCTTGTTTTCTTGAATTAATTTGGTGATGCTATCTGCAACATCGGTTAGGATGTTTGCAAAGTTTACTTTTATCAGTTGTTCGTTGATTTGATTTTTCACTTCTAAAACATGGTTCAAATCGCGAATGACTTCGTCTAGCTTATTTACTGAAAAAGAGATGCCATTTATTACTTCTTCTTTTTCATCGGAACCTACCAAATTGTCTTTGAGTAAACTGCTCAACCCTAAAATATTAGCGACAGGTGCACGAAGATTATGTGAAACGATGTAGGAAAATTGCTCTAAATCTTGATTTCTGATAATGATATCGGAGATGATTTTTTCTCTTTCGAAAGAAGCAAGCACTCTTTCGGTAACATCTTGACAGCTGCCAATGGCTTTAATTGGTTTTTTTTCTGTGTCGAAAACAATACGCCATTTTTCTTCTACGTGCTTTATTTCACCTATTGGCGTAATAATTCGATGCTGAATTGTATTGTAATTGTTGTTGTTAAATGAGGCAATAAAAGCTTCATCAACAATTATTCTGTCATCGGGATGAACAAAACTTAAGAAACTTTGGTGAGAAGATTTGAATGTATTGAGGTCAATGCCAAATACCCGATATAACTCTTTGGACCAAATAACATCCAATGTAGCAAGGTCGGTTTCCCAACTACCTAATTTAGCTGTTGATTGGGAATCCAATAAACGAGCTTCGCTAATCATCAAATCTTCGATTGTCTTCTTCCTTTCTGTAATATCTTCTTTTACTGTCAAATAATTGGTGATTCTTCCTTCTTTATTTTTTACAGGCGAAATGAATGCGGATTCCCAATAGAGTGTTCCATTTTTTTTCTTATTATGAAAAACACCTTTCCAGTTTTTCCCTTGGGTGATAGTTTCCCATAACTTTTTGTATTCAGTATTTGACGTATGTCCTGAACTTAAAATTCGCGGGTTAATACCCATTACTTCATCACTTGAATAACCTGTGACCTCAAAAAAAGTTGCATTGACATACTGAATGTTAGCTTTGGTATCAGTAATCATTATGGAAACGGGGCTTTGTTCAACTGCTTGAGAAAGCAATTGAATCATTTCTTCTTGTTTTTTTCTTAAGGAAATGTCAGTGACTACACCAATAGACCCAATTACATTCCCTTCTGCATCTTTAGTAGGAGCACCACTAATGGATACAAAGATTAATTCACCATCTTTTTTCCTGATTTTGGATTCGTATCTTTCCGAGATGCCCTGTTTTCTAAGTTCTATTTTTTCAATAATCTTATTTTGTTCCTCTTTAGGGAAAAGTACATTGTGTACATATTTGCCTACTAACTCATCACTTGAATAGCCTGTAATTTGCAACATACGGTCGTTTACAAATTGAATAACATCATCATTATCTACAGTTACCAAACCTTCGTTCATTGTATTTATGACTCTGCGGTATTTTTCCTTATTTTCTCTTAATTCTTTTTCAGTTTTTTTCTGTTCGGTAATATCTTGTATGACACCAAAAATTGTATTTGTAGTGGTATCGTATTCCCCTTTAGAGTGTACATCTATTATTTCCCCATCACTTTCTCTTTTGATTTTAAATTCTAAGTCGTAAGGTTTTTTATTGCTAATGAGATTTTTTAGGGCATCATCCATCAAAAGAGCATACTCAGGGAGCCTGATTTTTTTTAACTCATCAAGTGTAATTTCAGATTTAGTAATTCCATAAATATTTTGAGCACCTTCAGAAGCATAAAGCACTTTGCTATTAAGGTCCATTTTCCAATTTCCAAGATTGGCTACAAGCTCTCCTCGTTTTAAATTAGACTCGCTTTCCTTGATTTTTTCAATTGCATCTTTTCGATCGGAAATATCGGTAACGGTTCCAATCATTTCTATGATTTCACCATCATTATTGTATTTGAGTGTTCCTAAACCATGAACCCAACGATCTTTGAGGGTTGATTGCTGAATGATTTTGTATTCTTTGTCAAACTTCCTTCTACTTCCGATGACTTCATTATAGAAATAATCGTTTATGGTTTCTCTCCAATCAGGATGAATTATTGAAACCCAATTGTCAAGGGTTTTCTCAAAATCAGTATCGATGCCAAAAATTTGATTGAGGACTTCCGAACTTTCCCATTTACCTGTTTTGACATCTAAAGAATAGGTGCCGAGGTTGGCAACTTTTTGGGCTTCTAACAAAAAGAATTCCCTTGCCTTTAGTTCTTTTGTTTGTTCTGCTACTAATTTTTTTAGCCTAATGGTTTCGTTTTGTTTTTCATTGTGCGCTTGTTTGATTTTTATCATTGCGCGCACTTGTGCTTTAAGTTCGCTTTCGTCAATTGGCTTGGCAAGGAACGCTTCAGCACCCACTTCCAAAGCACGAATTCTACTTAATTTATCACCTTTTAGAGCAGTAACAAAAACAACTGGAATTGAATTGAGTTTATTGTTGGATTTTAGTTTTGTACAAACCTCAAAGCCATCCATTTCAGGCATTACAACGTCGAGGAGAATAACATCGGGGCTTTCTTTTTGGGCTATATCAATTCCATTTGCGCCGCTTGTCGTAGTAAAGACAATAACATCGGGAAAAGATTCGTAAAGAAGGGCTTTTAACGTAATTAAGTTATCAATATTGTCATCGATTACTAATATTTTAATGGTGTTATGCTCCATAAAGCACCTCATTTAGTGTTTTATAAAATAGTTTATCATCAATTGGTTTGGTGATATAGGCATTAAAACCGTGAGCTAAAATTGCTTCACGGTCGCTGTGCATGGCACTTGCCGTTAAAGCTATGACAGGGAGGTATTGTAAGTTGGGGTCTTTTTTTATTTCAATAAATGTATGAATACCGTCAATGTCAGGCAATGCAATATCCATTAACACTAGGTCGGGTTTATGTTTTTGGGCTAATTCAATCCCATCGAATCCGTTGACAGCTTCTAGAATTTCATAATTTTCAGCAAGCATCGCCCTTACAGTTATCATGTTGTCGGGATTGTCTTCTACCACTAGGACTACAGGTTTTTTGTTTTTTGTTAAGGGCTTAACATCATTCTGTTTTTGTATCTCCACTACTTGAGTAGTATTGCTTTTAAAAATCATTGAAGAGACGGCGTTCAACAACTCCTCTCTTTTCACATCTCCTTTTTGAACCAACTGGTGAATGTTGTTTTTAGTTAAGAACTTAAGTTCTTCTTTGCTGATATGTTTTGCTGTAAGAATAAGTACAGGAATATGAGCAGTTCTTTCAGCGTCTCTTAGGGTTTTTAGTACTTGAAAACCGTCAACCTTCGGCATCATCAAGTCTAAAATAATAGCATCGGGAATGGTTTCAGCAATAATTTGTAGCCCTTCTTCCCCATTTTTAGCAGTAAGAATTTTAAATCCAAATTCACTAAAAACATCCTTCATCTGAACAATTGCTGGATAACTGTCTTCAACAATTAAGAGTGTTTTAGTAGATGCTTCAGTGTTTGAAATAGTTACATTTTGTTTCTTTGGAAATACCTTTACAACTTCTGCTACTTCAGTTATTGAGCTATTAGCTTCATAATTTATTGGCATCGAAATGATAAATTGGGAACCTACGCCAACAGTGCTTTTAACCCTGATTGTCCCCCCCAATAATTGAGTATATTTTTTAGCGATTGTAAGTCCAAGACCTGTGCCTCCAAATCTTCGCGATGTACTACTATCGGCTTGACGGAACTCATCAAAAATGTGTAGGATGTTTTCTTCTGAAATTCCTATTCCAGTATCTGAAATCGAAATTTCGATTTTATCTCCCACTTGTTTTGCTCCAATTTCCACTTTACCTGATTCTGTAAATTTCACAGCATTGCTTATGATGTTTTGCAAAACATGCCTCAGCTTATGGTCATCAGTTGATAAGAATAAGTTGTTGTCCTGTTCTAGATGCAATAATTCAATTTTTTTATTTTGGGCTTGAGGAAGAATTAAACTTACTACATCTGCTATCAAACCATTTGCATTAAACTTATTGATTTCAACTTCTTCTTTTCCCGATTCAATTCGTGCTATATCTAAAATGTCATTAATGATTGAAAGTAATAGTTTGCCATTTCTTTCAATGACTTCTAAATAGCTTAATTCTTCCTCCGGTATTTGTTTGTTGAGCCTTCTATTAAGCACCCCAGATAAAGCAATTACTGAATTAAGAGGTGTTCTTAATTCATGACTCATGTTGGAAAGGAAATTAGTTTTTAATCTATTGGCTTCTCCTAGTTGATTATTTTGCATTTCTAATTCAACCGTTTGCTTTGAAAGCAAATTAGATTGGGTAGATAGTTCAGTCTTCTGAGTCTCTAGTTCATTGTTTTGAACCTCTAATTTCTCAGCAAAAATTATTGTTTCATTAAATGCAATAACTCCTTCAACTCTTGCATTTAAAATTGGTTGAAAACTATTAATAAATTGAAGTGTTTTGTTTGAAAAGTGATTGAGAGAGCCTAATGAAACAATAGCAGTGACTTCATTGTTTACTAGGATTGGAATTGTAATAATTTCTCTTGGAATAAACTTACCACCAACAGTATGAAAAGCAAAAGCAGTGTTTTCATGAATGTCTTTTATGTGCTGCATTTTTTTTGTGGCAATTACTTGTCCAAATTCTCCTTCAAACGAACTTGCAGAAAAAGATATTCTTGCATTTTGCGCTAAGCCAAAAGACTCAAAATGGTTATACGTTTTTTTGTCTTGACTCAACAAATAAATAGCTGCAATTTGAGCGTTGGTATTTGATGCTAATGCTAGAATTGTTTCTCGGAAAAAACCTTTGATATCGTAGTTGCTTAATAATACATTTGAAAGGGAAACGATTTTTTCATCCAACTCAGTTTTTGTTTGAATTGTTTCAGCAAGAGCATTAAATGAACTACTTAATATACCCAATTCATTTGTTGAAACATAACTACTCCTTGCATTCAAATTGCCTTTTTGAAAACTTGTTGTAGCCTCCAGCAGTGTTTTAAGTGGGTTCTTAATTAAATTTAGTATGGAATAGGAAATAAAAAAAGAGAGAAAAATAACAATAGCAGCCAATACAATTAATTGAACATTCATGGTATCTACCAATTTCATGGAGCCCAAGTAAAATGAACTCGCTTTTTTAGAAGCAAATGAGTCAATTGTTTGGATTTCTTGAATCATTTTTTCACGAGCAATGCCTAATTTCCCTCTTTTAGACATTTCCTCTTTTACAAGTTGCAATTGACCTGATAAAGTAAGTTTTACATTATCATCAAATAAAATTTTCCAGTTATAGTAAGCCATTTTTAAATGTTCAATATCTTTAGGATCACCAAGATATTGAGTAGTTAATATGTTCAATTGTTGAGGTATATCATTTGCTGAATTTTTAATAGATGCTAGGTAATTATTTTTTTCTTTAGGGTCGATTTTCAACATTAAACTCCTTTCATCCAACCGCATATTCTTAATGTCGTCATTAAGTCTTCCAATGGCTAGTCTTACTTTGTATGGATGCTCAAAAAGCTGCTCTGTTTGATGCATTAAAACATTGTTTTGTTCTATAGAAACGACATCAAGAATGACAACAGCTAATAAGGTTATCAGAAAACCAATTTCTATCAGTGTTTTTATTTTAAGATTCTTTAATTGCATGACTCTATTTAAGTTAGAATTACATTATATAATAGTTCAGTCTTTATCCTATACCCTGCAGAATATTGCAGATTGTGGATAGCACTCCTTGAAATTATTGTTTAACAAGATTTCTCTTTCAGACTCTCCAACAATCAGCAATCCATTATTCCCCATTGCATTGCTAACTTTATTCAATATTTGCTTTTGATATTTAGGTTTGTAATAAAACAGAATGTTAGCACAAACAACAATGTCGAAGTCGCCAAAAATGCTTGCTGAAGGATAACTTGTATTATTGTTTAACAAATTAAATTCCGAGAATTCAATATTATTTTTTAGTGAAGCATCAACAATATATCCCATACCATTATTATCAAACCAATTTCTTACCCGCTTTAAACTCACGTTGTTGAGGTCATGCAATAGATAATGCCCAGATTGAGCTAAGGTTATATTTAGCGGGTTTTGGTCAGTTGAGAAAATACGATAGTTAATTTCATGCTTATCAATTTTTGAAGCCAACAATTCTTCTAAAATAATGGCAAGGCTATATGCTTCTTGACCAGCAGAACATGCAGCACTCCATATTCTAATCTCCTTCTTTTGTTCTTTCTCTTTCTTATGAATTATAGTTGGGAAAATAATGTTTTCTAATACGGAAAAAGTAAACGGGTTTCTAAAAAAATCACTGTGGTTATTTTGTAATGAAGATTGGAAAACTTTCCTTTCTTCGGCATTATTTAGGAGTAAATTATTATAGCCTTCTTCTGATGCAATTTGAGCAATAAGCATTCTTTTCTGAACAATATTGCTCAAGAATTGCTTGTCATACTTTGAGGTTTCAAAAGCAAGTTCTTGCTCAAGATGCCCTTCATTTTGTATGCCTTGATGGCTCATTTGCGCACTATCTGATTACATGAAATTATTATTATTCTTCCCCTACTACATAAAAGAAGTAAAAGTAAGCAGTGCAATTAATCTAAAGAATGACTTTTGTCATGTTTATTCAGTGAGTACATTTCTTCACTTGCTCCAAGTTGAAGTGTTTGAACGTTCTCTTGAAAAAGGAGAAGTTGAAAAAATAAAGCCCCGCGATTAGCAAGGCTTATTATTGAGCTATTATACTACGAAGTTGATGATCATTTCATCATCAACTTCATAGTTCCATTTCTGCCTTCAATGTGCAACGACTGCTAATCACTCAATACCGTCACTCAATTGTTTAAAAGGCAATTTGAGAGTTCTTATGGAAATAGAAAGAAAGCCCACGCATGACTTTGGTTGTCTTTAAAACTCAACTTTTACTAATTTTCTAATCTGCAAAAATGCTACCTAGAAGGAAGTTTATAATAGTAAGAGAATAGTGAATTATTCTATCAACATTTTTTCCTTAAACATCCATTGATTGCTCTTTGCTTTCAAAAAATATAGACCAGACGACAGCTCGCCTCTTTCAATAATTAAATATCCTGATTTTACACTTCGATATTCACGAACTATTCTTCCATAAACATCTATAACGCTCAAGTCATATGCTTCACCGTGGAGGTCATTGATATAAAGGGTAGTTGATTGATTGAACGGATTTGGAAACAAGCTATGAGCTTTCCCATTCTCAGGAGTGACAATATTGTTAGGTGTAGGAATGGCAGTAACACATATTGAATCTATTGCCGAAGCCACTATTTCTTCATAAGCATCGTTCACAACAGCAATAACACTATCAATACAAACCTTGTTGGTATCAATACTGCTATATTGCAGACGGATAGCAAGTGTAGGAACTTGATTTTTGAGAATTGGCATTTCATTATTGGTAAGTACAATGATTTCACCTGTTGGTTTAAAATGAATTTCAGGGGTGAAATTGAGAATCGTGTTTTGTACTTGACTGATTTTCAAACCACTTAATTTTAGTTGGTATCCCAGCACTTTAGCATTGTCATTGGTAATGAAAATATCAAGCGTTTGGGCTATGTAGTCAATATTTCCAAGAGAAAACTGAGCGTGTTGAAATGGGTTTTTGATTTTATCAGGAAAGCGGCAAGGTTCATGTGAATGACCCATAGGTATAGAACCAGGACCATGCTTAGAACAATCATAAAGCAAGGCGGCATCAGTGACATTGATTTTCCCATCAGCATTCAGGTCATTACATTTATTAGCAGGAAGCGAATAGTCTATTGATCCAAGCATATAATTAGTAACGTCTACTGTATTCCGCAAACTGTCTAAATTCAAATCACCTACTTTTCTCGTTCCTCCACATAAACCACTACAATCTTTAACGGATAACCCATTTACAACACCATTGCAATCTAAGTAAGGAGCACAATTGGGTAACACATCAACAGCTCTATGACCTGCTGTATCATGATAAATATGAATGCAGGCTCTTGCCCAATTATTAGTATAAGACACTTCATACCTTCCATAAAAATCAGGGCGTGGCAACCAATTGACACGCATGATAAGCTTATAATTACCATCGGGAATATCAGTAATATCAACCCATTGACAATCAAGGTTGCGAGCATAAATATCAGAACAACCAGCAGTAATTCCCATATTATTACAACCATATTTCGGAGAACCAGTAGAGCAACTAATGTCCATAATACAAAAGCCATTTTTATACCCTATAGGAATAAAATTATTAAGCGAATCTGATAGTAAATACTCAGCATAATTTTCAAAGTGCCAATGGCCATGGCATTGATCCCACTCAAAAATTGAGCTATATGCTGTTGAACTTGCAGGAGGGACACCAGCAAAAAAATCAGTGGCTCCAATATTTTCAATCTTAGTGTCAAATCTTATTAACTGCCTGATTCCATATCCATTCATACAACCTTCTCTTATGGTACATACATTGGAGCTAGACAAAGTATCCATCATTACGGTTGATGATAATCTTTGGCTATCAACAATTAAATCTGAACCTGTAGGACAAAGTGCGTTTGGATAATAAATACAACTACTAGGATTGCTAATGGTTGTAAATGGATTGAAATTGCAAGCGTTTGTATCGAGGCATCCAACAATAGAACTATTATAACTTAACTCCCAATGAATAGGAGTACCTACACAACTGCTATTAGCATCCCCTACCCTAATATAGTAAGAATGATTAGCTAAAAGATAAGCGTTGAAATAGGCATCAATACCACAACTATTATCAGCATAATAAATTGTAGCAGCATTGGTATTACTGTATTGAAGGTTATTGCAATAATCATACATCCATAATTTGGTATCACAAGTATTGCCTTGGCTGCAAGTGGAAACGGTGTACATACCCGTATTGCTTGGAACAAATTGATACCAGGTATTTGGCAATGGTGCAGTATATGTTCCTAAAGTTGCAGTGAGTGCATTGATACAATTCCACCCTGGAGGACAACCTACATATATAGAACTCTGAAGTCCAAATGAACTATCTTGTTTAACAAGAATATTATCATAATAAACCTTGAAATGACCATGACCATAAGCACAGCAAATTCCATCTCCTGCTACATCAGTAATTTTAAAAAAATAACAGGTATTGTTTGGAACGCAAATACTGTCAAAATAATAAGTTAGAGGGTTCATACTTGCAGACGATTGCAAGACTACATTGTTATTCGCGTCATAAATTTTCCAATTGGTTTCATTGGGATATTGATCGGTTAATAATTCCACTTTTATTTGACTGAAACCACTGCTGCATTGCCCATAGGAAATATTTGCAAGTGTTAAAACAAAAAAGAAAACTAAAAGGAAACGATTCATTGTAGAATGATTATGCAATAAAAATAAGTTTTTCAAAGGTAGTAATTGAAAATAATAGTAAGACAAAAGAACTACTACCATTCATTCACAGGTTTTATATTTGCGCACTCATGAGTACTCACAACATTTTGCTTTTAGGTTCTGGTGGCAGAGAATCTGCATTAGCTTGGAAACTCCGTCAAAGTAGTTTTTGCAACGAACTGTTTATTGCTCCAGGTAATGCAGGCACACAACAATTCGGAAAGAACATCCAAATGTCTACAACCGATTTTGATAGCATGGAAAAGTTTTGTCTCGACAAAAATATTTCCATTCTTTTCCCTGGTTCTGAAGATGCTTTAGTGGCAGGAGTGTATGATTATTTTCAATCAAAATCTTCATTACATCACATTATTGTTGCTGGTCCTTCGCAGGCAGGCGCTCAATTAGAAGGAAGTAAGGCTTTTGCCAAAAAATTTATGATGCGTCATAACATCCCAACAGCAGACTATCAAGAATTTGATGAGAACAATTTTGAAGCTGGATTAGCATATCTCGACAATCAACCTTTACCTATTGTTATCAAAGCTGATGGTCTTGCAGCAGGAAAAGGCGTTGTGATTGCACAATCTCATGAAGAAGCTAAGGTTTCGTTTGTGAATATGATTAAAGAAGCACAGTTTGGCGATGCTGGGAAAAAAGTGGTTGTAGAATCCTTTTTATCTGGCATTGAACTTTCAGTCTTTGTCTTAAGCGATGGCGAACATTATGTGCTTCTGCCAGAAGCCAAAGATTATAAACGTATTTATGAAGGCGATGAAGGTCCAAACACAGGTGGCATGGGAGCTATTTCTCCTGTTCCATTTGCTAACGAAAACTTCATGCTAAAGGTGAAAACGCAAATCATTGAACCAACCATTAAAGGTTTAAAAGAAGAAGCATTAACCTATCAAGGTTTTATTTTCTTTGGACTCATCAATGTTAAAGGTGACCCTTTTGTGATTGAATATAATTGTCGAATGGGCGATCCCGAAACAGAGGTAGTCATTCCAAGATTAGAAAATGATTTGGTGGAATTGATTCTTGCCATGAAAAAACAAGAATTACATCAACATACTATCATCCACAAAAAAGAAACTGCTTGTACTGTGATGTTGGTATCTGCAGGTTATCCAGATACTTATGAAAAGGGCTTTGAAATTTCAGGTTTGAATGCTGTGAACAACTCTTTGATATTCCATGCTGGAACCACTGAAAAAGAAAACAAGATTATGACTAATGGTGGTCGTGTTCTTGCAGTTACTTCTTATGGAAAAGACTTGAAAGAAGCCTTGAACCAATCCTATGAAAATGCTCTTCAAATTCATTTTCAAGGAAAATATTTTCGTAATGATATTGGCTACGAGTTTCAATAATGAACAACTCAATTCCTACAAATTGGCAAGTAGTTGCCAAAGAAAATCAAAAGGTTTACAAGCGTATTTTAGAGAAAGGCAATCGTAATCAAATGCTCAAAGCATTGCCCAAATTGCATGAAGAAGCTTTCGAAAAAATTGATTGCCTCGATTGTGCCAACTGTTGCAAGAATCACTCCCCTCGATTTAAACAACCAGATATTAAACGCATCGCCAAGCGCTTAAAATTGAAAGAAGGTGAGCTCATTGAACGTTACCTTAAATTGGATGAGGATAATGATTTTGTGGTGCAATCATCTCCATGTCCTTTCCTTGGCAACGATAATTTTTGTAGTATTTACGAAGATCGTCCTTCCGATTGTTCACGTTATCCTTATACCAATGAAGATGTGTTACTTAAACGCACTCAACTTACTTTGAAAAACACAATGGTTTGCCCCGCTGTTTATTTTGTATTAGAAAGACTAATTGAGGTAAAGTGACTCATCAACTATATATAATTTACTAGCCGAATTTTAAGATTCCATTTCAACTAAAAGTACTACTCAACTACATTTGCAACAATGAACGGTTTCTTTAAAAATTCACTTGTTTTTACGACCATTTTTTTATGTTTTTCTTTTTCAATAAATGCAAGCAACTTAAAAGGTAAGGTGACTATTAAAAAAACAGGAGAACCTCTTCCAGGAGTTTCCGTTTATTTTCCAGACATTAAAGTAGGGACTATCACTGACTCAAATGGATACTACATAATTGAAAATTTACCTTCATCGAATTTAGTGATAAAGTTGAGTCTAGTTGACTTCAAACTAATTTCCGAAATGGTTGACCTTTCATCTCAAAAGGAATTAAATTTTCAAATGGAAGAAGCTATTGCAGAACTCAATGAAATTGTAATTACTGGTCAAACAGGGTTTTCAGAAAAAAACAGAACGCCCATTTCCATTACAACCATAACACCAAACCAACTCAAAGAACTTGCAACCACAAACATCATTGATGCAATAGCATCTCACCCTGGTATTAATCAAATCACTACTGGCAGCGGAATTTCAAAACCCGTTATTCGTGGGTTAGGATTTAATCGTGTTGTAGTGGTCAACGATGGCATCAGGCAAGAAGGTCAACAATGGGGAGATGAACATGGTATTGAAGTAGACGAGTTTGCTGTAAACAAAGTGGAAATCATCAAAGGTCCTTCAAGCCTTGAATATGGCTCCGATGCAATGGCTGGTGTTATTCATTTTATTTCTGCGCCAACAGTTCCTCAAGGGAAAGTCATAGGAAATGTATTGATGCAGTACCAAACAAACAATGGACTTGTTGGCACTTCGGCAAACATTGCAGGCAACAAAAAAGGAATGATTTGGGACGTAAGAATCAGCAAAAAAGCTGCACATGCCTATCAAAACAAGTACGATGGTTTTGTTTATAATTCAGGTTTTAATGAGATGAATTTCAGCAGCACTATTGGCATCAACAAAACTTGGGGATTTGTTCATTTGATTTATAGCACATTCAATATGAATGCTGGTATAGTTGAAGGAATTAGAGACAGCACATCGGGTAAATTTCTTAAACCAATTGCATTGAACGATTCTACTGTTTCAAATGTCATTGCTGGAGAAAACGACTTCCATAATTATTCATTACAAACTCCTTTTCAAAAAATCCAACATCAAAAGTTAGTACTCAATAGTTCTGTTTTTTTAAGAAAAGGAATTTTGAAAGCAACATGGGGTTGGCAACAAAATAACCGAAAAGAGTTTGCCGATGTACTTCATCCCAAAGACTTTGGATTATACTTCTTACTCAATACGCTCAACTACGATGTTCGTTTCCAATTTAAAGAAATAAACAGGTGGAATATTGCTATTGGGGTAAATGGAATGTACCAAAAATCAAAAAACAAAGGGGTTGAGTTTTTAATTCCTGACTACAAACTTTTCGATGTAGGCAGTTTCTTAATTGCAAGAAAGAACTTCAATAAACTTGATTTTTGTGGAGGATTCAGATTTGACTTAAGAAATGAACTTACAAACGATTTATGGCTCAATAAGAATGGAAACATAGTTGTCAACCCAGATTCATTTTCCATTTATAAATTCCATTCATTTCATGAAGCCTTCCAAAGCTTTTCAGGCAGTATTGGATTTACTTATCAGTTCAATGACTACATTTTTACAAAGTTCAATATTTCAAAAGGGTATCGTGCCCCCAACATCTCCGAGCTTGCTTCAAATGGTGTTCATGAAGGCACTATGAATTATATGATTGGTTCTTCAAAACTAAAAGCTGAAAGTAGTATTCAAACAGATTTTGCTATTAGCGCAAACACACAACATTTCACTTCAGAAATCAACCTCTTCTACAACAAAATCTCTAATTTCATTTTCCAGGAAAAATTACTAACAAACAATGGTTCCGATTCAACTACCGACGGCTTTACCACCTTTCATTATGCAGCAGGTAATGCACAACTTTTTGGAGGTGAAATAAGCATTGACCTTCACCCTCACCCATTAGATTGGCTCCACTTCGAAAACAGCTTTTCATTTGTTCAATCCACTCAATTAAATCAACCCGATTCTTCAAAATATTTACCATATACACCACCACCAAAGTTTTCGACAGAACTCAGAGCCAATAAAAAGAAACTCGGCAATCTATTTTCCAATCCATTTTTAAAGCTCGATGTTGACCATTTCTTCGAGCAAAATCATTTTTATGCAGCCTTTCATACCGAAACGAACACACCTGCGTATACTATTGTCAATTTTGCAACTGGTGCAGATATAGCTTTTAAATCAAATCTCAGTTTTGTTCTTGCTGTTAACAACCTTTTTGACATAGCCTATCAAAGCCATCTCAGCCGTCTAAAATATGAAGACATGAACCTGCTTACAGGAAGGCAAGGTGTTTTCAATATGGGAAGAAACATCAGCATTAAGATTACCTATTCCTTCTAATACCTCAATACTAAAATCATACATTATTAGCAATTGAGTCATTAAGCAAATGACTTACTTCGCAAATACTTCTACCAACTACCTTCTCCTCCTAGAAATTTCCTTGCCATAATTACTATTTCCCCTCTGTAATTTATGCAAAAGTCAACTAAAAATACACTTTTCAGTTTCTTAACTGTTCGTTATCCACTTACAAATTTCCTGTTAAGCCAAGCTATTTGCTTGCACCATCGCTTCTTCCGTCTAATCTTTGCCCTGTCAAACCGAAAAAACAAAAAAAGGCGAGACACGAAAAAAATTAAACCCGTTTACGCGAAATGTCACGACGGTTATTGAAAAACAACTTTTTTAACAAACAAAAACATTTAGAGAATGAAAAAAATTATCATCGCAGCAATGGCTGCAATCGGATTCACAACTGTTGCTAACGCTCAAAGCAATGCTTCTGGTAATGCGCAACAAACTGTTCAATTGGCTCTTTCTAA
>CAINUN010000074.1 GCA_903853805.1 uncultured Bacteroidota bacterium
GGATTATATTACGTTGACAGGCTTACAGGTAATTTCAACAACTCCTAATGACTTTACATCAGGAGCTAATATTTCCATTTCTGAAACCGATATTTCGGGAGCCTTGGGAACTTTCTCAACATCCAATTGCGGTAACTTAAGTCAGGTACCTGGAGTACTTGACCATTTCACTGTTGTTCCAGTTGTTGGAACGTATGTTGCAGGTACACCCTTCAATGTAGCATTTACAGCTTATGACCACAGCAATAATATTATTTCAGGACAAAACGGAAGCACAGCTTTTACAAGTTCAGCTACCTTAGCAGTAACTGGTGGTGGTAATATGACCCCTTCAGTTACCGGAAACACAGGTTGGACTTTAGGTTCAAAAACTGTTGCCATTACTCTTTCACAAGCTGGAAGCTTGACGCTTTCTGCAACATACAGCAGCAAGACAGGGGCAGCGAATATTACGACAATTCCTGGATTATTCGCTAAACTGCAATTATTGGTTCCAGGAGAAACCGCTGCTCCTGGTACAACTTTAGGAAAGACTGGCTCTCCAACAATTCAGGTCACTGGTGTTTCTTGCACACCTGTTATCGTAAATGCTGTAGATGCTAATTGGAACGTAGTAAATTCGGTTACTACTATTAATACTAGTTTGATTACTGATGTTGTTCATCTTTCTTCTACAGATGGAGCAGCAACAATACCTTCTAATACAGCCTTAGTTGCAGGAACAAAAACTTTTCCAGTAACTTTTGGTACAGCTGGAATTCAAACCATAACGGCAAACGATGTTACTCATCCTACCAAAACCCATGGCGTAAGCTCATCTATCACAGTTAATGCACCTACTCCTGTTTTAGGTTCTGTTTCACCTACTTGCGCATTAAGGGGAGACGCTGACTTGACAATTGACATTTCAGGTTCTAATTTTAACTCAAGTTCAATTGTTTATTTTGGAGCAACCGCATTATCTACCTATTATTGGGATGCTGCAGATTTGGAAGCAACAATTCCAGTTTCCTTATTAAATAGCGCTGTTGGTGTTTATCATATTTCTGTCGTTAATCCTGGCCCAACAAATATGACTTCAGGAAATGTCAACTTTACATTAAGTAATCCTCCTACTTTAGGACAATATTTGACCACAAGCCCAGCGGACAATTCTCATACAGAAATTCTGACCATGTGTGAAGGTGGTGCAAATGTTACAATGGCGGCAACAGGAGGAAATAGTGCTTTTTCTTATCAATGGTATAATGGAAACGGACCTATCGCTTCGGGTTACCCATTCTCTGGCACTCAAACAAATACCATAACAATTCACCCTGATATCAACACTGGTGATATTTATTTCCTTGATATTACTGGAGCATGTCCTGCAAGTAATAATAACGATGCTTACTCTGATACGTATGTATTAGAGATTAATCCGATGCCAACTTATGGCGTTTCTCGAGGATATACAACTTGTCATGTGGGACAAGCTCCATTAAATTCTGGTCTTGACCATGACGGTTATGTTACCATTAATGTTGATGATTTATTAGCACAATATGATTATTCAATAAGTAATGATAATTTCGCTTCAAATGTTCAATCAGATCCTACAACTTATGGGTTGGATAATCATGGAGCAAATGTTTTTGAAGGGTTAGCACCAGGACCCTATCCAACTCAGATAAAAGACCGGATTACTGGTTGTATATCTAGCATTACAGTCGAAACTGTTGAGCAACCTGATGCGGCGATTGCATTTACTGCTCTTGCCCACAATACAACAAATAATTCAACTAGCACAACTGGCTTGGGAGTTTCTTGTAATGGTGGAAATGATGCGGAAGTATTAATTTTGAATCCTGACCAAAATAACCCAAATCCTTATAATGTTATCACTGATCAACCTAATGGTCCTGTTGGTGGAACCCCTGATTATTTGAATCTATATAATATTTCCATTGATGGTGGGGTAACTTTCGGTTATGGGGTTTATACCTATCCATTCTTGGATGGTGCTGGAATTTACAATGTACTTGCAACTGATAATTTTGGTTGTATTTCTAGTTCTACCACAATTACTATTACAGAGCCGGCAGCAACAATTACTGTTCAAGAAGATATTTCTGGGCATACAAATATTTTATGTAATGGAAACAGTACAGGTACTTTAAGCGTTTCAGCAACCGGTGGTACAACACCATATTCTTATAGTATTGCCAGTTTAAGTATTTATAACATACCTCTTAATGGCCAAACTGGCTTGACAAGTTTACATCTTCCTGCTGGATCTTATGATGTTTCTGCCATGGATGCCAATGGTTGTAGCGCTACCGTAACAATCACATTATCTGAACCTGATGCATTAACAACTTCAAGCCTTACCGCCACCACTTATGCAAATGGATACAATATTAAATGTGTAGGTGATAATAATGGAAGCATAAGTTATTCTGCAACTGGTGGAAATACAGCATATACATATAGCTATAATTGGACGGGTCCTAATAATTTTACCTCCAATGCTCAAAATCCTGGAACTCTAATTGCAGGTACCTATAATATTACAGTAACGGATCATAATAGTTGTACATCAATTAATTCAATCAATTTATCTGAACCCGCAATCTTGACAACATCTAGTCTGTCTGCGGCAACCTATCCTGATGGCTTCAACATCAAGTGTAATGGTGACAACAATGGAAGCATTAGTTTCAGTGCTACAGGTGGTTCCACGGACTACACTTACAACTGGACAGGACCAAACACTTATACAAGTTCAAGCCAGAATCCAGGCAGCTTGTTAGTAGGAACTTACAATGTAACTGTAACTGACGCGAACTTCTGCAGCGCTACGA
>CAINUN010000075.1 GCA_903853805.1 uncultured Bacteroidota bacterium
AACCACACCTTCTTCTTTTCGGTTTCTTGTTGGCTACTGTTTCGATGCAAGCCAAAAACTATAACAGCCCTTACGGTTTTTATGAAAACAAAGGACAAATCATTGACCAAAACAACAACCTGAATCCTGCGGTGAAATACCTGTGAACTGGAAATGGAATGAAAGTGCAGTTGAAGGGAAATTCATTCAGCTATGAGGTTCTGAACTATAAAAAACAACTTAGAAAAAGAGCTTTACCCCAATCACTACTAAAAAATATAAAATATTGGCAATTTCTTGACTCCTCTGTCTTATACAGCCATCGTATAGACATTGAACTAATTGGAGCTAACCCTCATCCAGAACTAAAACCCGAAGGACAAAGCGAGGATTACCTAAACTATTACACCACAGGCACACCCGAAACAGGCGTGACTTATGTGCGTCATTATAACAAAATAACCTACCAAAACATTTACCCGAACATTGATTTGGAATTTGTATTAGATGCTGCGAACAAACAACCTTTTAAATACAACTTTATAGTGCGCCTGGGAGGAAAGGTGAATGATATACAACTGAAATACAACGGTGCCAACAGCACCGAGTTAACCCAAAGTGGCAGCCTGAATATTGCCACAGCTTATGGCAATGTTGAAGAAAGCATACCAAGCAGCTATGTAGCTGAAACAGGAAAAGAAATAACCGTGCATTACCAACAAAACCGTGAAGGTGTTTATGGGTTTAGTGCAGGCTATTACAACACACAGCAGACTTTGGTGATTGACCCTTGGTGTACTTACTTTGGGTGGGATTTAAGTCAAACCTCAAATAATCATGTAAGTGGTGGAGGTATTGTGACAGATGTAAATAGAAACATTTATGTTAGTGGTATTGTTGACCTTACAAATAATATTGCAACAACTGGAGCATTTCAAACAACCTATGGTGGTGGAGCTTGTGATGTTTACATCAGAAAATTTTCTCCTGACGGATTTCCTGTTTTGTGTACTTACTATGGGGGTAGTAGCGATGATTATGGTTCCTCTATAGCCTATGACGGAAATGGTTATTTATATATTTCCGGTATGACATACAGTCCGAATAATATTGCCACTGCCGGGGCATATATTTCTGTTTATTCACCATTAGCATTTACATCTTATTTGTCTAAATTTAACATTAACGGTATCAGACAATGGGGTACTTATTATCCATCAGAACCTCCAGGGGTTGTGGTTGACCATGCTGGAAACCTTATTCTTGCTGGTACTGTAAGTATTGATACTGGTATCGCAACTATAGGGGCTTATCAATTATCATATGGTGGTGGCATTGGAGATGGTTTTATTGCAAAATTTACACCTTCGGGGAATCGATTATGGGGTACTTATTACGGTGGTAATGATGTTGATAAAATATGGTCTTTTTCTGTTGATGGACTGAATAATATTTATATAACAGGAACTACAAAATCCACAAACAATATTTCAACTTCAGGTTCCTTTCAACAAAATTATGGTGGCATTAGCGATAATTTTATCGTTAAGTTTAATAGTTCAGGTGTTAGGCAATGGGGTACTTATTATGGAGGACATGAAATTGAAGAACATACAAATAGTATTACAACTGATGATAGTGGAAATATTTATTTCTCAGGACAAGCTGAATCACCAGGTGTTTTTGCATCTACTGGAGCTTTTGAGCCAATTGGCACATTAAGTGGAGGTGGAGATTATTGTCTTGCAAAATTCAATACAAATGGACAACGAATATGGGGTACTTATTTTGATGGTAATGACGAAGATTGGGTGGGTGGGTTAGTTCTTGATAAAACAGGTAACTTATTATTTTCAGGTTATACTCTTTCTACTAATATCATTGCAACTTCTGGTTCACTTCAACCTAATTTTCACATAGGAAATCCTGGTGTTTATGATGATTTTATTGAAAAATTTAATCCCAATGGTTCAAGAATTTGGGGTACCTATTTTGGAGGAACAGGAGAGGAAAATGGTTTAGGTTTAACTGTTGACAATAAAAACAACATAATAATTAATGGCGGCACTTCTTCTTCAGGTCTTTCAACTGTTGGTGCTTATCATACTTTTGTTGACACACTTTATGGTGATATTTTTCTTGCATCTTTAGATAGCAATGGTACTTTTACCACAGGCATAGGAGAAATCAACCCTACTACTTCATTTATCAAAGTCTACCCCAATCCTGCTAAAGATAAAATCACAGTCAGTATTAAAGAATATGCGGGTAAGGGTGGTAGCTTAGTGCTTACGGATATAGATGGCAAGGTGGTAAAGTCGGTAGTTGCCCTTCGACAAGCTCAGGGTGGCAAGGACATTGTAATAGATGTCAAAGATTTGTCTGCGGGTGTGTATTTGCTTCAGTATGAAGATGGCGAGGTTTGTGAGACGGTGAAATTTGTGAAAGAGTAAAAATCATGCAAATCTTTTAATCCTATAAATCATGGTTCAGACAAAAAGTTATGAATATTACACACATCGCGAACGTCCCTACCTACCCACAAAAAGGCTTAGAGAAGGAGACGTTCGCAACACTGAAAGTATTATGACGCAGGAAACAGTTAGGCATTCGTCCGGTCAGGAGACCGGTTTTTATCCTTGGTTCCAGATG
>CAINUN010000076.1 GCA_903853805.1 uncultured Bacteroidota bacterium
CTACAACATCTACAATGCCTGCTTCAGTTCTTGGAATCGAAGTAACTGCAAATGCTACTGGCGGTTCTATCGCTTCTGGTTTCTCTGCAAGTGCTTATAACAGTTTGTCAGCTACTGCTGCCAACTTAATCTCTAACGCAAGCTATGGTGGCAACCAAACTTTCTCTGTAAAGTATAAGGCTACTCCTGGTTTTGCATATCCTGCAGGAACATATGCTACTGATGTAGTGTATACTGCAACACAACAATAGGTTTTGTTTTATATACATAAAAGCTCTGGTGAACACCAGGGCTTTTATTTTTTAATATCATTAAATACCTGCTTGTTACTAAAAAATTCTTAGTCTCTTTGACTGCAAAAAGTAAGATAGAGAATTGGAAGGGACAAGGTAGAAAACCTAATACCTTTCAAATGCTCAGAGATAACATTTGGTAAACTAAGGGCTTACTTATTAATCATATTAATTTGCATGCGTGTGCTATTGACATTCAAAAACGTAATGTCCATTCAAAATGGCTTGAGGAAAATATTTATCTACTTGTTTTTCTTCCTCTAATGATTCTGATGAATTGTTTCCATTTATTCCCCAATTCTTCGTCTGCTTTCACTATTCTTTTTTTAGATTGAAGTATTATTTCTCTTCCTTCTTTGGTACTTTTTAGATTCTCTAACATTTTTCTATGTTCTTCTCTAAAGATTGGAACAATAAACTGTTCATTGTCAGACAAGCACATACATACATGATAACACTTTTGGGTTTCATCACAAGGACAAGAAGTCATCACCACTTTCGAGTTTTCCATAATAGTGACCATGAATTTTTTTTCACCATCCACAATTTCAATATGATGCTTAATGTATTCGACACTATTGTTTTCTTTAATCATAATAATTTTCTAAGAAAAAATGTGTCTGTATTACTAAAGATACACCCCATCTAAATTTGGTTGTGCTAAAAAAGAAAGCAGGAATGCAATTGTTTTCTTTCAAACAATGTAAATTACACTTAATAAACTGATTCAATTACAATATTCTCCTCTCTCAAGCAAGCATATCAAGAGGTTGGTATCATATCTGACTCTTTTTGTAAGGAGATTATTATCATTCTTCTCACCACTGCGTTTTTTTTGCTAGGGCTTTTGTCAATCTATTTATTTCTATAAAACAAATAAGCTACCCGTTTTGAGTAGCTTATTATTAAAAACAAAAAAAATAACGTGTTAAATACGGGAAACGTTTACGGCGAATAACCCTTTTTGACCACTTTGAATTTCATATTTTACTTTGTCGTTTTCGCGAATCTCATCAATAAGACCTGTGCTGTGAACGAAAACATCCGCACCACCGGCAGCGGGAGAAATGAAACCAAATCCTTTGGTTCCATTGAAAAATTTAACTGTACCTTCTAGCATTCTAAAAAAATTAAAAAATTAATAATGATTAAAGGTAGTCATTATTAATTACAAACCGTCATTTATTTTTTTTACCGTTCAATTTTAACCTATTGACTAATGAAAATTGGCGTTGCTTTTCAATTCTTATTTTCAAATACGCTAATCATTTTTCCTTCCAATTACAATTACTAATTTCGCACTTTAATCCTAATTGTTATGAACCTTAAAAAACTACTCAAAAATCTCGAAATCGAAAAAACGAACGAAGGCTGTTCTACCGGTACTAAATGGTTGAAAAGTGGGGGAGAAAAAATTGATTCTTTTTCGCCTGTTGATGGTAAATTGATTGCTTCGGTTAATGCCACAGATGCCAAAAGCTATGAAGCCGTAGTCCTTCAAGCACAAGCTGCTTTTGAAACTTGGCGCATGGTGCCCGCGCCAAAGCGTGGCGAAATTGTTCGACTCATTGGTAATGAATTGCGCAAGGAAAAAGACCATCTTGGAAAATTGGTGAGTTATGAAATGGGCAAAAGCCTGCAAGAAGGCTTGGGTGAAGTGCAAGAAATGATTGACATCGCTGATTTTGCCGTAGGGCTTTCTCGTCAGTTATATGGTTTAACCATCCATAGCGAGCGACCAATGCACCGTATGTATGAGCAATGGCATCCGTTGGGTGTGGTGGGCATTATTAGTGCCTTCAATTTCCCGGTGGCTGTATGGAGTTGGAATGCATTCATTGCATGGGTTTGCGGTGATACTTGTGTATGGAAACCTTCAGAAAAAACTCCATTAACTGCTATTGCTTGCCAAAAAATTGTTGCAGCTATTTTTAAAGAAAATGGCGTTCCAGAAGGTGTAAGTGGATTGATAGTTGGAGGACGTGAAGTGGGTGAAATGATGAGTAATGATGTACGCATTCCATTGGTTTCTGCAACGGGTTCTACACGTATGGGCAAAGCTGTTGCGGCAGCTGTGGGTGCTCGTTTGGGTCGTCCGTTGTTGGAGTTGGGTGGTAATAACGCCATCATTGTTACTAAAGATGCTGATCTAAATATTGCTATTCGAGCTGCAGTATTTGGAGCCGTTGGCACTGCCGGACAAAGATGCACTACTACTCGCCGACTCATTATTCATGAAGAGGTGTATGATGTTTTTAAAAAGAAACTCGTTGCTGCTTACAAACAAATAAAAATTGGTGACCCATTGGATGAAAACAACCATGTTGGTCCGTTAATTGACACACTTGCCGTTGATGCTTACAATAAATCGGTGGCTGCTGTGAAAAAAGAAGGTGGCAAGCAAGTGGTAGCTGCGGGCGTTTTAAGCGGCGAAGGTTTTGAAAGTGGTTGTTATGTAAAGCCTTGCGTGTTTGAAGTAGCGCCTCATTTTGAAATCGTGAAACACGAAACTTTTGCCCCTATTTTATACATGATGAAGTATAAAACCCTTGACGAAGCCATTGCCATTCAAAACAATGTGCCACAGGGGCTTTCTTCTTCCATTATGACTTTGAACATGCGCGAAGCAGAACAATTCCTTTCACATAAAGGAAGCGATTGTGGTATTGCAAATGTTAACATTGGAACGAGCGGTGCAGAAATTGGCGGTGCTTTTGGCGGTGAAAAAGAAACAGGTGGCGGTCGCGAGAGTGGCTCTGATAGTTGGAAAGCATACATGCGTCGTCAGACCAATACTATTAATTGGGGTAATAGTTTACCTCTTGCTCAAGGCATTAAGTTTGAAGTATAAAAGCAATGGAATTTTTTATAAGAGGGAGCAACGCAATCTGCTTCCTCTTTTTTTAGTATTCTTCAAAGCACCATTATTAAACAAGCCCTTCAGGATAAACCAATGGCATTGCTTTCTCATCTTTCATTTTAGCAAACCCGCCTAAGACATTTCTTAGGTTATGGTAACCTTGTCTTTTAAATAAAGACGCAGCAATTACAGATCGATACCCGCCAGCACAGTGGATATAAAGATTATTTTCGTCATCAATCTTAGCTATGTTTAATACATCATTTAGCGTGTCTAAAGGTGCATTTACTGCTCCGCGAACATGACCTGCTTCAAACTCTGATGGCTTACGCACATCAATTACCTGTAGGCGTTTATCATGCGGAATATCCATCGCCAATTCATCGGGTTCAATGTCTATTACCATATCTATTTTTTCGCCGGCATTTACCCAAGAATCGTACCCTCCACTCAAATAACCAACAACCTTATCAATGCCTACTCTTGCCAATCGAAGGATGGTTTCTTCTTCTTTCCCTTCCTCAGTAACAAGCACTAAGGACCTGTCGTAAGGCAATACACTGCCAGCCCATTCTGCAAACCTTCCTTCCAAGCCAATACTGATGGAACCTGGTACAAATCCTTCTGTAAATTCTGTTGCTTTTCTTGTGTCTAAAATCCATGCTCCAGTTTTTACAACATCCTTAAACTCAGCAATAGAAAGTGCTCTATTGCCTCTGTTCATTACTTCATCAAGGCTATCATAACCTTGTTTATTGATTTTGGCATTGATAGGAAAATAAACAGGCGGTGTTGATAGTCCTTCAGTTACCGTATTCACAAACTCTTCTTGTGTCATCTCTTGAAGAGCATAATTGCTTTGTTTCTGTTCGCCAATAGTGCTCGTGGTTTGTGAGCCTAATTTCTTACCGCAAGCAGAACCCGGACCATGTGCAGGAAAGACAATGATATTATCGGCAAGTGGTATGATTTTCTTGTGCAAAGAATTGTAAAGCATACTTGCCAATTCTTCTTTGGTTTTATTGCCACTAAACAAATCAGGTCTTCCTACATCGCCCACAAATAATGTATCGCCAGAAAAAAGACAATAAGGATTGCCTGCTTCGTTGTGCAACAAATAACAACTGCTTTCGAGTGTATGTCCTGGCGTATGCAACACTTCTAACTTCAGATTTCCAATCGTAAAAACCGCTCCATCCTTTGCTACATGAACTTTAAAGCCTGTTTCGGCACCCGGACCATAAACTATTGTCGCACCTGTTTTTTGAGCCAATTCCAAATGACCACTTACAAAGTCGGCATGAAAATGAGTTTCGAAGATGTACTTAATTGTAACTCCCTTTTCTTGTGCTTTTTTCAAGTAAACATCGACATCTCGAAGAGGGTCAATTACTGCGGCTTCATTTTCATCGGCAATAAAATAGGCTGCCTCACTTAGGCAGTTAGTATAAAGTTGTTCAACGTGCATAGTAGTCGGAATTGCGCGGGCAAATATAAATGGAAAGGGGTTTAGGGTTCGCTAAGTTCAAATCTTTATTCTCAATCAGAATATATGCTTTAAGTATGAACCTTAACCCATCAACAATCCGGGGTTTTCCTTCAATTCTTCATGACTGATAAAAGTATCTTCAGAACGGAATGGTGTGATGAGAAAATTGAGACCAGTTTTGTGCGGCTGAAAGCCATTATCGAGTCTAACCAAGCCTTCTTTTAAAAGATAATAAATATGGTAATCGTATTTTAAGAGAATATCGTTGAAGAAAAACTTTCGTTCGTCATCTAAAAAACTTTCAAACAAAATGGCAGGGCGGTGTGAGCGCAGCACTTCATCTGCACCTTTAAACACACTCATTTCATAGGTCTCCACATCGCACTTAATAAGGTCAATTTTTTTGCCGATTCTTTGAGCAAACGCATCGAGCGTAAGCATTTCAACAGCCACTTTCGACCATTGTAATTCGGGATACATGCTCGGAGGAAAACTGCTTACCATTGAAGCCACTTCTGAAATCATGTCTTCTTTAGGCACACTAAACTCGACCGTTCCTAATTCATCTCCCAAAGCCATATTTATGGCAATAACATTTTGCAACTGATTAATGGCAATGTTTTTTTCAAGCCTTTTGAAATTGACATGGTAAGGCTCAATAGCGTAAGTAGTCGTATGTGGCGCAATCTTACCAGTTAACAAACTATACAAACCTGTATTAGCGCCAATGTCAACAATGGTTTTGGAAGCCTTTGCCAACGGCAAAAAAACGCGCAAATCTTGTGTTTCACTATATTCCTGACTATCATAAAAGAAGAAGCCTACAATACCATCATCACAGTTGTTGAACATTAAAAAATCAATTCCTTCAAAATGACAAGGAATAATTCCCGAAGTTGTCCATCGGTTAGAAAGCTTTTTATAGAGTTGATTCGACCCGTTTCCACAATTTTTTATCAAGCCCCTAACAAGAGCATTGACGGCATTATTTTTCCGGATTTGACGAAGCATATTGATTCTTTATTGTCACAAAATAATTAAAGTTTTTAGACCGTTCAATTCCTTCTGATTGTTCCCTGCTTTATTGCTCTTTGTTTTCTCTGTTTTTTGAAAAAATAGAGAGGAGATAAAGCAACACAAATAAGGCAGGACTTAAGAAAAAACTACGGAAGTGGGAGATGTCTTTCTTATAGTAAACAGGTATGGGTCCAAATACTAAATCAATGAAACCAAGTAGTAGTAAAAGTAGGGTTGCAAAAGCATAGGCAATCCACCATATTTTTAACACCCAAGATTGTGAGAAATTCTTCCAACCCCATGCTCCAATTAAAGCGATGAATAGCAACCACAAAAAATAGATGCCATACTTCAAGAGGATATGTGCTTTGATGTAGAAAGATGTTTCGAGAAAACCCTGTGTGGAAACAAGGCCAATCAACAGCATCATAGCCAATGCTATTCCTAGTCTTTTGTGATCATTTTTTAAGCTTTCCATAGACAGGTTGTGCATATTTTACCCAGCACAAAAATATGAAGGCATAGACCAAGATTTGAAAAACATAATGATGTGCCAAATCAAAAAGGCTTGGGTAATTGATGTTGATCCAAACAATGGCACAACTGCGAATGATATTGAGCAAGAAAATAGCAGGAACTCCTAAGAGGGTAAACATTGTCGCCCGCTTCCAATTGGTAGGCAAACAAAAAAGAAAAGCAACGAAGGTGACCATCAAGTCGAAGGCATTGCAACCATCGGCAATGGCTATAATCTTTGCTCCCTTCGTAAAAATATAAGAGCGTTCGGCACTGAGGTATGCACTTGAGGGTTGATAAACTAAGGTTACCAACCAAGCTGTTAACTCACCGGTTATTTTTGTTAGCCAGCCATCGGGTATTCTTCGCGGTTGAAGAAAGCCATCATAAAAAATTTTCCAAGCCACAAAAAACAGTAAAGCTCTTTGAATAAAGAGCCTTACTGTGTCTGGAAAATTTTTGTATTGCTGTACTAGACTTTTCAGCATCGGGATTATTTATCCGTTTCTGTATTGTCTTCTTTCAGTTCCTGCTTTCGTTTTTTTAGGTCTTTGGCTTTCTTAATGCCATAACCCACTCCAGCTGCAATGAATAAAGATAGTCCACCGTCTACAGGAACATCATTGGTATCAGGATCTGCCCAAGGATCAGGGTCTTGTCCAAAACTTGGAGTATATCCAACAAGTGTCAGTGTTAAACACAACATCATCGTTTTGAATAAAAATTTGATATTCTTCATGATTTCGTTCTTTAATTGTTGATAATAATTGTGTGGTTTAGTCTTTTATGATTTTAATAGTTCCTGTTCTGCCTTCATCGTCTTTGTATCGAACAAAGTAAATGCCGCTTGACCAGTTGGTCGTTGACAGTTCACAGTTGACAGTTGATGAAAGTGCTTTTACTGCAACTTGTTGTCCCATCGAATTCATGATTTCAACGGTTGGATTCGTTGGATTTTGAATTCCTGAAACATCCACCGTCAATAGATCACTTACAGGATTTGGATAAGCGCTGATAACAAAACTACCATTGGTGGTTCCAATTTCTTGTTTGGATGTTGTTTGGGTTACCACTGTTGGGATTGACGTTCCTGTACAACCTGTTTTGGTGACTGCTACTGAATAATTACCGCCTGTTGTTGCGATGTATTGTTTCGCTGTTGCATTGGCAATAGGAGTACCATCTTTATACCACTGCCAGCTAACACCACTTGATGGCATTGCATTCAACTTCACATTTCCTGTAGATGAAATAGTGGTTGAACTCATTGCATTGATGGTTGCAGTAGGAATTGGATTGACTTTAGTAGTAATGCTGCTTGCAGAAGTTTTGCTTACGCAACCATTATTATCGGTCACAATTACTTTAAACTTGCCTGCTACATTGGTCGTAAACGATGCGTTTGACCCTGTGTTTTCTGTAATAGCACCGTTTATCCAAGAATAGTTAGTGCCACCTGTTGGCGTTGCATTCATGGTACAAATATCACCTGCGCAGAATGTAGTAGGTGTTGTAGCAGCGATGCTTGCAATTGGTAAAGGATTCACTTGTACCGTTGCTGTATTGCTTGGTGTACTTGAACAACCATTGAGTTTGGCAACAACAGTATAATCACCTGCTGTTTTAATGATTTTAGAAGCACCGCTTCCAATAGAGGTTCCATTGTTGTACCAAGTATAACTATAACCAGAAATAGAAGGTGCTGTCAAGGTTACACTGCCACCTGCGCAGAAGGTTGTAGCTCCTGATGCAATAAATTCAGCAGTAGGTTGTGGCTTCACAATGAACGATTTATTGTTCGAAGTTTTGTTACAACCTGTCCAACTTATGGTTAATGAAACATTACCACCACTTGCAGCGTTGATGCTGTAAGTATCGTTGGTTTCACCGGCAATTGGAGCGCCATCTAAGTTCCATTGCAAATCTGCATTCGTGAATGCAGCAGCGTTTGAGTCTATTACAAATTGAACAGCATTTGGTTCACAAACGGTGCTTCCGCCTACTGTCTTAATCTTCACTTTACAAGGCAATGCTTTGAACACTAAAGCAAAACGATTAGCTCCTTTAGTATTCGTATCAGCAGTGATTGCGAAAGCATAGTTTGGTGTTGCTTTAATATCCTGAAGAGTGTTGTTGAATTTATCTAAGAGATAAACATCGCCAATAAAATTGGTATGCTCGGTAAAGCCAAGGTTATAGTTAGCAGTTGTTCCATCTACAAACAAAGCAACGGTGTCGTTAGTAGCCGGTGTCATTGTTGGGCGAGATTGGATTGCCATTTTATCGCTTGCTTTCATAGTAGCAACCATCTTACCACTGTTCATAGAACGGGCGTCATAATCTTGTGTATAGGTCAAACTTCCGTTAGCACTATAATCTATCAAGGCTTCGTCAATACTATTAGTAGCGCTTGAGGTATCATAAAGAGAGACTCTGATTCTATCCAAATCAGCACCATTTTTAAACATACCTGATTGCTGTGTGCCTGCTTTTTGTGCTTCGTTGAAGGAAACCGTATTGGAAGTACTAATGTTTTCTACAAAGAATGCCTGACCAGATGCAATGATTTGATGATTTGCATAACCAGTTGAGAAGTTTGCATTTCCTACGCTTGGAACATAAGTAGCATAAACACCTGCGCCTTTTTCAGGGCTATATGCCCAGAACTTATTGGCAATAACACCACTATTATCACTTTGGAATTGAGTGAAGTTTAAGTCTGCAGGGTATGGATTACCTAATAAGGTAAAGCCATTATTTACTCCTGAAACCGGAACTGTAAAGGTTCCTTGTGCGACTGTTCCTGTTGCACTTAGGGTAACTGCATTTGGTGTTGGTGGATTGGTAAATAACAAAGCGCATCCTTGTGCTCTTGTTCCGCGTACTAATACTCTATAACCAGTTCCTGGAGTTAAATTAACTGAAGTATTTGCTATAGAATTCCATTTTGGTGTAGTCGTTTGGTCGTAATAAAACATTGTTGGCGCATTGGTTCCAGAGGCATCAAATCCATTGCTATTAGTAGTTGGTTGACTGCCAGATGAACCTGATTGACAACTAGTACCACCTGTACCAGGACCCGTTACATGGATTTGTGTTTGCCAACTGTTTGCCACACTTTGTGTAACCGGTGATGCTAAGAACGAATATTTACGGCTTCCTTTTGCAGGAACATAGCGCTCAACGGTTACGTTGGTTGCACCGTTTAAGGTTCCTGTTATTTGAGCCAATTTTGCCGTTCCAGTATTGTCTGATTGGAAAGTTACACTCTTGCCATTCCAATTAGCAGTTCCTTGAATCGTAAGTGTTTTTGTTGGGGCAACTTTTAAAGTACCTGTTCCGTTGATGGTAAGGGTTTTGCCTGAAGCCAAGGTTAGATTTACGTCTAAGGTTGGTGAACCACTTGAGATAAGAATATCACGAGTACCATCTGGTATTGAACTGCAAGACCAGTTGCCTGTATTGTTCCAAGAATTGCTGATAGCACCAGTCCAAGTATTGGTATTTACAATAGCAGTAACTGCATGGGTACCTGTACAACCATTACCATTGGTAATGGTCATAGTCCCATTATAGGTTCCTTCAGTAGTTCCTGCAGGAATTGAAATGTCACTTATTGTACCACTTCCTGAATTGAAACTTTTGCTTGTACTTCCTTGGCTTGTTAAACCTGACCATGCAATGCTGTATGAAGTTGGGCTTTGTGTTGTTCCGTTATAGTCAATAGTAATATTTTGACCAGCAGCACTATAGCAAGAAGAGCCACTTAAAGTACCCGTGATGGTTGGGTTATCGTTTACGGTAAGAGCCACATTTTGTGACGCTGAACATCCATTGCTTGTAGCAGTTACAGTATAGGTAATGCCAGCACTAACGTTAGAGGCAGAAGGATTTGAAATGTTAGTAGCACTTAAATTAGTAGATGGTGACCAACTGTAGTTCGGAACAGGAGGTGTAAAAGAATATGTTATTCTTGAATTATTTGATGAGCTACCTAGATTACTAACCAAGGGAGAACCGGTTGTGGTGCCAGAACCCGCAGCAATATTATTTGTAGTAAAAGTTGATGCTAAAGTAAAGGTAGGTGATGTTCCTATGGTTACATAACCTGCAGTTGTTGCTGTATTACTTGTTGAAAGTCCAATTGACTTTGTAGTTGAAGAGCTACTTGCGTTATATATTTCACCATACACAAAATCAATTTTTCCGGTAGCTTCATTTAACCAAACTTGCATGTTTCCCGCATTAGTAAGGTTAGGGGTATAGTGGATGTAAAATTGATTCCATTCAATTACTAATTTATGATTTCCTGTTGAGCCTGTCAATTTGTACTTAATACCTCCATTTACTTCATTATCACCAGCCATAGGGAATAAATAGGCTGTGTTTGCAGCAGGTGCAGTAATATTTGTTCCGATAATGGCACTAGCACCAGATGAGGTATGAAACTGTAATTGACCATTAGAATTTACACTGTAATGTGAATATGATACACCGCCATACACAAAATTAAAGCCAATAGCTGTAACAATACTCGCAACGTCATCATTATTGCCTGTTAATAAACTTGTAGCACCGGTACTAATATCATCTAATGACCCTGAACTAGAAGAACTAAATGTATAATTATTGATTCCTGAATTAATAAATGCAGTTGCAGTAAGATTGGTACTACCACCACTACAAAAATTATTTAATGAAGAAGTAGCCAAATTAAATGTCAAAGATGTTGAAACAGTAATTGCTGTTGTTGCTGTATTAACACATCCATGAACGTCTGTGCCAGTAACTGTATATGTTTGTGTAGAAGTTGGAGACGCTGTTATGCTGGAGCCTGTTGTTGCAGAAAGACCCGTAGAAGGAGCCCAACTATAGGTGCTTGCACCACCTGCAGTTAAGGAAACAGCAGAACCACCAGGCGTACAATAAGTGGCTGATGAAGGCGTAACTGTAACCGAAGGTAAAGAATAAATACCCACACTTGCTACTGTTGATGTTACACTAGCACAAACACCACTTGTTACAACAACTCTGTAATAGGTGGTCGAAGTTAATGTACCTGTTGATGTGGTTGAAGCAGTCTGTCCACTAATATTACTCCATGTTGAACTATCAGCTGATGACTGCCATTGTCTTGTGCCTGTTACCCCTGCAGAGGTGATTGTTGTTGAACCACCACTACAAAGTGAAGTAGCAGTAGCTGTTGCTGTTCCTCCAACAGAAGTTGGGTTCACTGTGATGGTAACAGTTGATGTAGAAGCTGTACAAGGAGAATTCGAAATTGTCCAAGTCAGTACATAAGAACCTGCACCACCAGCTGGTGTAAATACTGCTGCAGGATCTGTTGTGCTACTAAACTGAGAGCCTAATGTGCTTGGTCCAGTTACTGTCCATGCACCAGTACCTACACTTGGTGTATTTGCAGCCAAAGTAGCAGTTGATCCTAAACATATAGTTTGTTGACTACCTGCAACAGAAGTTGTAGGTGCTTGTGTAATACTAATAGAAGGTTCTGTAGATGTTGCAGCAGCACATACACCGCTTGTTACTAATGCTCTATAATTTATTGCTGATGATAAAGCGGGTGTAGTATATGTTGCAGTTGTTGCACCACTACCGCCAATTACAGTACCCCAGCTACTACCATTATAATATTGCCATTGAATAGTACCTGTATAACCGGTAACACTTACAGTTGTTGTGCTTCCACTACAAACTGGACTTGCTGTAGGAGTTGCTGTACCTCCTACTGATGTAGGATTTATGGTTACAGAAACTGCTTGTGTAGCAGTACAACCACTTGCATTGGTAATGGTCATAGTTCCGGTATAAGTTCCAGCAACAAGACCTGCATTGATATTAATATCAGTTATTGAACCACTACCTGATGCAAAACTTAAACTTGTACTATTTTGATCTGATAGACCAGCAGAATTTGCAGCAGCATTCCAATCTATTGAATATGAAGTAGGGGAACCTGTTGTCGCAGAATAGCTCAATGAACTTGTTTGTGCACTAGCATTAAAGCAAGCTTGTGCAACCGTACCACTTGTAGTGATACTTATGTCACTAGTTGCTTGTGTAATCGTATTTGAATTTGAACTCAAACTGTTTGTACTAAATGCTCTTACTCTATAATAGTAAGTAGTTCCTTTAGTTAGCCCCGTTACAGATTTTGTGGTATCACCTACAGTTAGGTCTTGATATCCAGACACGTAATTTGTGGCATTTCCTTCAACTAAGATATCATCTATATTTGCAGATCCACTAGCTGCAACTGTTGAACCATTTACACTTGTATTAGATGTCATTACCCACCTTAAGGAAACGGAAGTTTGATTATCACAAGCACTTGGTAATGATAAATTGGTAAGTACACCAGCGGTATAATTATTTCCTACACTAGGGACAGTACCACCAGACACATCAGCATAAGTACCAGAGCCAATTTTATATTGCAATTTGAAATCGCGGGGTGCAGTATTTGAGCCCCTTTGCTTTGAGGAAATTCTAGTGTTATAATAACCAATCGTTGTGAATTCTACTTCCCAATATTTTGAGCCATTACCTCCTCCATCCCATCCTGTAGCATTTGCTGAATTAGTAGTTGCTCCTGAAGCTGGAAAATTTAACCCAGTTGCTCCAGTAATAGAAATTGTTTTACTGCTATTTGCAGCAATTCCACCATCAGCAGTTGCATCGGCTGAATTACTTGGAAAATCCCAAGAAACTACATTTGTAAATGACGCTGACAAGAAACTTGAATTAGTACCAACATCCAGCCTATAGCTACTTGCACCAGCCACAGAACTCCAGTTTGCTGTAAAATTATCACATACAACATTGGTTGCTGATTTTGCTGTTGGTGTGCCTATTGCTGTTGTCAATTGACTTCCTGTGCCATAAGCACCATTACCACCAGCATTCACCGCTCTTACTCTGAAATAATAAGTGGTGTTTGGAGATAAACCAGTTACAGTTGTTGGAGAAGTTGCAGTTATGCCACTATATCCAGAAACAGGAGTTGTAAAGCCAGCATCGGTAGTTACGTCTAATTGATAAGATGCTGCACCTGTTACTCCTGTCCAAGTAATATCAAAACTCGCAGCAGCAACATTTGTTGCTGAAGGAGATGGTGCTGCACTTAATGTAGAGGTACTACTTGTTAAAGGACTTGTTGTATTATAATCTATTATTGAGCCGCTATTGTTATAAGCAAAAACAAAAGTATAGTAGGTAGTTCCTATGCTTAAGCTTGCATTACTAATACCACTAACAGTTGCGCCTACACTAGCAATAGTACCGCCGCCTAAACTTCCTCCTTGTGTATATGTAGTACCATCAACCGGTGATGCACTTAATGAACTACTTGTGCTTCTAATTACAATATATCCATCAGGACTTCCTGAAGCTGCTGTAAATGCTGTATTGAAGGAATTAATGGACTGGCTACTAAAAACTAAACTTGTTGGTTGAGATGCAGGTTCCGCTTTTGCTGTAGTTGCACTAGATGTAGCACCGCTAGAATAAAAATTAGCTGCATCATAAGAATATGTTTTGTAGAAATACTGTGTATTGGCACTTAATGAAGTATGATTTGTTATGGAACCTGCTGCTCCATTATACCAAATAGTGCCTCCTACGAAACTACTTCCTGCACTTCCTGCCGCAACTCCATCTGTTGGAGTTGAAAAAGTTCCTGTACCATTAAACACTACCACAATATTGTTGCTATTACTATTAGCAGTAGCTGAAAGATTTATTTGTGTAGAAGAGGATGCAGTTGCAGAAAAACTTGGATTGGCTGGCGAAGTTCCTGTACCGCTTAAGGCAACTGTAGCATCTGATGCTGCGGTAGTGCTAGCTGTAATATTCCCTGAATAGGCACTTACTGCTGTTGGTTTAAAACGAACATAAATAGTAGTAGAAGAAACCGTAGTTCCTGTAGGTGATAAATTAATAGGATTGGTTGCTGCAAAAGAACCGCCTGTTCCTGTTGATATTTCATATCCTGATGGAGGTGTAATACTTATATCTCCTCTTACTGTTCCCGAAATAGTAAAACTCTTTTCGCTGCTCGTAGTATTTACTGCTTGGCTACCAAAAGCGGTAACGGTACCCACTGAAATACTTTCTGCCAATGCAGTAAGGGTAATATTATTAGTAGTCAATGCGCCATTTAAAGTAAGAATACCTGCTGCTACCGTAACATTGAAATTAGTAACATTGGCATCAAAATCTCCTGAGTAAGTAAGATTCAAAGTAACTGAGGTCGTACTATTATAAGTTACAGAACCTATGCTTAATCCTGTTGGAGCATTATTCAATGTAAAATCACCCACAGTTGGTGTAGCAGTGTTAAAGGTTTCGTTGGCTAAACTCAATGTTAGTCCATAACCGTTTAAATTTTGTTCTGCAACGGGTCCTGAAATACTTGCTGATGGTGCGCTTGGCGCTACAGGAGTTGCACTTGTACTACTTGTAGCCGTGCCATCTCCTACAGCATTTACCGCTTTGATTTGAATATTATAAGCAGTACCGTTAGATAGCGCTGTTGTTCCGTCAGATGAAATAGTAGTGATAATTATAGAAGTTGCTGTTGTTCCAGTTTGTCTTGTCAAAAATGTCGTACCACCATCTGTAGAATATTTATAAGTTGTTATTGCTGTTCCACCATCACTTCCTGCTGTAAAGGCAACAGTTAAACTTTGATCACCAGGTGTTATACTTGTGATAGATGGTACAGAAGGAGTTGTAGCATTTACGGTTAAAGTACCTGTATTGTATGAAATATTATAGTTCGCAGTATTACCCGTTGAAAGGGTTAATACACTTGGTGTAATTGTATAATTGCCTACTGCGGCTGATGCAGTATTGCCCGCAGGAGAACCACTATAACCAAGTGTTACACCACTTGCAGCATCTGAATTTTGTAAACCTGAAACCGTATAGTTGGTATTTAAAGTACCAGAAGTAGGTGCTGTTGCCCCATAGTTTTTACTTTGATTAGATGCAGTAACAGTTAATGGTGCTGCAGTAACTGTTAAAGTGCCTGCAGCATAATTTATTGAATAATTGCCTGCTGTAAATGTGCCTCCTGTTGCTGCCGAAGGAGTAATTGTTGAGGTACTACCCGCTGCATTGGTAGTAGCCGTAGCGCCCGCACCATAAGTAAGAGTTACACTACCTATAGTTTCACTATTTTTTAAAGTGCCACTTGTAATGGTATATGCTGTTGAACCAGTTACAGGTGATGACTGTGTCGAACCAAATGTTTTATTAGCATTATTGGCAGTTATTGTTATTGCTGCAGTTGTAACTGCATTACCGCTAGCAGCAGTTGTAATATTCACTGTAGATGCACCTGTGCTTGTAAGCGCAATTGTATTGCTATTATAAGAACCAGAAACAGCAGCTGTTGCTTTTAGACGAATGTGTAGTCTTCCAGTTACACTACCACTTGTAGGTGTATAATTAACAGTATCTTGATAAGTAGAACTATCTCTTGATACCTGAAAACCTGTGGGCGCGGTTGCTACAATGTTTGCAGTAAGATTAGAACCTGAAATTGAAAATCCTTGTGCTGTTGAAGCACTGCCATAAGTAGTAGAAAATGCAGCGGTAGTTGAAGCACCTGTGATAGTTGGGGTGGCTGCTGCTGCTGCAAGAGAAGTCCATGCTGCAGAAGATGAAGCACCATATGCCAATCTTATAGCATCAAATTGGACTGCGGGTGTGTTAGAGTTTAGATTACGCCAAAGAAATGTATTGTATGTAGTATTGGTTGGATCACTAGCACTTGTTTGAGTAGCCTCTGGTGTTACGTTTGCTATCAAATCTGAACTTAAACTAGGGTTAATCCATATTTTAGCTTTATCATTTGAACTGCCTGATATAGATTCATAACTTAGCACTACTAAGTATGTTGTACCTACGTTTAGATTAGTAGTTCCATATACCGCTGTAGCTTGAGTAGAAACGCCTAGATTATATACGCCTGCTGTTGCAGTTAACTTTGTCCATAATCTTGCTATATAATTAGACCCACCATCATTAATTGCAAAAACATATTGACCAGTAATTGTACACGCTGTCACTTTTAAGAGAAGGGAGTAATAAATAGTATTGGTACCCAGTAATGTACCAGTTGCAAAAGCTTTAGTATATACTTTTGCATTAGAAGAAGGTGTTCCAGCTACAATATAATTTCCACCACCACCGTTATATCCTGATGACGTTAATGCAGTTCCTGGTGCAGTGACTGTTAGGTCTGGTCCAATTCCAGAATTTGCCCAACTACCCTGAGTTCCTAATGATCCAGTAGTATAACTAGTAAAATCATCGTAAATCTGAAGCTGCCCCCACCCCACACTTGCATAAAGGCTAAACAAAAGAGATAACAATACGGAAAGGAGTAAACGTGTATTCCTCATAGAATTGATTTTATGGAAATGAAAAAGTTAAACGGCAGTTAAAAAGTTATCAAAAATAGCCGATTTTCTTAAACTACAAAATCTTTCTGCTCGTTTTTCAAGATGCTTAATGATAAAGTAATATTGGACTATGTTGGGGGTAGGGGTAGCATTGTATTTATCACTCTTAAAAACTGCCATCGTCGCTGGCAAACTCAATAGACTACCCTATTCACCGAACCTCCTCGAACACTTTACCCATTGGGTGATGCCTCCACTGAACTCCCTTTATCACTTTACCTATTGGGGAGAGGCTTCACAGAACTTCTGTGGTCAAAACACCAATTGGGAGGAGCCGCCGCAGAACCTCTTTGTCCCAATTACCCATAGGGAGGAGGCACCACAGAAGTTCTGTGGACTAATTTTTGGGTGCTAAGTGGGAAAACACCGCTGTTTTTAGCCATTTTTTAGACTATAAGTGGGAAAACAGTGTTTTATCCTTTATTGCTGCATGCAAATTTGACCACAAACATGACTTTTGTCATGTTTGTCTTTTTTTCTTTTGTGTTTATTATTTTTGAAAATTAAATTTTAAAGCTATGATAGTATTAAACAGAATTCCTTTTAAAGAGCTTCATAATGATGAAGTCATTCACGCCATCAATCAAGGTTGTGGTCTTGTTCTTTCCGACGACCCGCACACTTCTACTGTCATTGAAACACGCAGGGCAGCAGCAGCAGCGTATCCTTCCATCTTAAGTGTTCTTTTTGCCAAAGACCCTGCTTCAGAAAAAACGGCGCAAATTATTGCCGAAGACCATCGCAGAGATGGTTTGGTGACGGGCATTAAAAGCATTGCCTTTGGTAATACGAAATTGTATGTAGATATTACTGTGGTGAATGCAGGTCAAGTGGTTTTTCGTGCCTTTAAGAAACATGGCGATATTAATGTGAAGAGTTATAATGAAGAAACCTCCATTATCAAGCAAATTATTCAAGAAGCAAATGATAACATCGAATTGAAGGCTGCTATTGTTAAACTGAATCTTGGAATTTGGTTTACAGAATTGAATAAAAGCAACAATGCCTTTAGTGACTTATATATTTTGCGCATCAAAGAACAGGGCGGCGAGCCACAAGACAACCCTGCCAACAAAAGAAGGGAAGCCATTCAGGCTTATCAATTTTTAATGGATGGTATTGACTCGGCAGCTAACCTCGACGACACAGGTAGTTATAATATACTTATCAATAACCTCAACCAATTGGCGGCTAAGTATGAAACCACTTTGGCTGCAAGAAAAACGAATAATGCTAAGCCGCCGAAACAACCAAATTGATTTAGATAAACAAATCTATAGACCTTATCAGGGGGCAGTCAGCAGTTGGCTGCCTTTTTTGATGTTGGGTGGATTTAGGGAAAGAAAAACACTTATTAAATCAGGTTTGAGAAAAATAGTAGGCTATGGTGATAATTTTGGTTTTACCGAAAGTCTTTAATTCAAGTAAGTCTTTATCGCCGGTAATGAGATGAGTTGCTTTCCCTTCTTTGGCAAGTGCAAGCAGAAAATCATCTTTAGGGTCTCTACACACAGAAATTTGATGGACGACTTCAATAAAAACAGCCCTACTTTTTATTTGAAGTAAAAGGCGGTGTAAATCATCGAATGAAAAATATTTTTTGAATTTAGGGCGCTTTGCTACTTCAATAAATTCTTCAAGAAGTTCTCTACTAAATAATAAGGTAATGGAGTTGTTAGCAAAAAGTTTGTCAAGTTTTGAATAATCGCGGCTCAACAAAAAACTAATCCAAAGATTAGTATCAAGAATGATTTTGTCATTTTGCTTTGGCATATCTTTTTGCTCTTACCGATTCTACTTCTTTGGTGATTTCATCAAGAGAAATGACGGGAAGTTGCTGTGCTTTTTTCCGTAACCCTTTTACTACTTTCATAAACCCATCTTCCGGTGTTTCATTAATTGCAATCAACTTCAAGTCGGCAAGGTCTTGAAGTAATTTGCCTGCTTTGGGATTGAGTATGTCAACTTGAAAAGTATTCATGTTTCAAATTTAGGCGTTTTCTTTATTGGAAAATTGTAAAGAAGAAAACAGTGTCGGGAAAAAATATTGTTTTTATAAAAACAAAGACACAAAAAAACAAACAACTAAAAACTAAAGCACATACTACCAAACACACCAACGTGTTTTCTTGACCTTCATCGGACAATAAATCGTGGACGATATCTAATTGGGGCTATCTTATTTTTATAAAGAGTAAGCATTTTCTCTTTCTAATTTCATTTAAATGAAAAAAGGATTGACTACAGTACGTTGTCGTTTTGTTTGTTGCAAACGCACAAAACAAAAGGGAAAAAGCAAATAGCTGAATGCTTATTTCACATTAGTAACCGAAGAGTTTTTCGTGCATTCGCTATTTCCTGGCGGACAATCAGAGCAAATGAAGGCTCCGTTTTCTTGCAGCGGACTACAAGCTTCGTTGCAACCGGCACAAGTTGTCGTTGCATAGGTAAGACGACCGTGTGCCACTTTTTTTATGAAAAAAGCATTGTCTTTAAAACTTAGAATTGATGCAACTTTCACCGCTTTATCGGCAGCAATAGCTAAGAGCATGTGATACGTTTCTCCATTGCCTTTGTCTTTGTCAGTTACAATTGTCCAACTATCTAATGTATTAGCGTTTCCTTGAGTAGCAATTAATTTACCCCATTCTGTTTTGATGTCCGAAATATTGGCGGTTATCACATTTTTGCCCTCTTTCAGTTCACCAATCTTAACCTCTTCCTGAGCAAAAAGGTTAAATGAAAGAAGCAGTGTAAATGCAGTTAGGAGTAAATTTTTCATGTTGCTATTTTTTTCGAAAATAAACTATTTCATTCCACCTAAAAACTAAAGCTCACACTGCCAAACACTCCAAAGTATTTTTCTTGTCCTTCGTCGGGCAATAAATCAGGAGAAACACGCCACACAAAATCGAGGCGGAAGATTTGAAGGATATTGCCTACGCCGGTGCCTATTTCAATGTAAGGAACACTTTCAAGCGTACGGAAAGTATAGCCTTTATTAAGGTTGAGGTTGCGATTTTCGTTGCTAAGACTTCCGTATAAAACCTTGGCATTCCAAAACTGACGAAGCTTTGCTTTTTTGAGTAAAGGAATGTAATTGAAAATGCCATTGCCAATAGTATGCTCCACATTGATGCCCACATATTGATCACTGATGAATTCAAAACGATTCATCATATTGAAGGCAGAGCGATTGAAATAAAGGTATTCATTGCCAGGATGCACTTCGAGCAAAGGATAGGGCAATGTACCAAAATATTTTCCTGCAAAAACGTTGTAGTAAATGCTTCCAAAAGGAGAGATTTTTACATTGTCGGAAATGCTGAGGGTAGTCTTTTGAAAACTATAGTCGCTGTTTAAAAAGTTTTTAAATCCAACCCCATACCTCCATTCAACGATAGGATATTTACTGCCCATGCTCACCCTCAAATAATCGCCTTCAAGAAACTGTTCTTTATAAGCATATCGAAAACGAAAGTTCAATTCATTACTATGTACATGGTCGATGGTGTTGCCATTTTTGTCTTTAAAAATAGAAGTGTCTGGCAGTGGCGCATACGGATTGTAGTTGCGGTTGATTAAACTTACTTGATGACTAAACCCACTAAAATATTCTTTGTAAAACTCCAACTTCGATTCTTCTAAAAATGCGCGTTTATACGGCACGCCATTCTTGCGCACAAAACGAGAAAAGATATTGTCGCTACTAACAGCATCGTAATAATTGGTGCTGCGATCAAGGTCATAAAGATATTGTCCATAAAGGTACATGCGCGGCTTGCGATTGAGTAACCACAACCCCGTTGCTTTGTACTTAAACATTTCATCTTTAGTACCATAAGCCAAATAGCCATTTAAGTAAACGTCTTTAAACATTTTTTTAGTAGTGCCCATGCTGAAGCGAAAACGATCGCCTTCAATTGGATTGGCGTTATAGATATTCCAAACCGGACCAAGTTCAATCGGACCAAATTCTTTGGTGCCCGTGACCAAAAACTTAATGGTGTTTTTGTAAGTCGTAAACAATGGCATGGATTCGATGGTGTCAATCATCTTGTAAATAGCACGTTCGTTTTTGCTCAAAGTATCATGCCTTGCAGCCGCCCAAAAATCGTTGCTTGCATGTCGGGCGGTGTCGGCAACTATTACATCTTCTTTCAACTTTTTATCGTTCACTACTTTAGTCACCGATTCGTCGTTGACAACAATGTTTCTATAGGTCGTGGTTTTACGACCAATGAAGCCCAAGGTTTTGATGTTGTAGGGCGCCGAAAAATCGGTGATGAATTTATCTTTCACACAAAACCAAAGGGAGTCTTTGATAGGCTCAAATTCTTGATACAAATCCACCCGATGTACCCAATTTATATTAGCATCCTTCGGCACTTTCATGCTGATGCGTTGCAAGGCATAAATAGAATCTACTACCCAAAAATCTCCACTGAAACAATTCTCCCCTTTTCTCTTTGGCATAAACTGCACCAACACAATTTTGTGTCCATAGGCTTCTTGGGTGTCCTTAATTTTATACTTGTAATAAAACAATCCTGAATTGCCGATAGGGCTCACAAATTGTTTGTCGAATACTGGAATAAAGTTGTCGTAAGAATTGATGTTTTGATACATGCTGCCCATAAACTGGGTGATGCTTTCATTGTTGATGCCTTTTATTTGGCTTGCACGAATAAACTCTTTGGCTTTCTTAGGGTTTCTTTGAAAATAATAATCCGACAACGTTTCTGTGAAATAAAATGGTAGAAATGGTTCGGCTTCTGATGTAGTATCAAGGTTGTTGTAAATAAAACTGAACTGCTTCATGAATGGAATGGGCAACTTTTCAAATTGCTCTTTGGTCAATCGTTCAATGTCAACCTCCAATTTATTATACACCTGATACTTATAGTTCTGTGTCTTGTCAGGATTGTTTTCGGGTTTGTGTTTTATGATTTGTTTCACCAACCTTACGGCAGGGTCTTCGCCCGGTTTCACTACAAACTCAGCCAACACATTGTCGGCTCTTTCCATTTCTATAAAAAATGTAAACGCGTTTTTCTTGCGGTCAAGTTTCTTGTTTAACGTGCTATAACCTATTGCCTGAAAACGAAGTGTGTCTTTGGGTATGCTTTCGATGATAAGTGTAAAATTGCCGTCAATATCTGCGGTAGTGCCCACTCCTGTTTTCGGGAAAAACACGGTAGCAAAAGGAACGCCCTCTCCATTATTTTTGTCTTTAATAACGCCTCTAATTTTCACCTGAGTGCTTTGGGTGACCACTGCTTTGTCTTGCGAAGGTTTATTTTCTGGAACGGTGGTGGTAGTGGCTGAAGTGTCTTTCGCGGTTGTATCGCTCACTATTGGTTTTGCCACAAGAATCGTCTTCATCGTATCGGCAACTTTCACTAAGCTGTCAATAAATTTCGCTAACGAATCGGGCACAGGTTCAAACGCCAACCCTTTTTCCTGCGCAACTGCAGAAGACAAGTGGAAGAACAAAAAACAAAAGAAGAGAAATAGGTGTTTTCGAAGCAACATAATCATGGTGGCGCAATCTTTGGCAAGGTACATCAATTACCAAAAGTGCTTTTCTTTCCTCTAAAACAAAAGTTGTTCCGCTTTTTTCTTCACTTATTCTAACCCTATATTTACAACCGTTATGGACTTGATAAAATTTAAACGCAGCGCCGCCCGCAAAAAAACCAAACTAAAAGCATTCCTCACCAAGCTCGATGACATAGTTCCTGAAGAAATGCCACGTCTTGTGAAAGAAACGGATGCTGAAGTTTGGCAAGAAGTGGACTGCACTACCTGCGCCAATTGCTGCAAGACCATGACGCCCACTTTTAGCAAGGCAGACATTGTGCGCATTGCTGCTTTTTTAGAAACAACCCCAGAAGTCTTCACCAAAAAATGGCTGTATAAAGAAGAAGCCGGCGATTGGGTAAACAAAAAACAACCCTGTCAGTTTCTTAAAAGGAATAAATGTTCCATCTACGAGGTTCGCCCAAAAGACTGCGCCGAATTTCCGCACCACAACAAAAAACCTTTTGACGTCTATAACGATACTTTTTCCAACAACCTCGACAAATGTCCTGCTACCCTTTTGTTGGTAGATAAATTGAAGAAGAGAATTGAAGAAGAATATGTTTGGTAAAATCACAGTATGCTCCTCCTCTGCCTTTTCGCTTTTCTTGCTGGATTTATAGATGCTATGGTGGGTGGCGGTGGGCTCATTCAATTGCCGGCGTTTCTCATCCTTCAACCCCATCTTAGTTTGGTGCAAACCCTTGCCACCAATAAAACCGCTAGTTTCTTTGGCACGTCGGTAGCTGCCATTCGCTATGTGAAAAAAGTGAAAATTGATTGGCGGCATTTATCCGTAGCGATTGTTGCGGCATTTGTGGGGTCATTTAGTGGCGCATTGTTGGTGAGTCATGTGCGCAAAGAAGAATTTATGCCCTTCATTGTGGTCATCCTCACGCTTGTTTTGGTGTACACTCTTTTTAAAAAAGAATTAGGCGTTCACGAAACCAACAAACCCCGCACCTCGCGACAATATTTTATCTATGCCCTGCTCATTGGTGGCATCATTGGTTTCTACGACGGATTAATTGGTCCAGGCACGGGCAGCTTTATGATTTTTGCATTTGTCGTGTTGTTTGGCTACAATTTTCTTCATGCATCTGCCAATGCCAAAGTGCTGAATTGTGTCACCAATATATCGGCATTGATTTTCTTTTTTTATAAAGGCGCCATTCTTTGGAGTCTTGCCATTCCAGTAGGACTTGCCAATATGCTTGGAAATTATGCCGGCTCCCATCTTGCCCTCAAAAAGGGCAGCGGCTTTATCCGCATTTTCTTTTTAATAGTTGTTACTGCTTTGATTGTGAAATTGGGTTGGGGCGTTTGGGATACCTTGAAATAAAAAAGCCGTCTCTATCGAAACGACTTTTTTATTTTTTTTACTTTTATAGACTAGCGCAAGAATAACAACTCACGATACTTAGGCAATGGCCACATTTTATCGTCAACAATGAGTTCCAACTTATCGGCGTGGTAACGAATCGTATCGAAATACGGTTTCACTTCGTTGCAATACATATCCGCACCTTTATGAGCGCTGCCTGCATTGTTGGCACGTTTGCGTGCTTCAATCATGGCTTCCACATTGTCGTTTATTTGTTGAATATGGTTGCTTACTGCTTTTAAGAGATTCATTTGAGAACGATAAGCATCTTCATTCAAGCCCAACTCTTTCAATCCTTTTACGTTGGCAATCAATACATTTTGGTAGTTGATAGCTGTAGGTAAAATATGATTTGTGCAGAGATAGCCTAGAATTCTTGCTTCGATTTGCACCTTCTTTACATACTCTTCCAACATGATTTCATGGCGAGCTTCTAATTCGCGGTCGCTATAAATATTGTTGTTGAAGAATACTTTTTTAGCGCTTTCAGTTACAAAAGCATCCAAAGCTTCCGGTGTAGTTTTGAAATTGCTTAAGCCACGTTTTGCAGCTTCATTCGCCCAATCTTCACTATAATTATCACCTTCAAAACGAATGTTTTTAGAAGCAGCAATATAATCGCGCAACACGTGCATAATGGCTACTTCTTTCTTTTCGCCTTTGTCAATTAATGTATCCACTTCTTTCTTAAATTTCTTGAGCGTTTCGGCTACAATTGTGTTTAAGATTGTCATTGGTGAGCCGCAATTGGCTGAAGAACCAACGGCACGGAATTCAAATTTATTTCCTGTAAAAGCAAAAGGTGAAGTACGGTTTCTGTCCGTGTTATCCATCAACAATTCAGGAATTTGCTTATGAATATCAAGCTTTAAAATAGCTTCATCTTGCTCATTGAATTTGTCTTTTACACGCGCTTCAATTTCATCTAAAACTTGTGAAAGATAAGTGCCGGTAAATACAGAAATAATTGCCGGTGGTGCTTCATTGGCTCCCAAACGATGATCATTGCTTGCTGAAGCAATTCCTGCACGAAGCAAATCAGCATAATCATGAACGGCTTTGATGGTGTTCACAAAAAAAGTGAGGAACATCAAATTGGTACGTGGCGTTTTTCCGGGTGCTAAAAGATTCACACCTGTGTCGGTTGCCATGCTCCAGTTATTGTGCTTTCCACTTCCGTTGACGCCGGCAAATGGTTTTTCGTGCAACAATACTTTCAGCTTATGACGCTTAGCCACTTTGTTCATGATGTCCATGAGCAAAGAGTTGTGGTCAACGGCAATATTCACTTCTTCAAAAATTGGTGCACACTCAAATTGTCCAGGTGCTACTTCATTATGACGAGTACGAAGCGGAATGCCGAGTTTGTAAGATTCTTGTTCAAAATCTTGCATAAACGCAAATACTCTTTCAGGAATAGAACCAAAATAATGGTCTTCCAATTGTTGTCCTTTTGCGGGAGAATGTCCTACAAGCGTCCTGCCACACATCACCAAGTCAGGCCGAGCATTTGCAAGACTTTCGTCAATCACAAAATACTCTTGCTCCCAGCCAAGGGTTACCGTTACTTTATTTACATTTTTATCAAAATAATTGCACACATCCACAGCTGCTTTATCAATAGCTGCAATAGATTTTATTAACGGTGCTTTATAGTCTAACGATTCGCCATTATAAGCAATGAAAATAGTAGGAATACACAATGTTTTTCCATAACCAGTTTCCATGATAAAAGCCGGAGAAGAAGGATCCCAAGCCGTATATCCACGTGCCTCAAATGTTGCACGAATGCCACCGTTCGGAAACGAAGAAGCATCCGGTTCCTGTTGAATCAATGCATCGCCATCAAAAATTTCAATGGGCGTGCCATCGCTTTTAATAGTGAAAAAAGAATCGTGTTTTTCGGCGGTTGTGCCCGTCAATGGTTGAAACCAATGCGTGAAGTGTGTAACTCCACGTTCTTCAGCCCAGGTTCTCATGCCTGTAGCTATTTGGTCAGCCATTTTGCGTTCAATCTTAGCGCCGGCTTTTATCGAAGCCGAAAGACTTTTGTAAGCCTCATCGCTCAGGTTTTCGCGCATGGTACGTCCCGTAAACACGTTGCTGTTGAACATAGAAGTAATGCGCTTGCCATTATAATGGCCAATTTTGCGCTCTTCAGACGACAACTCTTGCAATGCAGTAAAACGTAAGGAAGACATAGATTAAATTTTGACAAAACTAAGTATTTTTCAACAAAATCACCAAATTTTTCTTGAAAATCTTTAAAACCACAAACATTATTTTGTTTGTGTTGTATTGTTTCTTTGTGTTTTTGAGGTTGAAAATTGGCTTATTTTGACTGTAAACTACTGATAATGTATAGTTTAGGTCAAATAGTCATTTTCAAATCAATTTATAGTATTAATATCGTAACGTGTGTAAAACATGATTTTTGTCAGGAAAGCGGATAGGTACGCAATTGGTTGCAAATGCCATCAAGAAGGGTAATCAAGTTGCCATGAGTTTTAGCTCGGCGAGTGCTTCGATTTTTTCCAATGGCAAGAGTTAACGTAGCGCTCGCGCGTCAAAACAAACCTGCAGTCTTCTACTTCCTCAGCTTTGCCAATTATTCAAACTTAGTCTAAGCAACAGGCTATCATCCAATCACACATCCAGTCCTTAAAGTCCTTTTAGTCCTCCACCGCCCCCCAAAACCATTTTCATATTTTCTCATTTCCACATCATTTCCCCGCCAAAAAGTCACAAAAACACCCCCTATCCATCCCAAACACCCCCTAAGGCACAAAAAACACCCTAAAACCCCCATCCAAAGCCCAAAAACCCACTTCATATTTCATAAAACCTATTTCAAAGCCTCCCGAATCCATTTCCAAAACCATCAAAACACTATAAAATAAGACATAATGACCCCCTAAACCCAAGGCACATCACCCCTATCCATAAAAAAAGTCGTAAGCCTCACGACCCACGACTTTTTACTATTGAATTTTTACTTTTTACTTTATCGAAAACGACTCTGCCTAGTCATCATCCATGTTCGCTCGCCCTTTCATAAAACCATTTACAAATTGGTTAATATACAACCATCACACCACCAACTTCCCTCGAAACCCTCTGCCTGCATAATAAGATTCTGCACCATTATGGTAAAGAAAAACCCTACCAAAACGTCGGTCACAAAAAACTGCCCCTCCCAATTTCCTAATGTCATCGGGTGTCTCTATCCAGCTTGACGTTTTTAAATCAAATTCGCCTATGGTTTGTAAAAACTTGTATTCTTCTTCATTAAGCAAGGAAATGCCCATTTCATTAGCAAGGTCAAGAGCGGTGTTTTTGGGTTTATGCTCTTTTCTAGAATTGAGGGCTTCCCGATCATAACAAAGACTTCGGCGTGCTTTTGGGCTTTCTGCCGAGCAATCATAAAAAATATATTCGCCTGTATTCTTATCATACGCTACTACATCGGGTTCGCCACCGGTAGCTTCCATTTCCTTTAATGACCAAAGTTTTTCTGGTATTGCCATTTCAAGCCTTTCAGCTATTGACGCCCAATTAAGCCCTTTATGGCCAGCTACATTTTTCTCAAACCGAACTTTTAAAAGAGAAAATAGTTCTTCTTGTTGTTTTGTAGATAGTGTTCTATTCATATGATCTTCTAATTCGAGAATAAATAAACAATACTATTTCATTCTATCATAAAAAGCTAATAAGGTTTCTCTAAGTATTGGTTTTTGCATGTAATCCAAAAGCGATTATTCAAATCGATCACATAACCACACACCAAGCAAAATCATCCTCCATTCCCGTTTGCAAAAAAATCTTTTGAGTATTATCCACCATTATTGCCAGTTTACCGGTTCTTTCTTCAATTTGTGTAATAGGTAATTGCTTAATAAAATCCACACCTCGTTTACCATTCCATTTATAAGCAGCTTCTTTGGCACACCAAGCAAGGGTTATTAATTTAGGGTCGTTCTTAAAAAAAGATTGTTCATCCGCCGATAGAAATTTATACTGCAAATCCAGCATTCTTTTGTGCCACACTTGAATGTCAATTCCACATTCATTTGTTTTGCTCACAACTGCAGCAATGAAAGGAAAAGAGTGAGAAATGGAAAAGAAAAATTGATTGTGAGCAATGCGTGGCTTGTCTTGGTTGTCGGCAATAATTTCGGTTAGAGGAAATGTTGGCTGCAAATATTTCAACAAAAACCTACCTGCTAAAAACTCAAGTCTTCTTTTTTCACTTTTTATTTCCTTTTGCAAAGCCGTCTGTTCCCAGAAAAATATTTCGGGTTCAGTGACTTTCCATATGGCTGCACGGCTATGCGGGTTGCAATCCCACACTCTTAAAAGAGGCATAAAACAAAGCTAAAACTTTTTAGCTTAGTTCATTGATTTATGGAAACGCTTATTTTTGGAACAATTCAAATTATTATCAATGAAAAAACTCGGATTTCTTCTTGTTTGTTTGTTTTCGATAAGTGTGATAAGTATTGCGCAAATGAAACAATACAACCCACCGCCACCACCTCCTCAAGCTCAACAACAACCTCCTCAAGGTCCTCCACAACCACCGGCAAAGTTGCCTCCCTTTACTAAAAAAGGTGCCCCTATTCCTCCATTTAAAGTAGAAAAAGTGGATGGAAAGCTCATCACCAATGCAGATTTGAAAGACGGAAAGCCAGTAATGATTATGATTTTCAGTCCTGAATGCGATCATTGTGAACATATGGTGGACTCTATGAAAATGATTGCAGACAAATTCAAAACCACCCAATTGTTGTTGGTTGCAGAAGATAGGAATAAGAAACTTATGGGCGGCTTCATTACCAAAACAGGAATTGGTAGTCATCCTTTATTCCAAAAAATTGGCACCAACAAAGGTGAATTAATTTTTTCCATTTATACTTATAAGATTTTGCCTCAAATTAATTTCTACAACAGTAAACATCTTCTTGAAAAAACTTTTGATGGGAACTATCCTTTTGATTCAGTAAAAATGTTTATTCATTAAACCTTATCAAAAAACAATATGATTCTCTCTGACAAAAAAATTCTAGAAGAAATGGAAAAAGGCACCATAAAAGTGGAACCTTTTTTACGCGAATGCCTTGGAAGCAATAGCTATGATGTACATCTTGGTAAAACTTTAGCTACCTATAAAGAACATATACTCGACGCCAAGAAACACAATACTATAGGGCACTTCGAAATACCCGAAGAAGGATTTGTGTTATACCCACATATCTTTTATCTCGGTGTAACGATGGAGTACACAGAAACCCATGCACATGTTCCTTTCTTAGAGGGAAAATCAAGTACTGGTCGTTTGGGCATTGATATTCATGCCACTGCTGGGAAAGGAGATGTTGGATTTTGTGGAAATTGGACTTTGGAAATTTCGGTGAAGCAGCCTGTTAAAGTGTATAAAGGAATGCCAATCGGGCAGTTAATCTATTTTCCTGTAGATGGCGAAATTGAAGTTAAATACAATCAAAAAGCAAACGCGAAATATAGTGGACAAATCAACAAACCTGTAGAAAGCATGATGTGGAAGAATCAATTTTAGTGGAAAACTAATCCTCAAAGAGATTCTCAAAAACCATTCAATGACCTACTTTTGCAACGCATGTTACAGGACATTCAAATACTCAATGAAAAAGAAACCCGCGGTGGTTTTGGCGAAGGAATTTTAGAAGCGGGACGCCGAAATCCTCAAGTAGTAGCGCTTACTGCAGACCTTGCTGGTTCTTTGAAACTCAATGCTTTTATCAAAGAATTTCCCGATCGTTTTATCCAATGCGGTATTGCTGAAGCCAATATGATTGGTGTGGCGGCGGGATTGACAATTGGGGGTAAAATTCCATACACAACTACATTTGCCAATTTTTCAACCTCTCGTGTTTATGACCAAATTCGTCAGTCGGTAGCATACAGTGGAAAGAATGTAAAAATCTGTGCATCGCATGCTGGCTTGACCTTGGGTGAAGATGGTGCAACCCACCAAATACTAGAGGATATAGGTATGATGAAAATGCTGCCTGGTATGACCGTGATTGTTCCTTGCGATTTCAACCAAACTAAAGCTGCTACTATTGCTATAGCTGATTATGATGGTCCGGTTTATCTTCGTTTCGGTCGTCCAAAATGGCCAAATTTCACAGCAGAAAATCAAACCTTCGAAATAGGTAAAGCACAAATTCTTGCTGAAGGAACAGATGTAACAATTATTGCTTGCGGACATATGGTGTGGACATCGGTAGAGGCTGCAAAAGCATTGGCTGCTGAAGGTATTTCTGTGGAACTTATTAACATGCATACCATCAAACCATTGGATGAAGCTGCAGTGATAAAATCACTTTGCAAAACTGGTTGTGTAGTGACTGCCGAAGAACACCAAATTAATGGCGGACTAGGTGACAGCATTGCTAATGTAGCATCAAGAAATTGTCCTGTTCCTCACGAATTTGTAGCAGTTCACGATAGTTTTGGTGAGAGTGGCACCCCTATGCAATTGTTGCAGAAATATGGTTTGACAAAAGAAAATGTAATTGCTGCAGCTAAAAGAGCAATTATAAGAAAAAAGGCATAGTTCTATATGAAAAAACTCTGGCTGCTTTCCTTTCTGATATTTATTTGTGGGCTTGTGTTTTTCCTTTCATGTAAGAGCACAAAAGATGTTTTTCAACCAAAGGAATTATCCTATATCGGTGTAAAAGATTTTTCGTTACAGAAGATGAGCTTAAGCAAACCACAAGTTGGCATGGCGCTTCAGTTTTTTAATCCCAACAGCTTTGGGCTTGCCATGAAAGATGCAAATATTGAAGTGTTTATTAATAACAGTTTTGTAGGCAAAGTGACCACTAATAAAACTTTTACTATCCCGGCTAGAGACACCTTTTTGCTCCCCATTTCTTTGGAGGTTGACATGAAAAAAGTGATTCCAAATGCTATTCAAATTCTAGCAAAGAAATCAATTGATTATCACTTGAATGGAAGTGTTAGAGCTGGCAAAGGGGTATTCGTAAAAGTTCCCATAGATTTTTCGGGACAACACAAGCTTGATTTTTAGTTTTTATAAACTGGAGCTTCCATTCTATTTCTTTTTTAAAACGGACTTTTAAAATCTTTCAACTCAGGAAAAGATAAATCTCTTGCAGAAAGGATAGCTTCGGGCGTTTGCCAATCATAACCGAAACTATCAAAACGAATACCTGTGTCATGCGCTTGACTGTGCTCGGAAGACACTAAATAATAGGTCATCGAATCATCTTGAAGCGACTTAAAACCATGAGCAAAGCCTTCGGGAATGTAATAGGCTTTGTGGTTGTCGGCAGTAAGTTCGCTTGCAAAATATTGAAGGTAAGTGGGGCTGTTTTTTCGAAGGTCGATGATAATGTCAAGGATAGCGCCCTGCGGGCAATACACGATTTTGCTGTGTTGGTGCGGTGGCAATTGAAAGTGCATACCGCGAATCACGTCTTTTTTAGAAAAAGAAAAATAACTCTCGCGCAGCGCGAAATCAATGCCTGCTTCTTTCAGAGTGCTTTCATGAAAAGCCTTTACAAAACTGCCGCGGATGTCATTGAATTTTGGCAGCGTAATGAGGCGAGCATCGGCAAGCGGTAATTGTTCAATTTGCCACATCAGGAATTGGTTTGAAAGTATTGTTCAATTTGCCTTTGGCATTTTTCGCGAGCCGAAGTTTGGGTGTTGGCATACCAATTTGCAGTCCAATTGATGGCAGTAATAGCATCGAGTTTTGGATGCCAATCAATTTGTCGTTTGGCTTTCGAACTATCTAATAATAACAGATTAGCTTCATGCGGATTTTCAGATGATTGAACGATTTCATACCCATCTTCACGGTCAAAAGCTTTGAGGAAAATTTGCGTTAATGCCTCCACCGATTTTTCATCATTAGGTTCTGGTCCAAAATTGAATGAAGAAGAAAGCGCAACGGGTTGTTCCACCATTTTTGCAGCCAACAAAAGATAAGCTGCCACAGGCTCCAAAACATGCTGCCAAGGACGCACCGAAAGAGGATTGCGCAACACTACTTTTTCCTTTTTTTCAATGGCGCGAATGATGTCGGGAATAATTCTATCATCGGCATAATCGCCACCACCAATCACATTTCCTGCACGAACAGAGGCTATTGCTTTTTGATGGTCACTATATTTTTCAGGATGAAAAAAAGAACGGCGGTAAGAATCAATCACAATTTCTGCCGCAGCCTTGCTTGCTGAATAAGGGTCGTAGCCACCCAATTTATCTTCTTCCGAAAAAGGCAAACCGCGTTCCGGGTTTTCATAAACTTTATCTGTGGTAATCATCAACCCAACGCAAGGTTTTTGCAATAAACGCATGGCTTGCAACACATTAGCTGTTCCCATTGCATTGACCATAAACGTGTCCACAGGCTCGGCATAACTTCTGCGAACCAATGCTTGCGCAGCGAGGTGAAAAACAAAATGGGGTTGGTAGTTTTCTATTTCATGTTGAAGCGTTGCTGCGTCTTTTAAATCGGCAATGACAGAATTACAAAGCTTTGCGCCTTCAATTTGATTGAATAAATCTTGTGGCTTTTCAGGAGCTAACGAATAACCTTTTACATCGGCACCCAGCCAATGCAAAATCTGCAACATCCAAGCACCTTTGAAACCGGTGTGACCCGTAAGGAAAACTTTTTTGTTCTTAAAAGCTGATTGTAAGTTGTAGGTCATAAGTTAATTACCATTTTTTCCACTGTGGTTCATTTTGCCACATGCCTTCAAGCTCTTCTTTATCACGTAGGGTATCCATACACTTCCAAAAATCATGATGACGATAGGCCGCAATTTCTCCATTATGCGCTAAATCATCCATTGGTTGACGTTCCCACATAACATCATCGGCATCGTCTTTTAAATATTTTGCAATAGAAGGTTCAACAACAAAAAAACCGCCATTAATCCAGGTGCCGCTATCAGCAGGTTTTTCTTCAAAACTATTGATGGTACCGTTTTCTTCCATCTTAATTACCCCAAAACGACTTGTAGCTTGAATGGCAGTCATGGTACAAATCTTTCCATGTTCTTTATGAAAACGAAGTAGCTCATCCATGTTTACATTACTCACGCCATCACCATAAGTGAGCATAAATGTTTCATTGCCGACATATGGCAACACACGCTTCAACCTTCCGGCTGTCATGGTATCCAAACCAGTGTCTATTAAAGAAATTTTAAAAGGCTCCGCGTTATTGTTATGAACTTGTAAAGAATTATTTGATAAATCAACCGTGATATCAGCATTGTGCAAAAAGTAGTTGGCGAAATATTCTTTAATCATACCCCCTTTATAGCCCAAGCAAATAATAAATTCTGTATGTCCATACGCAGCATATATTTTCATGATATGCCAGAGAATGGGTTTGCCGCCAATCTCAATCATGGGTTTGGGACGTAATGCGGACTCTTCAGAAATTCTTGTGCCGCGACCGCCAGCAAAGAGGACAACCTTCATCTAAAAAATGGTTTTGAAACAAAAATAGCAGATTGAACTTCGTTTTCAAGAGAAAGTTCGTTAAAAATTGAAGTGCTATTAGCGCTTATAATTTTTGGGAATGGAAAATGGAAACTCAAGGACCTTATCAAAATCTACATTATTGAAATCGAGCCCAAGGAAAAACTGATTGTTTGTGTTCTGGATTTGGATTTTTCTTTTGGTAGCAAATTTTCTATTATCAACCATTTGATAATCGCTCATAAATACAATACCTACAGGTCCATTTTCATTAGGCGACTGCATTTGCAACATAGTAAATGTAGAATCTGTTAAGCTATAGTTGGCTTGTTGAATAGCATTGGAATCTTCAACTACTAACACCATATTTTGCTCGTTGGTATAAGCAGCAGATACAGTTCCTTGCTTTCTTAAAACGGTTCCTAAAATCAAATGTTGTAGCGTTGTGAAGTCGGCTTTTGCAGGCAATAGTTTTTGAGCATCAGACATAGGAAGCACAATGGCTTTTCTGTCAAGATAGTTCACCATTTTAATGGTGTCGGGTGTTATTAAAACTCTCGCGACTTGAATGACACCACCCATTGCCGAAACCGAAGCCCATATCAAGCTGTCTTTTCTCACACGAATGTGTGCAATTAAATCTTGCTTTTGTCCGTTACCCTCAAAATCAATTTTTGCCTTGCCACTAAATGTATTGAAGTCTGTTTCGTAATTCCATAAAGGCATCAACACTTTCAACAAATTTTCTTTCGCTTCCCCCATTGTATCAACAGCAATTAGTTTAGTTGAATCAATAGTTTGTATAACTGCAATAGGTGCGTGATGTCCTTTCCTGAATTTTACTTTTTTAAGAATAGTGCAAGAACTTTGACTTGCAATGATTGCCAACAATAAAATGCTACTCGTCAAGAATCTATTCATATAACTTTCTATCCTGAATTTTCTTGTCAATGTTATTATTATCGTTGCCTTTTTCTTTTGCTTTTTTCCAGCAATCAACTGCTTTGTCAATATCATTTAACTTAAATAATGTATCACCCAAATGTTCCCACACTGTTCCATCTGCATCTTTATCGGCATTGATGGCATCTTCAATAAATTTCTTTGCATCTTGATAGTCACCTTCTTTATAAAAAATCCAACCATAAGTATCTAAGAATGTTGCTTCTCCTGGGCGAATTTCCAATGACTTTTTCGACATACGCTCTGCTTCACTTAAACGAACACCACGAACCGAAAGATAGTAGGCGTAGTTGTTCAAAACCGAAGGATTATTAGGGTTCATCCGCAAGGATTTTTCAAGGCAAGTATCTGATAAAACAAACTCGTTAGTGGCATTATAAATATCACCAAGCGAAGAATACATATCGCTGAGTAAAGCTTTATTTTCTTCAGGTTGTAAATTAATAGCACGGTTGATGGCCGTGATAGCTGGAGGATAATTTTTCTTGTAGAATTGCCCCATTCCATTTAAATAGTGGAACATGGACTGATTGGGAAAATACTTGATTGCCTTTGCGCTGAACTTTAATAAACTATCGGCATCTTTTGCGCCTGAATAGCACAATAGAAGTTGTTGCCAAACTGTGAATTTATCAGGGTCAATGGCTATTGATTTTTTATACCATTCCGCTGCCAATTCACTATTGCCTGTATTCCAAAGTACCTGTGCATATAAAGCAGTAATGCTTGCATCATCTGCATTTTGTTCTGCTAACTTTGAAGTGAGTTCAATTCCCTGATTTTTCTTAGTAGTATCCAAGCCCAATTCCTGCAAAAAGGAAATAAGAATGTTCACTTTAGTTTCATTATCAAACTCAGGATTCAATACTGCCTTTGAGATATACTCTCTATAATGTGCTGTGTCTTTTATGCTCTTGTAATAATTAGCTAAACCATATTGCAAAGAAGGCTCGTCAGGAAAAAGTTTGATTGCCTTTTGATAAACTTCAATTGCCTTATTAGGCTGTTTGTTATTGTTGTAAATCTCGCCAAGATTTAAATAAAATCTTCCCTCTTTAGGATTCAGTTCAATGAGTTTTTCTGCAATTTTTATGGCTTCATCAAGCTTGTTGGTGTGCAAAAAAATCTGCTCTTTTTCCATCAACAATATTTCGTCATTCCCATATTTTTCAATCACTTCATCCAGAACTTTCAACGCCTCTTTTGGCTTGTTTGCCTTCTCATAAAGCTTTACTGCTTGATAAGGATATTCATGATTATGTCTTTCGGTTTTGCTTAGCTCCCAAAAAATATCTGCTGCTTTTTCAGGCTTATTTTCCATTACCAAAATATCAGCGTACAATTTCTTGTACCATGCATTTGTTTTACCGCGCTCTATTGCCTTCTTTATGTTGTATTCCGCATCATCTATTTTTTGCTGACGCAAATAAAGTTTAGCAAGGTCATAATAAGGTGCTGCTTCGTCCGACTTAGATTTAATCACTTGTTTTAGCAACTCTTCTTCCTGCTTTTCATCGCCCAACATTCTATACTTGACTGCTTCAATATAATTAGCTTCCGCCTCCTTTTCTTTGGCAAGTGGCGAGCGTTGCATTTCATATTCTTGGCTTTTTACACCAACGGAATACAAGAAGCAAGTAAAAAATAGGGTGATAAAAAATTGTTGCTTATGTAGCATTATGATTGCGTGGAGAAATCGCCGAGGCTCAACTCCTGTGATTTGTTGGCGTAAATTACATTTTTACCCAAAAGAGAATTATCAAGCCTTGCATTTTTAACAACACTGTTTGCTTGAATGATGCTGTTGGTAATTCGGCTGTCTTCAATTACACAACCGGCTTCGATAGAAACAAAGGGTCCCACCACGCTGTTTTTAATGACTACATTTTCGCCAATAAAACAAGGAGCAATGATAGTGGCATTTTCATACTTAACTGTCGCGTGTTGAAAATTTTCTGTTGTCTGCTTGATATCGAGAATGCGGGCATTGGTATAAACTGTAGCGTCTTTATTACCGCAATCAAGCCATTCGTCTACTTGGTCGGTGTAGAATTTCACGCCGTTTTGCAACATGTGTTCCATGGCATCGGTAATTTGGTATTCGCCTTTGAGCATGATGTTTTCATCAATCAATCGTTGCAATTCTTTATGCAAACCTTCGCCGTCACGGAAATAATAAACACCGATGATTGCAAGGTCTGACACAAAATCTTTTGGCTTTTCTACAAAGGCTTCAATTTCATTATTTGCATTCAATTTTACCACGCCAAATGCCGAAGGGTCATCTACTTTTTGGGTCCAAATGATGGCATCTTTTGAAGTATCGATGCTAAAAGTGGCTTTGAACAAAGTATCGGCAAATGCAATGAACACATTTCCTTTCAAGGCGTTGGAAGCGCAAAGAATAGCATGTGCCGTTCCTTTAGGTTCTTCTTGATAATATATTTTTCCAGTAGCGCCTAAATCGGCAGCCACTTTCACCAAGTGTGTTTCTACTTCTTTGCCAAAATTGGGACCGATAATAAAGGCAATTTCATCTACTTTTTCACCACATGTAGCCACAATGTCTTCTACCAAACGCTGAACGATGGGTTTGCCGGCAATAGGAATCAAAGGTTTTGCAGTAGTTAATGTGTGTGGGCGCATACGCTTGCCCATGCCTGCCATTGGAATAATAATGTTCATTTTTATGGAAATGTTTTTAAAGTTTTTAATGAATTCCTGAATGACCAAAACCGCCGGTGCCTCTTTCCGATTCTTCTAAAGACGCCACCAACTGCCATTCCACTTTTTCAAATTTTGATACAATCATTTGTGCAATGCGTTCGCCATCATTAATGGTTTGCGGTTCTTCCGAAAGATTAATCATAGGCACCATTACCTCACCCCGATAATCAGCATCAATCGTTCCCGGCGTGTTCACTAAAGTGAGTCCGCGCTTGATGGCAAGACCGCTGCGTGGGCGAATTTGTGCCTCAAAACCATCGGGCAAAGCCATAAAAATACCCGTAGGAATCAATGCCCTTTGCAGGGGTTTGAGCACAACAGGTTCTTTAAGAAAAGCCCTTAAATCCATACCCGATGCACCGAGGGTTTGGTACTCGGGCAGAGGGTGATGCGATTGATTGATGACAGCAACAGTTACATTCATTGCGGCGCGAAGGTAAAAAAACAATTGCTCAATATAATGTGGAAATGAGGGGGTGTGGAATTGGGGAAATTGGCATTATTTCAGAAATCGTATATTTGGTTATTAAACAGTTTTTATGAAACATCTTTTTCTATTTCTATGCTTCGTTAGCGTATGTTTTCAATTAAAAGCTCAAACTCCCGATGAGAAATTGGCTATTGCCGAAAGAGTAATTAAAGAAACTCCTGAATTCAAATCATTTAAAGAAAAGAACAAGAAATACGAAATGGGATATGATATTAATCATGCACCAGTTGAAAAAGTTACTGATAAAAATATTGATGTTATTTTGTCTGCACGAGAAATTGTAGAAAAGACGAATGAAAAAATAAGATACAAAGTATTAGACATGGTTTACTTTAGTGTAAACCTTGAAACATATAAAGCTGTTTTTAAAAAATGGAAAGGGGATATTAATTTAGATAAAAAGGCAATCATCGTAGAACCTATCAAGAAATAGTTTTATCCCAATGTCTTTTTTCATTTAGGCCAAGCATCTGCTTCGCCTTTTCGCCACTGTCACTTTGTTACCAACACCCTCACACATAGATTGAAATTAACACAAGAACTCCTAAATTTGAAGCAAGAACATAACAACAATGAAAACCGCTTTACAAATTGATTTTACTTACGACCAAGTATTGCGTCTTGTAAAACAATTGCCTCAAAAAGAAAAATTGAAACTTACCAAAGAGTTGGAAAACGAGGCTATTCATTCAAAATTGTCAAGGCTTTTAAAAACATTTAAAACTAAGGAGTTGAGCCTCGACACCATCAATAAGGAAGTGGATACCGTAAGGCAAGAAATTTATGAAGGCAAAAAGCGTTAGTGTAATTTTTGACACCAATGTTTGGATAAGTTTTTTGATTGGTAAAAGACTTTCTTCACTTCATGAAATCCTCGCTTCAAGGAAAATAAATATCATTTACTGCAACCAACTAATTCTTGAAATGAGGTTAGTGACATCAAAACCAAAACTGAAAAAATATTTTCAAGAAGCTGCGGTGGAAGAAATGATTGACCTCATAAAAACTATCGGGTTTCATTATTCCGTAAAACCCCAACACCACATCAGCCGTGATGCAAAAGACGATTTTCTGCTCGATTTGGCAGCAATTTCTAATGCCGATTTTTTAGTAACAGGCGATAAAGACCTCTTAATTCTTCATCCTTTTTTGAACACTTCCATTGTGAGTCCCTCCGTTTTTGAAAAAAGGTTGAAAGGCTAATTACCACTTTCCCACCCCCATTCCAGTTTTCACCAACAGTATCTTTGCATAGATTGAAATTGTTGTTGCTACCAACCTCAAGGTCAAAATTCCATCTTCCCACCACCAAAATACCGTTTCCCATATCTCCGTAAACGTTTTTTTATTTATAGTTGACGTTTACAATTAGATTGTAAACACTTACAATTTTATTAGGAACAGAAACAAATACTTTGTTGTATTCACCGTAATTATTGGTAATGGTTCCTTTTTAATTATTGACGTTTACAAATAAGCTGTTGTTCATTTCAATAAATTTGTTGACGTTAATAGTTATTTTGAGTATAGTTCCATTTATTTTGAGCACGTTAATAATTATTTTGTAACTTTATACCATCGTTTTGTAAACGCTTTCATTTTAAAGAACAGTTTTTATGGCAAGGAAAAAACATTATCTCCCAAGAAAAGACGCCGATCGTGTGTTGTGGCTCAACAATTTTGCATCGAAGGTTGATCATTATGCGACTTTGTTTGGCATTACGCCCGCTGAGGTGACGCTCATAGGAAATATGGCCAAGCATTATGAATACATCGTCAATCTTGTGGACGCGCAAAAGAATTTTGCGAAGCAACTCATTAGCTACAAAAACACGTTGAGTGTGGCGCATTATGGAGCAACACTTGGGGCGATGCCAAAATTCAATCCGCCTGCTGCTCCGGCAACTACACCTGCCGGAATTTTCACGTACATCGGGGGTATGGTGGGGCGCATAAAAGGGTTCACTGAAACTTATACCGAAGGCATTGGCAAAGATTTGGGTATTGTGGGCAGCGAGGTTGGGTTTAAGAAAGAGGAGTATAAACCTACCATTAACGCGAAAGCAGCAACGGGTATGGTGGTGATAAAGTTTTCGAAGAAAAATGTGGATTGGGTAAAAATTTATGGTCGTCCTCTTGGCAACACCGATGTAAATGCATGGGAGCTTTTGGGCATTGATGCACATCCGCCATTTTTTGATAAGCGACCGTTATTGGTTGCTGGTCAGCCCGAAAAACGCAGTTACAGACTTTGCGGAGTATTGAACGATGAAGAGATTGGTGTATGGAGCAATGAAGTAGAAGTGGTGTTTGGGGGGTGATGGCATTAAGGCACTACCACTTTCAAAACCGCAGGTTCGATATGAAATTGTAAGGGGTTTTTGGCGGGTTGAGCATCGCCATCTGTTTGAAAGTATTGAAGACTTGGGTGGGAGATGGTTACTTTTTTGCCACGAACTACACGAACATAAGGACTATGGTGAATAGTTCCTCTTAATGCACGCCAAGCAATTGTAAAGCCAAGCAGTTTAGGAAATTTGCGAATGATGATGACATCAAAAAGTCCATCCGTCCAACTTGCGTCGGGTGCTATTTGAAAGTTGTAGCCAAATTGTTTGCCGTTGGCAACATTTATGATAAAAGCACGCTCTGTTGTGGTGATGTCGTCCACAGTTAATTGCCAATCAAGCTCATTATAGCTCAAAAGATTTTTTATAGTGAGCCAAGCATACACCATCAGCCCACGTTTTTTGCTAGAAGCAAATTGTTGCGAAACAATAGTATCGAAACCAACACCTGCATTGCTGATGAAACTATATTCATTAACAAAGCCAAGGTCCATCATGATGGTGTTGTTGCCATTAATTACCGAAATTGCCTGCTCCACTTTTAAAGGAATGTTGAGGCTTCGCGCCATGCCATTGCCCGAACCTTTAGGAATAATGGCAAGAGCAGTATGGCTGCCTACCAATCCTTTTGCCACATCATTCACCGAACCATCGCCACCTACCGCCACCACAGCAAAAGCGTTATTGTCGGCAGCTAATTTCGCTAACTCAGTTCCATGACCCGCGTGTTGGGTATGTTGTATTTCCCAAGAAAACTGAGCGGTATCGAGGTAGGTTTCAATGGCTTGCTGAATGGCTTTTTGACGGTCGACACCCGAATGTGGATTGATGATGAAAACGAGGTGCTTCATTTAAACCAATTGGGCTTTCAAACTTAAATCCATACTCACCGCATGATGAATGACTGCGCCTACAGATATAAAATCAACCCCGGTTTGTGCATAGGCTTCAATATTACTCAGGTTGATGCCACCGCTTGCTTCCGTTTCAAATTGTCCGTTGATTATTGCCACAGCTTTAGCCATTTGTTCTGGCGTGTAATTATCAAACATCACTCTATGAACACCGCCCACTGAAATCACTTTTACAACATCTTCGAGCGTTCGCGTTTCCACTTCAATTTTTAAATCGAGTTGGTTGGCTTTTAAATAAGATTGTGTTTTTAGAATGGCTTGTTCAATGCCTCCGCAGAAATCAATATGATTGTCCTTCAACATCACCATGTCATATAAACCCATTCGGTGATTCACTCCACCACCAATCTTTACCGCTTCTTTTTCAAAGGCTCGGAATAAAGGCGTTGTCTTACGGGTGTCTAAAACCTGCGCCTTGTAGTTTTTGATTTTTTGAACGTACTGATTGGTGAGCGTTGCAATGCCACTCATGCGCTGCATGCAATTCAGCGAAAGTCTTTCAGCTTGCAAAATAGTATGCACTTTGGCAGAAACTTCAAAAGCAATATCGCCAAACTTTACTTCAGCGCCATCAAGCTTATAAATTTGGAATTGAGCTTCTGGTTCGAGGTGATGAAAAATGTCTTGTGCCAATTGAACGCCAGCAAGAATGCCATCTTCTTTCACTTTCAAAACTGCTTTTCCTTTTGCGTTGGCATCAATGCTAGCAAGGGTAGAATAATCTCCGTTACCAATATCTTCTTTTAACGCTGCTGCAATAAATTCTTGTGTGTTCATTTTCTTTGATTTTTGCCCCACAACAAACTTCCATCGCCATAACTAAGGAAACGAAAATTGTTTTGCATGGCATATTCATAAACGCTTCGCCAATCATCACCAATCAATGCAGCCACCAACAAAAGCAAAGTGGATTCAGGCTGATGAAAATTAGTTACCAATGCGTTCGCAATTTTAAAATTATATCCAGGTGCAATAATAATTTGAGTTCGGGTAACTACACGCATCATGAAATTGGTTTCCATAAATTGAAGTATGGTTTCTAAACTCTCTTTCGTTGAAACCATATTTTGCAATTCATAAGGATCCCATTGTTCAACTGCAATTTTTGAAAAATCGGGGATAATGCCTTGCGCCAATTTGCAGCCAATCCAATATAGGCTTTCAAGTGTTCTGAGCGATGTAGTTCCTACTGCAATAATGTTACTATCTAGATGCTGCAAAAGTTGCTTAATATTCTCTTGTGAAACCTCAAGCCATTCAGCATGCATATCGTGGTCGTTCATGGTTTCAGTTTTCACAGGCTTAAAGGTGCCTGCGCCCACATGAAGCGTAACAAAATCGGTAGCAATGTTTTTTTCTTGTAAAGATTGCATCACTTCATTCGTGAAGTGCAACCCAGCCGTAGGTGCAGCCACACTTCCATCTAGTTTGGCATAAATAGTTTGGTAGCGTTCGTCATCTTTTTCTTCGGCTTTTCTATTTAAGTAAGGTGGTAATGGTACTTTACCTACAAGGTGCAATACTTCAGCAAAAGACAATTCTTGATTCCATAAAAATTCCAAAGTAAAAGAACCAGGTTCTCGATTCACTATTGAAGCACTTAACTTAAGGTTAGTTTCTTCTAATTCTAGCGTAAGTATTTGTCCGTTTTTCCATTTACTTGCGCCGCCAATCATACATTTCCACCACACTTTTCCACGTTGCAACATGGCTGTACTTACATCGGCATATTGTTCATGGGGCTCAAGGCAAAACACTTCAATTATTCCTCCTGTTGGTTTTTGAAACAACAAGCGTGCATGAATCACCTTGGTTTGATTGAACACTAACAAAGATGCTGAAGGAATGTGAGTGACTATGTTTTGGTAAACAGCTTCTTCAATCTTACCCTCTTGATACACCAACAGCTTAGATGCATCACGTTCCTGCAAGGGGAATTTTGCAATTCTCTCATCTGGTAGTTGATACCTAAAATCTGCTATGCGCAAGTGCTTGGGGTGGTTCATCTTTATTTGATTTCGGGAATGGAAATTCCGGTAATCTTTCTATACAAATCAATGGCGTAAAGGTCGGTCATGCCCGAAATAAAATCTACAACTGACTGTATGTCGCTGTACAAATTTTCTTGTTTGCCCATGATGAGATATTGTGTGGGTATTAATAACAGTAATTTTTCGGAACGAGATAGTTTGGGATATAAAACTGCATGAACAAACTCTTTCAGCAAACCACCAATCACATTGTAACCTGCTATTTCTATTTCTAAAACAGAGCGATAATTATACACATGCTTCACAGAAAATTCATTGATGCGCTTAATGAGTTCCTGGTCTTTATAGTCAAGGCAATTCAATAAGTCTTTTTCCAAATCTCCAGACAAAAGCAATACTTCATTTGCCATGAAAATCTCCGACAATTTATGCACCATCAAACCAATCCATCGGGCACGAATGAATTGTACTTTTTGATTATCATCGTTGATATTATTTAAAGTTTTCAACACATAGTCTTTGCTGTTGTAGCCTTCTTCTTCATCAAAAAAAGGAAGAAATAAATCCATAAAAGTTTCTAAGGAAACTATCTTCAAACGATGTGCATCTTCGAGGTCAATCACCCGATAACAAATATCATCAGCAGCTTCTGTGAGATAAACAAATGGATGGCGCACATAAACCATTTTATAACCTTCTTTTTTAGGAATCCCTAAAGATGTTGCCATCTTTTCAAAAGTGGCTATTTCACTATCAAAAAAACCCGACTTTTTAGTGGCTATCAATCCTGTTTTTTTATCAAAACCTTCAGAAGAAGAGCAGGGATATTTAACAATTGCTGCAAGTGTGGCATAGGTGAGTTTGTAACCCCCTTCTATGTTTTCGTTGAAGCTGTGTGTGAGCGTTCGATAGGCATTGGCATTGCCTTCAAAACACTCAAAATCTCTCAACTGATTTTCGGTAAGTGCGTCTTTAATTCTTGTTTTTTCTTCCCCATTTAATTGTTGAAAAAAATGTCGAATGGCATCCTCGCCTGAATGTCCAAAAGGAGGGTTTCCAATGTCGTGTGCAAGGCAAGCGGCAGCAATCACCGACTGCAATTCATGTCGATAAAAATCTACAAAATCTTCGCCTTCATGATTGTATTTCTTAGCAATAGCATCGCCAACAGTTTTTCCTAAAGAGCGTCCTACAGAAGCAACTTCTAAACTATGCGTAAGCCGATTGTGTACAAACACAGCGCCCGGCAGCGGAAAAACCTGCGTTTTGTTTTGCAATCTGCGAAAAGGAGAGGCAAAAATGATACGGTCATAATCGCGAAGAAAAGAAGTGCGCACCGGGTCGGGGTTTGCGTCTTTTTTTTCTTTGTCGCCGGTGCGTTTTGCGCTGTAAAGCGATTGCCAATTCATGGTGTAAAAATGCGAAAAGAAAGTGAGGAATTTGAGAAATGCCTAGTTTATACTTTATTTGGAAATTGAATGTAGGGAAATAGAAGCGAAGGTTGAATTTTCGTTCAACTGAGGTTGCATTTATAAAGCGTTCGTATTAAGCTCTATGAATTCCTCTCATTGAATTGTATTCATATACCCAAAATCAAACACAATATCATTTCTACGAGCGAACATTTTTTTTGCCATTTCGTGTTGTAGGCTTTGCATACCTATTTCGCTACGACATTTATTCACAAAAGCAGAGTCTTTGCTATAATACCAGGGGTTGGTAAAGTGATTATAAATTTTATCGGGAGGGGAATAATCGCATTGGATTCCAAAATGATAAAGGGTGTTTGAGGCTTTAGGTTTCCCAAGATTTTTATTGTAATAGCCGGCATCATAAGACCATTGATAAACCATTGCATATTCAGTAGGCAACAGTTCTCCATTTTTTAGCGCAGTTAACAATTCATTTTTCAAGAAAAAATAACTGCAATAATGGTGGTATAAAAGAATAAGGGTAATTAGTTCAAAATGTTCTTCTCGTATATCATGTTGTTCCAATTCAGGGTCGAGCAAACCAATAAGGTGCTGTCCGGGGAAACCATATCTTTTAGAAATACGGATTATTTCTGCAAGGTTTCTATCATACACATGTACAATTGCTGTGTCTGTTACTTCGTATTGAAGCTTATTATTGCGATGTATTTTGCTTTTGAAAAAGGCTTGATTAGTTAAGATTCCTGCTTGGTTATCTCTAACAATCATCTGCTCAACAGAATCTCGAATAGCATAATTGATATTGTGAAGATACTTCTGTCTGTAGATTGGGTAAAGAAGTGAAATGCGTTTTTTGTATTCAGCATTACCCAACAATTCTCGTACTTGAAAACCCATAGAAAGGTCATTCCACCTTACACCGTTTTCAAAGGCTTTCATAAAAAATAGAGTTGCTGATGCAGTGTCTTTTCGCATTGCTGCAAATTGAAGAGCTATGTAGCAATCCTTGGCAAAAGGCTTTGAGTATTTGGTAAAGATTTTTTTGTAGGAATGAATGCTACTATCGAATTGACGAACAAAAAACAGTTTTTCTGCTTGAAGAATTTCTCTATGATAATCTAAATAGTTTTGAGCAGATGCAGCGAACTGTGAAATCAAAATGACTGAAAAGAAAAAGAGTTTTGGCTTCATACATGTATCTCTTTCAAAAATACTCATATTCATAGAATAAACCGCTCACATTCAAATCTCATAAAGTTTATCTTTGCCCCATGCAGTCTTTACAGCAACAAATAAAAGTTTACGAAGAAGAGATTCAGGCATTCCAACCCCAAAACGCGCAGGAATTGGAAGCTTACCGCATTAAGTTCCTTGGAACGAAGGGTATTGTGAAACAGATTTTGGGGGAGATGAAAAATGTGCCGGGGGATCAAAAGAAAGAAGCGGGTCAGTTGCTGAACGCCTTTAAACAATTAGCAGAAGAAAAATGGGAATCGAATAAACATCTTCAAGAAGGCAGCAATAAAAAGGAAAGCAATATTGACCTTTCGTTGCCTGGTTCTCAAGTACAGATGGGTACTAGGCATCCGCTAAGGATGGTTGAAAACAAGATGGTGGGCATTTTTGAAAAGCTAGGTTTTAGCGTAGCCAGCGGACCTGAAATTGAAGATGATTGGCACAACTTCGGTAGCATGAACTTGCCTGAACACCATCCTGCAAGAGATATGCAAGACACGTTTTATGTTTCGCAAAACCCTGATTGGTTGTTGCGCACACATAGCTCGAGCATTCAAGCCCGTGTGATGGAAAATGAACAACCGCCAATTAGGGTGGTATGTCCTGGTCGTGTGTATCGGAATGAAACGATATCTGCAAGAGCCCATTGTTTCTTTCATCAAATGGAAGGCTTGTACATTGATAAAAATGTTTCCTTCGCTGACTTGAAACAAACACTTTATTATTTCGTGACAGAAATGTTTGGTGCCAATACTAAGGTTCGTTTTCGTCCTTCTTATTTTCCTTTTACAGAGCCAAGTGCAGAGATGGATATTTCGTGTACAGTGTGCGGTGGAGATGGTTGCAGTCTTTGCAAACATACTGGATGGGTAGAGATTTTGGGTTGTGGCATGGTTCATCCGAATGTATTACGCAACTTCAACATTGACCCTGAAGTATATACTGGCTTTGCGTTTGGAATGGGTGTGGAACGCATTACTCAATTGAAATATCAAGTGAACGATTTGAGATTGTATTCTCAAAACGATATTCGGTTTTTAAGACAATTTGAAAGCATATAACGTCACTAGCTAATTTCATGATTCTTGTAACTGGTGCTAGTGGGTTTTTAGGGCAACATCTTGTGCGGCAGCTTTCGCAAGAACGAGGTGTGCAAGTGAAAGCACTTTATCATAGCAACGCTCCTTCTGCAGAACTAATTCAACTCAAAGGTGTACAATGGGAACAATGTGACCTGCTAGACATTTATGAAGTAGCGCATGTGATGGAAGGTATAAATGAAGTGTACCATTGTGCTGCTATTGTGTCTTTTGATCCAAAGAAGAAAAATGAACTTCTTCATTTCAACGTGGAAAGCACGGTCAACTTAGTGAATGAAGCCTTGGAAAGCAACATTCGCAAAATGGTGTTTGTGAGTTCGATTGCTGCACTAGGAAGAAGTGAAAAGGAAGGGAAGATGATAACTGAAGAAGAACAGTGGGAAGAAAGTCATCAAAACTCGGCTTATGGACAAAGCAAATATGCTGCTGAACTTGAAGTGTGGCGCGGTATAGGTGAAGGATTGAGTGCCGTGATTGTGAACCCGGGTATTATTTTAGGTGAGGGCGATTGGACTGTTGGATCTGCTAACTTGATGAAGATGGTGCATGATGGTTTTCCTTTTTTTACCAATGGTGTCAACGGATGGGTTGATGTAAAAGATGTGGTGAAGGCAATGATTACATTGATGCACAGCGATGTAGATGCTGAACGATTTATTGTTGTAGAAGGTAACCATACTTATAAAGAAGTATTTGAAGAAATGGCAGCAGCGCTCAACATTAAAGCACCATCTATTGAAGCAGGAAAAACGATGACACGCATTGCATGGAGATGGGCTACTTTGCAAAGTGCATTTAGTGGAAAACCAGTTACAATTACTAAAGAAACTGCAAACACATCCTTGAAGAAATCTTTTTACGACAATAATAAATTGCTCAATACCATTCCTTCTTTTCAATACACAACTTTAAACAAAACCATAAATAGGATGGCGGCTGCTTTTAAGAATGAATCTTCAGTAAAAAACTAAGAGAAATTTGTTTTTTTTAAGAAAACATCCGTAATGTTGCTTTCGGAACAGAAAACAGTTCCATCCTTTCAAACTTTTTTCCAAACTTTATTTTCAGTTTCTTATTGATTTGAACGATAGCATTGCAATCATTTTAAGAAGGAGAAAACCCAATTAAATAAATAAGCCTTTTTTGAAAAAATAGTTAAGCTATGCCTTACGAAATTTCTATGTTGAACAACATGCTCATTCCTGAGTTGAAAGATGTTGCTGAACGTTTACAGATTAACACCATTGGACTTCATGACAAACAAGTTCTTATTGAAAAGATTGTTGCTGCACAAATAGCAGGCGTTGTGCCTACTGCTGAGGAAGCACCAATAAAAAGAGCTCGCTCACGCAAACCCGTTGCTTCTTCTGAAAAAACAAAAGCAGAGCCTGTGGCAACGCCAAAAGAAAAAGAACCAACGCCAACTCAAGAGGTTAATAATGCTCCTCCTGTGGTTGAAGAAGAAAACGACCCAAGAAAACGTCGTCCAAGAAAACTAAAAGAAGAATTTCATCATCGTGAAGAAGTGTTAGTGAAGCCAGTGATTGATGCTACTTCATTTGATGATAATTCTAACTCTGAAGGAAGTGACAATGATAATGATAACCAAGAAACTGAAGATTCTGGTATCATTATGCCACCCACGGATGAACCTGAAATTCAATTAGCACCTGAATCAATTGCGCCAGAGCGTAATCCTCCTAGCCATTTCAACCAACCTCGTCGTAGAGAAAATAATTACGGAGGATTTAACCCTGATTTTGATGGGATTGTGATGAATGAAGGGGTGCTTGAAATGATGCCAGATGGTTATGGTTTCTTGCGTAGCTCCGATTATAATTATTTAAGCTCTCCAGATGATGTGTATGTGTCGCCATCCCAAATAAAACTCTTTGGACTGAAGACGGGCGATACGGTTAAGGGAAGTGTACGTCCGCCGAAGGAGGGTGAGAAATACTTTGCTTTACTTAAGGTTGAAACTATCAATGGTAAGCATCCTGATGAGATTCGCGATCGTGTTCCATTCGACTATCTTACACCGTTATTCCCTTTTGAGAAACTAAACTTGGCTAAAGCTGGAAGCAGCACTAGCGTTAGAATTATTGATTTGTTTACTCCTATAGGAAAAGGTCAGCGTGGACTTATTGTTGCCCAACCGAAGACGGGAAAGACCATGCTTTTGAAAGAGGTTGCTAATGCTATTGCAGCCAATCATCCTGAAATATATTTGATGATTGTGTTGGTAGATGAGCGCCCTGAAGAGGTAACTGATATGCAGCGCAGTGTTCGTGCAGAGGTCATTGCTTCAACCTTTGATGAGCCTGCTGACAAACACGTTAAGGTATCTACAATTGCTTTACAGAAAGCGAAGAGGCTTGTTGAAGTTGGTCATGATGTTGTTATTCTATTGGATTCAATTACACGTCTTGCACGGGCTCATAACACCGTTGCGCCTGCCTCTGGCAAAGTATTATCGGGTGGTGTGGAGGCTAATGCAATGCAAAAGCCTAAACAATTTTTTGGTGCAGCCCGTAAAATTGAAAACGGTGGTTCTCTCACAATTCTTGCAACAGCATTGATTGATACAGGTTCCAAGATGGACGAAGTAATCTTTGAAGAGTTTAAAGGAACGGGCAACATGGAACTTCAATTGGATCGTCGCCTTGCTAACAAACGCATCTTCCCAGCCATTGACCTTGTTGCTTCTTCTACGCGTAGAGACGATTTGCTTCATGATAAAGAAGTGCTTAACAAGATGTACATCCTCCGAAATCATCTTGCAGATATGAACGCCGACGAAGCCATGCATTTTCTTCTTCAACAAATGCGCGGAAGTAAGAGCAATGAAGAATTTTTGACAACAATGAATAAATAAAGAACTTTATTTTATAAAAAAGGGCTGCTCAAATGAACAGCCCTTTTTTATTTTTTAGGAAACAACTAGTGCGTAGTACTCGGAAATAAAATTCCGTTGAACTTATTGACATCAATCATAGGAACTGTTGATTTATAATGAGCATTAATTACTCGAATCATTTCATTAGCAGCAATTGCATAACCTCTTGGTGTAAGATGAACGCCATCTAAAGAAAATGCTCCACCGGTAACGAAAGTAGGAGAATAAGTAACGCCATTAAAAACCATGCCCTTTGCCAAAGTTTTCATAAACGAATTCATATCAACATAGGCAAGGTTATGAGCAATAGCTTGTTGTTGCAAATAATCGTTGAAAGTGGTTGTAGCGGTTTTGATGTTTTGAATTTCAGTAAGGTCAAGTACATACTTCTTAGGAATAGGAGTTGCACTTCCCCATCCAAAGTACCTAATCGAATCCTGAGGAACAGTCAAAAGGATAAGTTCTCCAGGTAGCGCCTGCCTAAAGCCAGCAACAACAGTTGGGTCTTGAATAACAAAATAGTTAGCACCAGCAACAAAGTTGTTGTTGAAACCAGGATAAGCCATGTTCAACAAATTTGCAAGAGAGTCATTTAAAGTCAACCCATTTGCAGGTATGGTTGTAAAATAAGGAATGCTCGTTACATCAGGAATGTTCATCAAAGCACCTTTTGCTCCATTTGCAACCATTGTTTTTACAACAGTATCATAAACAGTCTTAAAAGTAGTTACATCAGAAATGTTGTTTGGAGATCCTATTGTAGGACTTCCTTCGCCACCAGAAGTTGCATATCCCAATACGTCATTGCTTCCAAGCCACATTGTGAAGAATGTAGCAGGATTCTTTTTTACTTCAGCCAACATATTACTGAATGGATTTGACAAGATTCTTCCAGCATATGGGTTCATTATGGCATAGCCATTTGTGGTATAGTCAATAGCTCGAATTCCAGGAACACCGTAGTTATTAAATGGAGCAAGGCTTGCAACATTAGCTCCTGTATCCAAAGTGCCGCTGTATAAAACAGGACCCATAGAAGTGACCCCCATCACATCGGTACTGAATCCCATCACATATTTTCTTCCAGGCCATCCGCTTTCACCAGGTAATAGTGGTTGTTTAAACTCTAAACTGCCACCTACCAACACAAATTGTTGGTGAAGCATTGATGGATAAGAATTCATTTGTCCAGAACGGTATAATGAACCATCTGCATAACCAGCAGTAAGTGAATTTCCAATAGCCACATAATTTGAGAAGTTCAAGCCATTGGCGCTTGGGGCATCTGCTTTGAAAGTTGGTTTACACGATGCAAAGAGCAATGCAAAACCGCTTAACACTAAAAATATCTTCTTCATTTCTTTTTCTTCTTTCTTGTTAAAAGGTTAGAAATCGTAAGTCATTCCAAAACTTGGTAAGACTACTTTTGTTTGATAAGTACCATTGAAATTATCAGGCGTGTATTGTGCATTTCTTCTCACGGTAGTGTTGTATTCTATAGCACCCATGAAAGTGATTTTTTCGTTCAGCTCATAAGTTAAACCGCCTGACATAATCCAGTGATTTGCGTCTGGTAAGTCAGGAGAAACATAACCATCAGCAACAGGCGTTGGGTCATAAGCAGCTCCAGCCATCAAACAGAATTTGTCATTGAATATGTAATGACCACCCAAACGAAAAGACATTTTATCATTGTAATTACGAGGGGATTTTGTGTCTGTCAAAACGGACGTGTTGTCAACATAATCAAACTCTAATTGTTTATAAGCACTCCATTTAAGGTAATTAAAATCAGCTTGAAGGGTTATTTCGTCAGTAGCTTTGAATGCAATTCCAATTGTTGTAACACTAGGTAAAGGAAGTGTAGTAGAAAATGAAGTATTCGGAAAATTAGTTTCTAATGAGGACGGTACATAAAAATTTGCTGTACCTTTTTTCACTTTCATATTCACGCGACTTCTGTAAGAAATACCTATTTGCCATTGATCATCTATGCGAATTTGCGCGCCAATATTATACCCCAAACCATTGGCATTTCCTTTTAAATGAGCTTGACCGTTAATGCCATTTTCGTCTTGTAGTGGAATTCCTTTTTTCAAATCTACTCCACCCATAGCATAAACAAAACCTCCGCCAATGCTGAAGAAATCGCACACTTTATAGCTCACTGTTGGTTGAAAGAAAACGCTTTTCAAGTTGATGGATTGCGTAACGAATCTACCACTCCAACTATTTTCCCAAGTCAAGCCACTACCAAATGGTGTATAAATTCCAAGACCAACACCTATTTTATTATTAGCAGCTAATGGACCACCAACATAAATATTGAAAGGAGCATAAACGCCCATTTTCGAATCTTCTGTCAAGCCTTGAGTAGGTACTTGTGCATATCTAGTTTGCGCAAAAAGCAAATTGACACTACCATAGGCTTGCCAATTATTAAGATCGGAAAGTCCACCTGGGTTATAGAAAATAGTGGACGCGTCCCAGGCTAATCCGCAACCAGTTCCGCCCATTGCAACTTGACGAACACCCTGAACATTAATTTGATAACCAGCACTAAATGCAATTGCTGCAGGCAGCAAAAACAAAGAAGTGAGTAATCTTCTTTTAGTCATAAAAAATTGATTTGCTTGCCAAATATATTGCTTTAACCAAAGAAATCAATAGGGAACTCAATTTGCAGCGATTGCGATAGTTGCAATACTAATTTCTACGTTAGGAATTTGTAGTAAGGTCAATGCACAAGATTCGAGAGTGGCACCTGTAGTAAGCACATCGTCCACTAATAATAAATGCTTACCTTTCAATACTTCAAATTTAGAGAGGGTGAACGCACCACTAACATTTTCAACTCTTTCAGTACGTGTTTTTTCAGTTTGGCTTGTTGTATTTCTGGTTCTTTGTAAACATTTATTAAAAACGGGAATTGAAAGCACTTCACCTATGCCGTTAGCAATCAATTCGCTTTGGTTGTAGCCTCGTATAGCTTCTTTTTTTGGATGTAATGGAACTGGAATAATGCCATGAATTTTCCAATTGGCATCTTTAATGGTTTTGCCAATTTCTTTTCCTAGAAAAACTCCATTTTGTTTTTTGCTTTTGTATTTTAATCCATGAATCAGGTGTTGAATCAAACTTTCGTTGGTAAAAAAAGTAAGTGAAGATGCGTTTTGAAACGGAATTCTTCCTGCAAGTCTTAGTGCTGTTTCGTTTTCAGAAATTAGATGAAAATTGGTATAGGGTATTAACGCTTCACAATTCAAGCAAACCACTTCTTCTCCTTTTAATAATGGTTGCCTACAACCTTCACATAAATTCGGAAAGAGCAGATGTACCAGACCTGAACCATATGTTTTTAATTGCCGCGTTGCCAAACTCATGCTTGAAAATAAGCAATGTTTTGTTAGTTGCTAAAACAAAAGTTGATAAACATCTTCCACTTTGCTCATCGGTTTTATTTCGATGGAAAAATTTTTCTTATCTAACCCTTTCATATTTGCTTTTGGAATAAAAATGGCATCCATACCCAACTTGTCAGCCTCAGCAATGCGTTGGTCAATTTTATTCACCGCTCGAATTTCTCCACTCAAACCAATTTCTCCAACGAAGCAAATGTTGGAAGGCAGTGCTTTGTCTTCATAAGTAGAAAGTAACGCACAAACCACAGCCAACTCAATGGAAGGGTCTTCAATTTTTAATCCGCCAGCAATATTTACAAACACATCTTTAGAACCAAATAGAAATCCGCCTCTTTTTTCTAAAACTGCAAGTAGCAGTTGAAGTCTTCGTAAATCCATTCCGCTTACTGTTCTTTGAGGCGTTCCATAAACAGCGCTTGATGCAAGAGCTTGTACTTCAATCATCAATGGACGATTGCCCTCTAAAATGGCTGCAATCGCAATGCCACTTAAAGGTGTTTCGTGTTGCGTCAATAATATTTCAGAAGGATTAGTCACAGGTCGCATTCCTTGTGATACCATTTCATAAATTCCCAATTCAGATGTAGAACCAAAACGGTTTTTTAGCGTCCTCAAAATTCTATAGGCATAATGTCGGTCTCCTTCAAATTGTAACACAGTATCTACCATGTGCTCCAAAATTTTCGGTCCAGCAATTGAACCATCTTTGGTGATGTGTCCGATAATGACCACAGGCGTGTTGGTTACTTTTGCAAACCGCTGTAATTCAGCAGCACATTCACGCACTTGTGATACGCTTCCTGCTGCAGATTCCACATACTGTGATTCAAGAGTTTGAATGGAATCAATGATAAGGAGCTGTGGCTTTACTTTTTTTATTTCTTGAAAAATAGTGCCTGTGTCAGTAGCGTTTAGTAAAAAAACATTGGGGTTTTTAACACCAATTCTATCGGCACGAAGCTTTATTTGGTGTGCACTTTCCTCGCCACTCACATAAAGTGTGGTCACGTTTTGCCAATTTAAGGCTGATTGTAAAAACAAAGTTGACTTTCCGATGCCAGGCTCTCCAGCAACCAAAATTACAGAGCCAGCAACAAGACCTCCTCCCAACACGCGATTCAATTCACCATCAGGCAATGCTACACGCACCTCTTCCCCCATCGTCACTTCATCAAGTCTAAATGCCTTACGTTGTTCTTTGTGTTTTTCTTCACCCCAAATTGCTTCGCTTTTTGTTTTTCCTTCTCGTTGAATCACTTCTTCCACTAACGAATTCCATGATGAGCAAGAAGGACACTTGCCTGTCCATTTTGGAGATTCATAACCACATTGTTGACAGAAAAAAGCACTCTTAGTTTTAGCCATTGTAAGTTTTCAAAAATAGAAAGTGCAAAGAAGAAAAAGCGAAGTCACATTATTTATTGAGCAAAGAAAAAGAGCCACAGGATGATACCCGTAGCTCTTACTTACTAACCCATTAAATTCACAACTTGGTACAAATGTAACAATACCTTCCAAAGTAAAAAAATGCTTTTCCAGTTAATTTAAAATAAACTTAATGTATTAAGTTTTGTTCAAATTAAAATTCATCACCTAAGTTTTTTGTTTTCAATGAAATAAATAGTAACCATTTGATTTGTTCCTTTAGGTTTAATCTTTTCATTAAAACAAAAAATAAATATAATCCTTCTGCGTTTTTATTGTTGAATAACATAATGTTCAATACTATGTGACTATTGTCTGCTATTTAAAAGGCAAAATGTATTATTGCCTAAAGATTTGACAAATAATGAAATCAACAGCAAACCTTAAAAAGATAGATAGAGACTTTCTTTCTTCAAAATTCCGATTACTATCTTGGAATAATATTCGACCATACCTCGAAGAATTGAAAAATAGAAAATTAGACTCGAAAACTGCTTTAGAGCAGTGGTTGAAAGATATTTCGGAGGTGGAAACCGTTGTAGGCGAGGACGCTTGTTGGAGACAAATCAACATGACTTGTGACACGACCGACAAAACATTAGAAGAGGAATACACCTATTTCTGCACAGAAATAGAACCTAAAATGAAGCCGTATTTTTTTGAAATCAATCGCAAATTGTTGGCCTGTGCGTTTTTGAAAGAGATAAAGGAGCCTGAATATTTTCCTTATTTAAGAAACGTTGAAAATTCGGTGAAATTATATCGTGAAGAGAATGTGGTTATTCAAGCAGAACTTTCCGTATTAGCGCAACAATTCGGTGCTATTTCAGGTAAAATGACAGTGGACGTTGATGAAAAGACCCTAACCTTGCAACAAGCTGCAAAATTTCTTCAAAATCCTAATCGCAATCTTCGTGAAGATGTTTTCAAAAAGATTGTTACAAGAAGATTAGAAGATAAAACACCGCTAAACGAACTTTTCGATAAGTTGTTGAAATTGCGTCATCAAGTGGCTATTAATGCTGGCTTTAAAAATTATAGAGATTACAAATTCCGTGAACTGGGGAGATTTGACTATACACTAGAAGATTGTTTTGCGTTTCATACAGCTGTTAAAGAGCATATTCTTCCACTCCAGAAAATGTTGAGCCTTCATCGCAAGAAAAGATTGGGATTAGATGTTATGAGACCTTGGGATACAGATGCTGAACCAGAAGGAACCAAACCTTTACAACCATTTGAGAACGGTAAAAAACTTACAGAAAAAACGATTAGGGTATTTAGAAAACTACGTCCATTTTTTGGTGATTGCATCCAAACAATGCAAACAATGGGTCGTTTAGATTTGGAAAGCAGGATTGGAAAAGCACCAGGTGGATATAATTGTCCGCTTCCAGAAACAGGAGTTCCATTCATTTTTATGAATGCAGCTGGAACCATGGGAGATTTAATCACCATGATGCACGAAGGCGGTCATGCTATTCATTCTTTCCTATCGCATCCTTTGAAGCTAAGTGCCTTTAAAGAATATCCAATGGAAATTGCAGAATTAGCAAGCATGAGTATGGAATTGTTCTCAATGGAATATTGGGGTGAATTTTTTAAAGATGACACAGAACTGAAACGTGCGCAATTGGAAGAAATGGAACGTGTGATATCTGTTTTGCCATGGATTGCAACGATTGATAAATTTCAACATTGGCTTTACACCAATCCTGGGCATACAATTGCGCAAAGAGAAGAAAACTGGTGTTCTATTTTAGATGAGTTTAGTACTGGTGTTGTAGATTGGTCTGGATTTGAAGAATTTCGTACAAATTTCTGGCAAAAACAACTGCATTTGTTTGAGGTTCCATTCTACTATATAGAATATGGTATTGCACAGTTGGGAGCCATTGCCATGTGGCGACAATACCAAGAAAATAATAAAACTGCAATTAATAACTATATAGCTGCTTTAAGTTGTGGTTATACTAAAACACTGAAAGAATTGTATGACACAGCCGGAATCAAATTTGATTTTTCACCAACCTACATTAAAGAGTTAAGTGCTTTTGTTACTGGACAAATGTCATCAATGGGTGTTTCGACATCGTGATGAATGTATTATAATAAGGTTGTAGGGCAAACATAATCAGTGAGATTAAATTTGCCGCTGTCTTTCATTGCTTTAAAGCCACCATTCACTTCAATTAGGTTGTCGTATCCTCTTGCTTTCAAAATTGAAACAAATATCATGGAGCGATAACCCCCTGCGCAATGAACAAAGTAAGTTTTGTTTTTGTCTACCTTCATCATGCTTTCGTTAATGTAGTCGAGAGGTGCGCTAATTGCCTTAATGATGTGTTCACTATCGAATTCGCTTTTCTTTCTAACATCAAGAATGAAGATAGGCTCATTTTGCATAACGGCTGCCACTTCATCTGCTGTTAATGAAGTAATGAAGTTGATTTCTTTTCCAGCTTTCTTCCAAGAATTGAAACCGCCGTCCAAATATCCGATGCAATGATCGAAACCTACACGCGCTAATCTTGTTATCACTTCTTCTTCTCTTCCCAACTCAGTAACGATTAGTATTTCTTGTTTCACATCTGGAATTAAAGCACCAGCCCAAGGAGCGAAACTTCCGTCAATACCAATATTGATGGTATTGGGAATAAAACCTTTTGCAAAATCCTGCGCATTTCGCGTATCAATGATTAAGGCTTGTGTTTCATTGGCTATAGCTTCAAACACATCAGGAGTTAACCCTCTTTGTCCACGTTGCATAATAGCATCAAAACTTTCATAGCCTTGTTTATTCATCATCACATTCAATGGAAAATAAGAGGGCGGTGGCATTAAACCAGCAAGAACTTCTATTACAAATTGCTCTTTGCTCATGTCATGACGAAGGGCATAGTTGTTTTTCTTTTGATTACCTAACAAGTCTTGGGTTTCTTTGCTCATCATTTTCCCGCAAGCACTGCCAGCACCATGACCTGGATAAACAATAACATCGTCTGGCAACACCATGATTTTATTTCTTAAAGAATCGTAAAGCAGTCCAGCCAATTCTTCTTGCGACAAATTAGCTGCTTTTTGTGCGAGGTCAGGACGACCAACATCACCAATAAATAATGTATCTCCGCTAAATAATGAGTGCATTTTCCCCTTTTCATCAATCAAAAGAAATGAAGCACTCTCCATGGTATGCCCAGGTGTGTGTAATACTTTTATTACAACATTGCCTAACTTCATTTCTTGATCATCTACGGCAATCATAGCTTCAAAACCTGGTTTGGCAGTCGGACCAAATACTATTGTTGCACCTGTTTTTTGGGCAAGGTCTAAATGTCCTGAAACAAAATCGGCATGGAAATGCGTTTCGAGAACATACTTGATTTTAGAGCAAGATTTATTAGCACGATCAATATATGGCTTCACTTCGCGCAAAGGGTCAATAATAGCCGCTTCACCATTGCTTTCTATGTAATAGGCACCTTGTGCTAAACAACCAGTATAAATTTGTTCAACAACCATGATTTTGATTTTTAGTAAAGATGAATTGTTTTGAAAAACGGCATAGTGATCTTCGTCACTATTTCAAACTATTATTACTTGCTACCAGTTTTCAAGGTTGATAATTTCAATATTCTGACGATGCAGTTTAATCATTCCTTTATCGGCAAGTTTTTTCATAAGCCTTGTAATCACTTCTCTGCTTGAATTAAGCTCTTGTGCAATCTCAGCATGTGTATAAGGAATAAAATTACTCTTCAATGTCTTTTGGTGATTCTTAAGATAAAAAACTAGACGCTCGTCCATGTTTCTGAAAGCAATATGGTCAATAGTGGAAATGATTTCTTCCATGCGATGACGATAATTTCCTAAAACAAATTGGGACCAAGATTTGTACTTAGCCATCCACTCATCCATCTTATCAAGCGGAATAGCAACCAAAGAAACGTTCGTGGCAGCCTTTGCCATCACTTCACTTGATTCCTGACGAAGAGCACAAATCATAGATAGCGCGCAAGCCTGCCCAGGTTCTATGTAGTACATAAAATACTCATTGCCTTCATCATCTTCACGGTAAATTTTCACAATGCCCTCAAGCACAATCATCGTCGAACGAAAATATTGTCCTGTTTTCATTAACAATGCTCCTTCATTAAATTCGCGAAGCGCACCAACTTCACAAATTTCGTCAAGCAATGCCCTCTCAAAACTTGGGAACAAATTATTTAGCGCTTCAATCGGAATCATAAGTAAGGTTACTGATTAGTTTTGAAAAAAGAGACTTGTAATCAATGAGTACAAAAATAAGCGGAGAATATTTTATTGAGGAGTGAGAAGTCTTAGATAAATTTTCAGGGGAAAATTGTTGTGAAAATTTTTTAAGAAAATCACCAAACTGTTTTGCTATAATTTTTAATGACAAGAATTTGATGCTGTTCCAAAAAGACATTAGCGTCAAAAATGGCTGTGGCAAAAGATTTCAGTACTCTAAAAAGAAAAAGTCCGGCGAGTTGTGATCTGCCGGACTCTATGAGGATGGGTTAGTAAGTAATATCCTTGCACAATATTAAAAAGAATTTTCGCGACAAGAAAAAAATCTTGCAACTTTTTTTTCAATGTTGAAAACTTGTGAACAAGCAAGCGGCATATAAACATCAATAAATGGACTTTATTCAAAACTTGCTGCATTAAAAAACTACCAGTCCTTATCCACTTTTATCATCACTGCTTTGCCTTTCTCTTTTTTATCATGAAGGTTTTTTTCTTCTTGAGAAAGCGCGTTCAATAATTGATCAGCTTGTTCTTTAGATAACTTACTGTCTTGTGGTTTCGGTTGTTGCTTGTCTTTTTCTTCAGGCTTTTGTTGGTCCTTATTCTGATTGTCTTTCTTTTCGTCCTTTTTATTTTGTTGATTTTGTTGTTGCTCTTTCTTGTCTTGTTGGTCTTTATTTTGATTATTATTCCCACCTCCACCCTTTTGATTTTTCAGCATGGCTTGTGCATAAGAGAGATTGTATTTGGTAGCTTCATCCTGTGGGTTTTTTCTAAGCGCGGATTTGTATGCCTCAATAGCCTCCTGCCATTTCTTTTCTTCAAGATAACTATTACCGATGTTATAATTAGCTGCGGCATTAAACTGTTTATCATCCGAAAGTTTTGCCGCCCCATTAAATACTTGTCTAGCGTTTTCGAATTTCTTTTGTTGATACATTGCATTACCAAGATTATAGGCACTAGGGGCAAACTTTGGGTCTTTCTGCAAAGCATTTTTATATTCCTTAGCTGCTTCTGCAAACTTTTTCTGTTCATACAAAGCATTACCTGTTTTCAGTTCTGCTTTTTGAGCAAAACAATTAAAGGAAGCAAGGAAGAGTATAAACACTAACAATTGTTGCTTCATCATGCATTTTTGGGTTTTAGGTTAGCGCCAGGCAAAAGCAATTCAATTAAAATCAAAACAAAAGCTACAACTAAAAAATATTGAAAGTAGCTGCTGTAGCTATTATAAACAACCGCGCCTAAACTCTTTTGTTCCATGCCATCAATTTCACTAACTAATTTTTCTGCAACTACATCGGCATTGCGCAACAAACTATAAGTGCCTTTCCCTGATGCTGCAATTGATTTCAACTCGTTTTCATTCAATTTGCTTACAACTGCATTTCCTTGATCATCAAGTTTCAAAGCGTTGCTTGTAGGGTCTAAAATAGTTGTGCCTTCTGGGGAACCAACACCTACTGTATGAACTATGATACCTGTTTCTCCAATTTCTTTTGCTTTTGCAATTGCATTTTCATCATGGTCTTCACCATCTGAAATAATGACCAATGATTTGTATTTCTTTTCTCTTTTTGAAAATGAATTCACAGACAATTCCAACGCTTCACTAAACATTGTGCCTGGTGTTGGTATTTGATCAGGTCTTACATTCTGCAACATCATTTTCAATGCGCTATAATCAATCGTCAATGGCACTTGTAAATAAGCTCTCCCAGCAAAAACAATCAACCCCACTCTATCATTCTTCATTTTTTCAAGCATACTCAACACCAATTGTTTGGAACGAGTCAGTCGGTCGGGCTTAATGTCTTGAGCCAACATACTTTTACTCACATCTATGGCAATAAGCACATCCACTCCTTTGCGTTGCACCTTTTCCATACCTGAAGCCATTTGTAGGTTTGCCCAACCAATAACCGCAGCAGCCAACCCAGTTATTAATAATATAAATTTCAAAGTGGGTCTTCCTGGAATGAAACCAAGTAATTGCTTGGAAATGAGTACTTCATCCCCCAGTTTTTGTAACTTGTTTTTGCGCCACCAAAATAGGCTCACAAACAATACTATTAGTATTGGCAGCAGAAGCAGTAAGTATAAATTTTCGAGATGTTGGAACCGGAGCATGTTTCGTTTTTCGAGCTGTGCAAATTTAATTCTACATGCAATCTATAGATTTGAGTGCTTGTGAATTTTATTTTCTTTAACAGAGCTATTTTTCTAAATAAATTATCGCTTCGCTCTGCTTATTTTCGTGCCATGCAAGATTATTTGAATGGGCTGAACGAACAACAACGTGTGGCGGTGGAACACATCAAAGGACCTTTGATGATTGTGGCGGGTGCGGGTAGTGGAAAAACAAAAGTATTAACTACTCGAATTGCTCATTTAATGAAACATGGAGTAGATGCATTCCATATTCTCGCGCTAACATTTACTAATAAGGCTGCTGCTGAAATGAAAGAACGAGTAGAGCATATTTTAGGCAACAACGAAGCCCGCAATTTATATATCGGTACTTTTCACTCTGTATTTGCAAGAATTTTACGGGCTGAAGCAACTAGACTTGGTTATCCTAGCAACTTTACAATTTATGATACAGACGATGCTAAATCTATTATAAAGAGTATAGTTCACGACATGAATTTGGATGACAAGCACTACAAGCCTGCATTTGTTTACAACCGAATCTCTGCCGCTAAAAACAGTTTGGTTAATCCTATTGAATACAAAGAAGACTTTCATATTCAACAAGAAGATGCTCGAAGCAACCGTCCTTTGATTGGAGAAATTTATGACACCTATTGGAAGCGTTGTTTTAAAAATGGAGCGATGGATTTTGATGATTTATTGTTCAAGATGTATTTTCTTCTCAACAATTTTCCTGAAGCTTTAGCCAAATACCAACATCGCTTTCAGTTTATACTTATTGATGAATATCAAGACACAAATGTGGCGCAATATAAAATCATTAAGATGCTAGGCTCCGTTCATGAAAACATTTGTGTAGTAGGCGATGATGCACAGAGCATTTATTCTTTCCGCGGAGCTACCATTCAAAACATCATGCAATTTCAAAGCGATTATGATGACGTTAAGGTGGTAAAACTGGAACAGAATTACCGCAGCACTCAATCCATCCTCAATGTTGCCAACAAAATAATTGCTAACAACAAAAACCAAATACCTAAAGCACTTTGGACAGAAAATGATGAAGGTGAGAAAATAAAACTCGTGCGGACCATGACCGATAATGACGAAGGGAAATTTATTGCCGATTCCATTCAAGAAATGAAATTGAGGAATCACTATGCTAATAAAGATTTTGTGGTGTTGTATCGCACTAATGCGCAATCGCGCGCCTTTGAAGAAAGCCTTCGCAAGTCAAATATTCCTTACAAATTAGTAGGAGGCACTTCCTTCTATCAACGCAAAGAAATAAAAGACCTTTTAGCGTATTTGCGCATTTTGGTAAATCCGCAAGACGAAGAAAACCTTAAGCGCATCATCAATTACCCTGCCAGAGGCATTGGCAAAACAAGCATTGACAAAATTCTCATTGCCGCCGACCAACAAAACAAATCTTTTTGGGAGGTCATTCAGTTTCCGGAGATGGTGGGATTGAGAGGAGCGGGTGGCGCCGCCATCGAAAACTTTACCAACATGATCAAAGGTTTTCAAACCATGTTGGAGAAAGGAAATGCTTACGACCTTGCCTTTCAGGTGGGCAAACACACAGGTCTAGTGGCTGAATTATACAACGACAAATCGGTGGAGGGTTTGGCGCGATACGAAAACATTCAAGAGTTGCTCAACTCCATCAAAGAGTTTACGGAAACTCCCGATGAAGAAGGCGAACTCAGAGATAAATCTTTGGGAAGTTATTTGCAACAAATCACTTTGCTTACCGATGCCGATAACAATAAAGATGAAAACGTGGATACCGTGAAGCTCATGACCATTCATGCAGCTAAAGGATTGGAATTTCCTTGCGTTTTTGTAGTTGGAGTAGAAGAAAATTTATTCCCCAACACCATGAGCCTTTATGACCGAGATGACCTTGAAGAAGAGCGCCGCCTTTTTTATGTTGCTATTACAAGAGCCAAGTCGAGGTTGTGGGTGACGTATGCCAATAGTCGCTATCGATTTGGTAGCTTAATTCAAAATGACCCGAGCCGTTTTATTGACGAAATTCCTGAGCAACATCTTGATAAAACGTTTACAGGAACCGCACATAAAGCCAATGCAATCAACAATTCTTACAGCAATTTGTTGCATAAATCTTTTGAAAAAACACCTTCCTTAAAGCCACTTGCCGAAAAATTGCAGCAACAAAAAGCTGCCACTGCACACCAACCCAATCCTAACTTTAAAGCCGATGATGCTACCACCATGCAGGTAGGCATGAAAGTGGAACATCAAAAATTTGGTTTTGGAATTATTGCAGCGCTTGAAGGCGGTGCAAATAATAAAATTGCCACTATTGATTTTGAAGACGCGGGGCAAAAGAAGATTATGCTGAATTATGCGAAGTTGCAGATAGTTTATTAGCCTATTGGAATAAGATGCTTTTTAGTATAAATCAATAATATTATTGGCTGATTGGAAAGTTCTTTTTTAAAGAATTCATTCTATCTCTTCTCGTTTTTTTCTAACACAAACTTTATGTGTGCCCATTAAATTACTTCAAACTAAAAACGGTTTTGTAGTATAATTGGAAATATTCCCAAATAATTATTTCATACACAATATTTATATAGACATTTGTCTTGCATAAATGACAATATACTTTTACATACAATCCATTTTATAGTTATTTTATCAATTATTAATACAAAAACACTAATTGAGATCATCATATTATTATTATTTATCGTGTTAATGGTTGATGAAAATTGTTCCAGATAATGACGATTATCATATTGATTTTCTGAGAACTGACATAAAACAACCTGAAATAATTCATGTTTTATTCTGATGATCATCACTAAACAGTACCTACAATCTCACAAACTTTGCGTAGAAATTTGAAGGTAAAATGACAAATTACAATTGGGGAAAATAAATCATCACATTAGGAAAAGCACTTCTTAATAATTTATCACTTCGCACCTTTAGTAGCTTATTTTATTTTACGCTTTCAATCTACTTTATCAACTAAAATTTATGAGTTATGAAAAAAACAATTTTTATTATCGGATCGTTTGCATTAGCTTTTATGCTATTGTCTTTTGATTTTCAACAAAATGATTCTTGGAGTGTACCAGAAAAGTATGAAAAAATGAAAAATCCTGTTCCATCTGATGCTGAATCAATAAACGCAGGTAAAGTGTTGTATGAAAAAAGGTGTATTACTTGTCATGGAAAATTGGGAAAGGGAGATGGAATAAAAGCAACAAGTCTTAGCCACCAGCCATCTGATTTTACTTCACCTAATTTCCAAAAACAAACTGACGGGTCTTTGTTGTATAAAATTTACTATGGACATAAAGATATGCCCGGGTTCAAAAAAAGAATTCCTGATAATACTGATGTAATTGAAGGTGAATTTGGAAAAACCAGAACACCTGGAGATTTAATCAACTATCTACGCACACTCGCAAAATAACTTGAAATTCATCTAAAACGCATATTAACCACAGCCACATATCATTGAAGTAGGTATAGATATTGTTTAAAAATGTTTAACTAACATATTTTCCAAATAAATAAAACCAACCAAAGTATTTCATCTAATTAAATCATCATTTAATTAGATGAAAGGGGTATCGTTGTTTCAAAAAAAAGATATAATTATGGAAAAAGAAGATAAATCAAGGCGGAAGTTTCTACAATTCGGGTTGTTAGCTGGTGCTACTGGTTTGGCAACAGCAATCCTTCCTGGTTGCCAATCAACTGAAACTGGGAAAAAGGTAAAAGTTCTAACTGCTGATGGTAAATTAGTAGAAGTAGATAGTTCCCATTTAGATCATCATGCTGCAAAAGATGGTTTTTCAAAGGGAGAAATAAGAAAAGGTATTGAGGGCAGAAAATTTATAAGGGTTATTGACCTTGCTCGTTGTGCCAACGAAAGAAAATGTGTAGAAGGTTGTCAAAAAGCACATAAAATTCTTCCACCAACTGAGTATATTAAGGTGAAGAAAATGCAAGATTCAGATTTAGGATCTCCATATTGGTTTCCTACCATGTGTTATCATTGTGACAACCCACCGTGTACAAAAGTTTGCCCTGTGGATGCTACTTTTAAAAGAGAAGATGGTGTTGTGGCTATTGATAGTGATCGTTGTATTGGTTGTAAGTTTTGCATGGCTGCATGTCCATATTCAGCCCGTACTTTCAATTTTGGTCGTCCTGAACAAACCAAGTTTACAGAAGCAAATAAAGATAGTATTCCAGAAAATAACTGCACAATTGGTTATGGTGCGGAAGGCACTGTTTCAAAATGTGATTTTTGTACCAATCGTTCAGCTGAAGGGTTGTTGCCTGCTTGCGTTCTTTCTTGCCCTAATGGAGCCATATTTCATGGTGATGAATTGGAAGATGTGGTAACCAATGGAGAAGAAACATTTAGATTAAAGGAATTAATAAGAAACAGAGCTGGTTATCGCCAATTTGAAGAACTAGGAACAAAACCACGTGTCTATTATTTACCTCCAGTTAAACGTCAGTTTCCTTTTGAAGAGGCTACAGAAGCGCATAATACAATTGAATAATAACAATCAAATATTAATACCATGAGTAGTAAAAATATTGAATTAAATCAAAAAACCACATACGAAACCTTTACACAGGAAGAGTATATGGAAATGAAAGAAGAATTGTTACGACCAGTACAAAAAATAGGAACTATTGGAAAATTATGGATTGTGTTTTTAGTATTGGTTTGTTGTGCTGGTGTATACGCTTATTATGTTCAAGAAACTAGAAGTAAATATGTAACTGTATCCCTTAGAGATTATACTATGTGGGGCGTTTATATTTCCAACTTCGTATTTTTTGTAGCACTCAGCCTCATTGGCGTATTGATGTCGGCAGTATTAAAACTCACACATTTTGAGTGGTATCGCCCGTTATCAAGAATAGCAGAAGTCATTGCTGTTGCAGCCATTATGTTGGCTGGTGTGAGCATTGTTGCCGCTATGGGTCGTCCCGACAGGTTGTATTATCTTGTAATTCACGGAAGGATTCAATCTCCTATCATTTGGGACATCATAGTAATTCTTACCTATATCTCCACCAGTTTGGTCTTATTGTTCATCCCACTAATTCCATCATTAGCAACTTGTCAAAACCATTTGCACAATAAACCTAAATGGCAGATGAAAATGTATAAAATGTTGTCTTTTGGTTGGGAAGGAACTCCTGAACAATGGAAAATCTTGAAACGTTGCATCAAAATATTGACTGTTATGGTTATACCTCTTGGAATATCTATCCATACAGTTACCGCTTGGTTGTTTGCCACAACGCTACGTGCAGAATGGGACAGTACAAACTTCGGTGTTTACTTTGTCTCAGGAGCATTCTTACTTGGCGTGGCTGCAATGATTCTTGCTGTAGCAATATTTCGAAAGGCATACAACCTTGAAAAATATTTAACGCCTATGCATTTCGATAAATTGGGACGAGCACTTGTGTTGATGTCTTTAATCTACATCTATTTCAATGTAAATGAGTACTTAGTACCTGCTTATAAAATGTCAGGCTTGCATAAGAACCATTTGCTCGATTTGTTTGTTGGTGGAGATGCTCCTTTGTATTGGTCGGTAGTGTTTATGGGCATGATTATGCCTGCTACGTTACCATTAATTCCTGCAATGAGAAAACCTTTACCGCTTACCATCATTGCATCGGTTGTGTTCATCGCCGCTTGGTTTAAACGCTACTTGATCGTTATTCCTGGACTATCTCATCCGTATTTACCAATTCAAGATGTTCCGGCTTCATGGAAACACTATTCTCCAAGCTTAGTGGAGATGACTATTGTAGCAGCCACTTTTGCCGCTATGATGCTCATTGTAACGTTGTTTTCACGTTTCTTCCCAATCATTTCTGTGTGGGAAGTAGCAGAAGGTAAATTAGAAGGTAAAGACGAAATTATTAACTATAAATAGACCGTTTATGAAAAGCATTATAATAAAGTGTTTAGCCGTATTGTTCTTGGTAGCAACTTCGTTTGGAAGGTTGTTTTCGCAAGAAACTAAAATGACTTTGAATTTTACCGTTGAAGATTCTGTAAAAAAATGTAACGTATCGGTTACAGCAAATGACACAGCAGTAAAAGAAGTAGAAGTAAAATTGTATGTAAAACGTCTTTATAGCCTTCTTCCTATTGGAAAAGCTGCAGTAACTGACGAAACTGGCAACGCCACCTTTGACTTCCCCAACGATATTCCTGCAGACTTAAACGGAAAACTATTGGTAATAGCCAAGGTAGAAGACCCTGCTGCCGAAGTAAGTAAAGAAGTGAATTGGGGAGTGCCTCGTGCCGAAATTGCACCATTGGAACGCTCACTCGCAGCATCAAGAGAAAAAGCACCATACTATCTTATGATTGTATCCAACCTAATTATTATAGGAATATGGGGTACCCTATTGTTTGTAGTGTGGGAAGTTTATAGAAAAAGAAAACCTAATTATTCAAAATAAAAAATCAATCGTTAACAATTAAATTTTCAAAAAATGAAATCAAACATGAAAAATCCGAAAGCTGTAATGACAATGATTTTGATGGCTTGTTTTATGATGACAGCCTCTATCTCTGCAAAATCACAAGCCAAACCAAAAGGAAAACCTTGGCCAGCCCCTGCCACAGCTATAAAAATGGCAAACCCTGTAAAAGCTGACGCTGCTTCTTTGAAACATGCCAAAGAAATTTATGAAAAAAACTGCAAATCTTGTCATGGTGCTACTGGTAAAGGCGATGGCACTAAAGCTGCTAAAATAGACATCTCTTGTGGCGATTTCAGTAGCGCTGAATACACAAAAATTAGTGATGGCGAACTTTTCTGGAAAACAACTGAAGGAAGAAAACCAATGCCTTCTTTTAAAGAAATACTTGACGAGTCTGAAATTTGGTCAGTAATTAATTATACCAAATCATTAGCAGGCGGAAAATAATTCGAACTATTTACATTTTTCTGTTAGTATGAAAAAGTAGTCGTAGCGGGGGTTCTCCCCCGCTTTTTTTATGTTTACCAATGCTATTTTGCTATCACTTCGCCAACAACCGCAACAACACACTTGCCCGATAGCGGTCCTCGTGGTAAATATTGTAGAGCGCATCGAGCTTGCCCAATACATTTCTTGGTCCAATTTCATCACACCATTGCAGCAGACCTTTAGGATAATTCACTCCTTTCGTCATGGCAATGTCGAGGTCGGTTTTGGTAGCCACATTTAGGTGAAGCGCATCCATCGCTTCGTTGATGAGCATGGCAAGAATTCGTTCAAAAATCTTCTGACCCAGCTCTTCGTTTTTATCGGGCTGAGGCATTTCAAAACCTTCGGCATAATTATAAAAACCTCTTCCTGTTTTTCTGCCCAACCAACCTGCTTCGAGCAAGCGTTTTTGGGAGAAAGAAGGTTTGTAACGAGGGTCGTAAAAGAAGGATTGAAAGACGGTTTCGGTCACCACATAATTCACGTCATGACCAATGTAATCCATGAGTGTGAAGGGTCCCATCTTGAACTTACCCAACTCAGTCATTGCCCAATCAATCGTAGCCAAGTCGGCAATGCCTTCTTCATAAATGCGAATTGCTTCGCCATAAAAAGGACGAGCAATGCGGTTGACAATAAAGCCCGGTGTGTCTTTAGTCATCACCGAAACCTTTCCCCAATCGAGCATCAATTGTTTACAAAATGTGGAAATTGCTGCATCGGTTTGAATTGCAGGAATCACTTCCACCAACGCCATCAATGGCGCAGGATTGAAAAAGTGTAAACCAATAAAACGTTCGGGTTTTTTGCAAGCCGCAGCAATAGAAGTAACGGACAAAGAAGAGGTATTTGTAGCAAGAATGCAGTCTTCAGAAACAACTTTTTCTACTTCGGAGAAAACAGCTTTCTTGACTTCTAGCTTTTCAACAATAGCTTCAATAATCAACGAGCAATCGGCAAAAGATTCGAGCTTGTCAGCAAAAACAAAACGTTGTAGGATTGTTGCAGCGTTGTCAATTTTTCCTTTTTCTTGAAGCTTGTTCAATGTTTTGGAGAGATTGTCTTTTGCTTTGTCTAAAGCAATGTGGTTGTTGTCGTAAACAACCACATTATGTCCTGCTTGTGCAGCCACTTGAGCAATACCCGAACCCATTGCTCCCGAACCGATGATTCCGATAACTTTATTCATTACAATATCGCCTTGTTATTAAAGACTCTTTTTTATTTTAAGAATACTCCAATCGGTTTCTTCAGCTACAATCCTATTGCTTAAATGTCCCAGTCCGTCTATTTCCATTTCTACAACATCTCCAGGTTGAAGCCACTGTACTTTATAGTTAGGGTCGTTGAATAAGCCTGTGCCATTGAGTTCAAGGAAACAACCTGTACCAACTGTGCCGCTTCCAATCACTTCGCCAGGGAAAACTTCTACACCATAAGAACAACGTTCCACAATTTCGGCGAATGTCCAATCCATGTCGCCCATGTTACCAGAACTTACTTCCACACCATTTACCCAACACTTCATTTTGAGGTTGTAGTTGTTGCCCACATGACCGGGCTTAGCAGGGATTTTATACGCATCCAATTCATCGGGTGTCACCATCATTGGACCAATCACTGTTGAAAAATCTTTTCCTTTTGCTGGTCCAAGATTGAGGAGCATTTCCTCCATTTGAAGGGTGCGTGCGCTCATGTCATTCATGATCATATAGCCGGCAATGTATTCATCCGCATCTGCGGCTTTGATGTTTTTTCCATGCTTTCCTAAAACAATGGATGCTTCCAATTCAAAATCTAATTTTTGAAAATGATCGGGCATACAACGTATTTCACCCGGACCTTGAATGGCTAAATGATTCGTGAAATAGAAGATTGGGTATTGGTCGAACTCTGCAATCATGTCTACTTTTCTATTTCTGCGAGCAGCTGCCACATGTTGGCGAAACGCATAGCCATCGCGGCATGACGTGGGACGTGGAATAGGTGCAAGGATAGTCGCTTTGTCAAATAAAGCATCTGCTATTTTATTTACACTATTTTTCAATGATGCTTCTGCTGAACGTGCGATAGGTTCATAATTCCCCCAATCCTCCAACATAATTTTTAAAGAGTCGGGAAGTTGTGCATCTAGTTTGTTAGTATTGAAAAGTTGATTGTCAATTAAGAAAGCCAATTGCTCCTTTCCGTTCATGGAATAGGTTACGAGTTTCATATTTCCTTGTTTTTAGCGTGTGTAAAAATAAACCTTATGCCCGTTTTGATTTTATTTTTTAGTGAAGAAGAAATAGATGTTGATGAAGACAATTATTTTCGCAGTAAATCAATGAATTCATGTCACAAAAAATAAGCACCGACAAAGCACCAAAACCGATGGGTTTATATCCTCATGCTCGCCGAGTTGGCAATTTGCTTTTCCTTTCGGGTATTGGTCCGCGCAATGCAGCAACGGATGAAATTCCAGGGCTTGAATTAGACAAACACGGACAGTTCAAAACTTTTGATTTTGAAGATCAGTGTCATAGTGTGTTTCGCAATGTGCGCACTGTGTTGGAAGAAAGTGGTAGCAGTTGGGATAAGCTTGTTGATGTGACCGTTTTCCTTACAGACATGAAACGCGACTTTCATATTTACAACCGTATTTATGCTGAGTATTTTAAGGAAAACCAACCTTGCCGAACGACGGTTTCTGTCAATTCTCTGCCCTCGGCTATTGCTATTGAATTGAAGTGTATTGCAGAAGTAAATTGATTTACATCCTTCATAAAAACAAAAAAGGCTGCTTACGGGCAGCCTTAAGTATTTCAGAAAGTTATTAATTTTATTGTTGTGTTGCAGTATAAACTACGTCAGTAGCATAAGTTCCTGCAGGATATGCGAAACCAGGAGTAGCTTTATACATTACAGAGAATGTTTGGTTGCCACCATAAGTTGCGTTAGAGATTAAGTTAGCAGCAGTAGCTGATAAACTGTTATAAGCACTTGAAGAGAAACCAGAAGCGATAGAA
>CAINUN010000077.1 GCA_903853805.1 uncultured Bacteroidota bacterium
CTTATGCTACTGATGTAGTTTATACTGCTACTCAACAATAATATTCTATAAGGAGAGAATGACTCATTCTTAATATGAATGAATACCTATACAAGGAGAAAATGAAAAAATGCCTCGCGTCGAACGCGGGGCATTTGGTTTTAAGTTTATTTTTAAAACTTTCAAACTAAATTATGTTTATCAAGAATCAAGAATTCAGTGACGAAGAGACTCTGCTTGAAGCAATCTTCGATTTTTCATTAGGTGAAGCCTCAGCATACATTCTGCAATTAAAATCTATTATTCAATCAGAACTTAAAGGAAATAAAGTTTTCCAAGAATATCGGGCTACTCTTGATGAGGAAAGTAGAGAAGCTCTTGACGACGAAGAAATGGAAATAAGATTGGCAGAAAAACTGATGGTAAAATTCCACAATTTTAAAATCTATAAGCAACAACTATTTGGAATTAAGGATGATCAGGAAACTTTATTGTATTCAATTGATCTTGTTTAACCCTAAAGTTTCAAAACCTTCAGAGTTTTTACTGAATTATATGTCTGAAACCTTAACATATAAATTCCTTCAGATAAATTACTAAAGTCTATTCCAGTTTTGTTTTCTATTATAGTTTTAGTGTACACATTTGTCCCTAAAACATTTTCTACAAAAAGTGTTCCTTGTTCCTTGGTTTCAAGATAAAGTTTATTGTGAGTAGGGTTAGGATAGATACTGATTAAATTATCTTTTTCAATTTCATTAATTCCTACAACGGTCACGTTTAGACTTGCGGAAATTCCTTCACAACCATTTGAATCAATAACTTTAACCGAATAAATTCCATCTTGACTTACCAATAAATCAGGATTGGTTTCACCCAACAAAGGATTGCCATTAAAAAACCATTGATAGCTTATGAAGCCTGAAGTACTGAGTGTATTTAAGGTATGTGTTATTATTGGATTAGGTTGAGGATGCACTGATACAGCAATATTGTTGGCGTGACTTGAACACATGAAAAGATTATACACCAATACACTATACACTCCCGATGTATATGCAACAAAAGTTGAACTTTGGGTAGCAGGTCCAGTATTACCACTGTTTTTTATCCATTGATAACTAAGACCAGGTCCTGTGTTTGCTTGAAAAACCACACTATCGCCATTGCAAAAAACAGTGTCGCTCAAGGCTACAATAGTTGCAGAGGGCGGAGGGGAAACAATAACATCAATAACGTTAGAAAAAGCGGAACAGTTCAAGTAGGTTACCTTTATTTTGTAAGATCCTGTTACGGTAGCAGTATATGCAGTATTGTTGGCACCAACAAGCAGTGTATTTCCATCATACCATTGAAGCGCACCCATTCCAGGTGTGCTTAAAACTAAAATTGTGTTACCACCTTGACAAAAATTTGTATTTCCACCTGCATTTATGTGGGGGTTTACATTCACCGCACTAACGAAAGCATTGTTTGTGGAAAATGCCGAACAACTTCCAGAGGTAACTTTCATTTTATAAGTCCCAGAAACTGTGGTAGTATAGGTTGTATCAGTTGCGCCCAATATGGGATTGGAATTTAAAAACCATTGGTATTGTAAGCCTTGAGTTACGTTACCAGTAAACGTTATGCTACTTCCGTTGCAAGTATAAATTGTACCACCAGGAGTCACCGTTGAGTTTACCAGAGAATTCATTTGAACAGTAACGGTATCCGAATGAAAAACACAACCATTAGACAAGGAAATATTAAGTAAATATTCTCCGCTAGTTTTTGCACTGATGAAATAGTTATTGTTGCCGCTTATGTTTGTCCAATTAGAAAGCCCAATGCCTCCTTTTTTCCATTGAAAAGCTTGACCTGCACCACCAATAGTTGTAAGTAGAATCACACTATCGCCAGGACAAATAGTGAGTGGACCTGAAGCAGTTAAAGCAAAGTTGTTGTTGTAATAATTTATGGTTACTGGGGCAGACGTATCTGAATAATTGCCGCTATTCACTACACGCTTATACCAAACATTGGTGGAAAGCAAAGGTGGTTGATAGTTTTGGGTATTGTTTAAACCGCTAGCTGATGTATAGCCCCAATTGGGATTTGATATAGATTCCAACCATTCAAATTGATATGTGCCAGTGCCACCAGTAGGTAAAGTTCCAGTTAATTGATTAGGTGCAATACCCGCACATACAGTTTGACTCGTGGCGATGTTATTGTTGGCAATATTTTGAGCCATAACATTTTTACACACCATCACTGCTATAAGCAATAGGAAAAGTTGAAATAAACGGAACCTCAAAATACTAAGTTTTGTGTGATGATTAATTTAAAATTCAAAACAGCAAACCAAAAATTTGCTTCTTTACAAAGTTTCAATAAAAAAACTAAATCGTCAAATCAACTCATCATCACCCTCCCCTTTACCATTTGTTTTCCTTTGTTCTTTATGTGTTTAAATTTTAGCAGTAATTAGAAAGCTCAATTTATAAAATTAAATCAAGGTCTCGCTTGCCTAAAGCCTCTTGAAACCGTTTCAACACCCTCGCTTACTTTTTCAATGCGAATAGCACAGGCTTTGTATTCAGGCGTTTCGGTAACATTATCATAGGCATCATTGGTGAGTATATTAGCATGTGCTTCGCGGAAATGGAAGGTACACCACACCACACCTTCGGGGGAGCGTTCCGTTACCCAAGCTTTCACTGTTATTTCACCACGCCTGCTCGTTGCTTTTACCATATCTCCAGATTTGATGTGCATCCTTGCTGCATCTACCGGACTAATTTCCAGTAACTCTTCAGGGAATATATTTTCTAAGCCAATAGAATTGCGAGTTTGTGTTCCGGTGTGATAATGCCAAAGTCTTCTTCCTGTTGACAACACAAAAGGGTATTCTTTATCTGGCATTTCTGCTTGTGAACGGTATTGGGTATGTGAGAACAGTCCTTTTCCTCTTGTAAACTTACCGTTGGTGTGAAGAATTGGAGTGCCGGGATGTGTCACTGTTGGGCAAGGCCATTGCAAACCTTTGTGCTGAATGCGTTCATAAGTAATGCCGCCCATAATAGTTCCTGTGGCGCGCATATCTTCCCAAGTAGCTTCAGCAGAGGTGAATTTCAAATCAACTCCCAATCTTTTTCCAAGTTCATTCATGATCCACCAAGTTGGTTTGGCTTCTCCTGGTGGATTCACTGCTTTGCGTAATAGATGAACTCTTCTATCAAGATTGGAATAAGTGCCAAAATCTTCATTGAAACAAACATCCGGCAAAATCACATCGGCAAAATCAGTAGTAGCATTCTCGAAAATATCGATTACCACAAGGAATTCAAGCGCCTTCACTTCTTGAATAGTCTTTGCCATGTTGGGCTCTGTTTGCACGGTGTTGTCGCCCACACAAAACAATATTTTAGTATCGCCGGTGGTTGCTTTGTGCAACATTGTTGGCAGCTTATAGCCTTCTTTCAAAGATAAGCCACTAACACCCCAATGCTTTTCTATTTTCTCTTTTGTCTTTTCATCTTTCACCGAAATGTAATTGTGATAGACATTAGGCAATGCGCCCATGTCGCAAGCACCCTGCACATTATTTTGTCCGCGAAGCGGATTTACACCACAACCTCTTTTCCCTAAATGACCCAATACCATTTGAAGATTGGCAATCGTTTTTACGTTATCGGTTCCTGTAGTATGTTCCGTAATTCCAAGACAATAAATCACCGATACTTTTTCAGCAGTACCTAGCAATTTTGCTACTTGTTTCATTTGCTCAACGGGTACGCCACAAATCTCAGAAGCCTTTTCAACCGGATATTCTTTTATCCATTCTTTCAGGTCTTCTGGATTTTCTGTGTTGTTCTTCATGAACGCTTCGTTGTGCCAATTGTTTTGAATGATTTCGTTAATCAAACCATTCAAAAAAGGCACGTCAGTTCCTACTTTAAGCGGCACATACAAATTAGCCCAATGAGCAATGTCTACTCTTCTTGGGTCACACACAATCATGCGTGAACCATTTTTCACGGCTTGCTTCACATAATAAGAAACTACAGGGTGCGCCTCCGTCATGTTGGAACCAATCACAAAAATCAAATCGGTTTCTAGAATTTCATCCACAGAGTTGGTAGCGGCGCCGCTGCCAAAAGCATGTGCTAGTCCTGCAACTGTTGGCGCATGACAAGTTCGCGCACAATGGTCAATGTTGTTGGTCTTTACTACTGCTCTAGTAAATTTCTGAATGGCATAATTATTCTCGTTGGTAATTCTTCCTGAACCTAATGCAGAGAAAACATCTGGACCATATTTACCAACGGTTGTTTTTATTTTTTCTGTAATCAAATCCAAGGCTTCATCCCAGGTTGCTTGTTCGTGTTTCCCATTTTTTTTGATTAAAGGATATTGGAGTCGCTTCGGACTTGCATGGAATTCAAAGCCGTATCTTCCTTTTACACACAACATGCCATTGTTCGGCCATTCATCACGACCTGTTACACGAACAACTTTATTTTTTGCTTTGTCAACATGCAACGTAAGTTGACAGCCTGTTCCGCAATATGGACAAGTAGTATCTACTTTTTCAAATTGTGCATCCCTTCCTTTCCCTCTTGATTTTTTATCTGTCAATGCACCAGTTGGACAAATCTGTACACATTCTCCACATTGCACACAGGTTGATAAACCCATTGCCACATCATCATCACACATGATTTCGGTTTCTTTTCCTCTATAGCCAAAACCAAGCACTTCATTCACTACTCGATTGTTGCAAATATTTACACACCTGCCACACTTAATGCACTTGTCAAAATCAATTACAATAAATTCTGAGCTTTCATCTTTTCTTCCGGTTGGTGCGTCCTTATAGGTCGATTTTTCAATTCCTAAATGGTAACATGCATCTTGCAGTTCACAAGTGCCACTACGCTCACAAGCAAGACAATTATGGTATCCAGATGCCAACATCAAATCAACAACCATTTTTTGTGCTTCTTGAACTTCTTTTGTATCGGTGTGCACATTCATACCATCGCGTACTTTTAGGTTGCAAGATGTCTGCATGCCACGCATCCCTTCCACATCCACAACACAAGCTCTACATTTTGCAGTTTGCCCTGTTTTAACATGGTAGCAAAGTGTTGGAATGTAGATGTCATTTCTTCTCGCCACATCAAGAACCGTATCGTTCTCTTGTGCTTCGAAAATGTTATTATTTATGGTAATTTTCATTCTGTTTAGTATTTAATAATGGAACCAAAATGACAAACACTCATACACATACCACACCGAATGCACAAGTCGTTATCAATTACATGAAGCCCTTTTTTCTCTCCTGAAATTGCTCCTGTAGGACAGGCTTTTTTACAAGCCCCACATCCTTCACACTCTTTTACTATTTCAAAAACAATCAATGCTTTACAAACGGCACTCCTGCATTTTTTGTCATGAATATGCTCAACATACTCATCTCGGAAATAGCGTAACGTGCTCAGTACCGGATTCGGGGCGGTTTGTCCCAGCCCACATAGCGAGGTGTTCATCACCACTTTTGCAAGTGATTCTAATTCATCTAAATCATGCATTTCTCCTTTTCCGGCACAAATATGCTCTACAATTGATCTCATACGAGCTGTTCCTTCTCTGCACGGTGTGCATTTTCCGCAGGATTCATCTTGTACAAATTCAAGAAAAAAACGGGCTACATCCACTGCACAACTCGTTTCGTCCATCACAATCAAACCACCACTTCCCATGATAGCGCCTAGCTTATTGAGCGATTCATAATCAAGCGGAACATCCAAATGTTCTGCAGGAATACAACCGCCAGAAGGACCACCAATTTGTGCAGCTTTAAAATTTTTACCCGTTGAAATACCGCCACCTATATCGAAAACTAACTTACGCAAACTTGTACCCACAGGAACCTCTACCAGTCCTGTGTTTTTTACAGTTCCTGCAAGGGCAAATATCTTGGTGCCCTTACTTTTCTCTGTGCCTGTAGCTGCAAATGCCGCACCCCCAATGTTGATGATGCGTGGTATATTCGAGAAGGTTTCTACATTATTGAGCACTGTTGGTTTATTCCACAAACCTTTTTCAGCAGGAAAAGGCGGACGCGGACGCGGTTCGCCTCTTCTTCCTTCAATTGAAGCTATCAAGGCAGTTTCTTCACCACATACAAATGCGCCAGAACCCATGCGGATTTCTAATTCGAAATCAAATCCGCTATCTAAAATATTTTCACCAAGCAATCCATATTCTTTGGCTTGATCAATAGCAAGTTGTAACCGCTCCACTGCCAAAGGGTATTCGGCACGCACATACACATAACCCTGATTACTACCAATGGCAAATGCACCAATTATCATTCCTTCCACAACACTGTGCGGGTCCCCTTCCAAAATGCTTCTATCCATGAAAGCACCTGGGTCACCTTCATCGGCATTGCACAAAATGAATTTAAATTCGTCTTTACTTTTTTTCGCAAAACCCCATTTAACGCCTGTAGGAAAACCAGCACCACCACGACCACGTAAACCTGAAGACGTAACCTCATGCACCACATCATCACTACTCATTGAAGATAGCATTTTTGCTACCGCAGCATAACCACCCACCGAAATATAATCATCAATTTTAGTAGGGTCAATGCTGCCACAGTTGCGCAATACCTGTTTGTCTTGATGTTTGAAGAAGGGGAGCTCAGAGCGTTTTGCAATCTTTTGGTCGTCAACGGATTGAATTAATTTTTCAACCACATTGCCCCCAAGTAAATGTTGTTCAACAATATCCTTGGCATTTTCTTTCCGAACGCTTTGATAAAAAGTATCGTCTTTGCCAATCACCACAACAGGTCCAAATGCACAGGGTCCAAGACATCCTGTTTGCACTACGGTATAATTATCGGTAAGCTTATTTTTTTCGAGCTGAGCATTGAGTGCGTCTTTCACATTCATAGAACCACAGGCAATGCAACCGCCACCTGCGCACACATATATCTTCTCTTTTTGATTTTCTGTTTGTGCAATAAGTGCTGCCCGAAATAATTCAAGGTCCGCAAGCGATTCTAGCTTTTTTTCTATTGTTGCCATCATACAGTTGCCTCCTCTTTTTTAGGTTGTTTGCGTTCATAGGTTTTCAGAATCTTCCCAATTTGCGATGACTTCACCCAAGAGTGTACATCATCGTTCACCATCATCACCGGTGCAAGCCCACAGGCACCAAAGCACCTTCCCACATCAAGGGTGAAGAGTTTATCTTTTGTGGTTTCTCCTATTTCAATACCGAGTTGAGTTTTTAGGGCAGTAATAATTTCATTCGCGCCTTGCACGTAGCATGCCGTGCCTAAACAAACCCGAATCAAATATTTCCCTCTTGGTTTCAGTGAGAAGAAAGAATAAAACGTAATGACACCATAAACCTTCGATAGGGGTTCACGCAGCATTTCCGAAACTTTAAGAATAGCCTCCTCTGGCAAATAGCCAAACAATGATTGTGCTGCTTGCAACACAGGAATCAATGCTCCAGGCTTGTCTTTCATCGAATGGATGATTTCTTCCAAACGAACAAGCAGCTCTTTCTCGTCTGAGCCACATGCACATTTTAATGGTTTCGACATAACTTTTCTTCTTTGCGTTTTATCTACACAAAAGAAAAAGTTAATCCACTAAAAAATGCTGACGGTGGTCATGAGGAAATACCATAACAAATAAAGGACGCTGACTCACGCCAACGTCCTTTTGTCTCTTTATAGTTCTGTGTATTTGATTTTACAAAAACACGAAAACACAAAAAAACACAGACACAAAAACACGAAAACCCTATTCCTTCACCACCTTCACCGTCTCACAAACCTCGCCATCATCATACTGCAACAAATAAGTACCCGATGGCAAACCGCTCATATCTACACTCGTTGTTTCGGTTTTTACGGATTGTTGTTTAAGCAACTTGCCTTCTATTGAGAACAGGCTAATACTGCTACACTTATTTCCATTATACTCTTTAATACTGATAGTTACTTTATCTTTGGCTGGATTAGGATAGACTTTTATTATTGAAGGTGATTGAGGAAATAACTCACCTATACCTGTTATAGAAAATTTACCATTAGAATCTAAGAAAGCAAGGAAACCATCAAATAGACCAGATACTAAGGTATCACAATAAGAACCTTGTGTAGCAACTCCTGTATCAGATGCAGCAACACCTGTAACAACAATATTTCCGTTATTATCTAAATCCATCCCATAAATATCATCTCCTAAATTTCCACCATAATAACTACCCCAAATGCGTTGACCATTTGAGTTAAATTTCTCTATGAAACCATCTTCACCACCTAATAAATTTGGATGATGTCCATTCAATGAACCTATACCAACTGATGAATTAGTTAATCCACAAAAAATAATATTATCATGATTATCAACTTTCATTTCATAAATAAATTGGTCGTTTGGTCCTCCAAAATAAGTACCCCATATTCTTTGTCCTGCACTACTAAATTTAGCTAAAATTAAATCTTCTGGACCGATTGCGGGTGCACTTTGGAATGCACCTGGAGTAGCAAAGAAGTTTGGATAACTACTTCTGCCTGTAATATAAATACTACCTGAACCATCAGCCGCAACACTTGTAACATTCCATTCATCGCCTAGACTACCATAATAAGTACCCCAAAGCCTTTGACCTGAACTATTAAATTTGACAAGAAATAAATCGCCTAACCCACCATAAACTATTTGAAAAGTACCTGATGTAGCAATATTTGTAGTTGATTCAGTATAACCTGAAACAATTACATTGTCATTATTGTCAACATTAATGTCTGCATTTTCTTCCATATTGCTGCCGCCATAAAAAGTAGCCCAAAGTCTTGTTCCATTTGAATTAAATTTAGCAATACAAATATCATCTCCCTGATTTACAGTTTGAAAAGCACCTAAAGTTACACAAGAAGAACCCCAGCCAGATAAACTACTTACAAATAGTAAACTCCCTTGATGATCTAATGCCAGAGTGCCATAATAAGTTGGATAATAAGTACTCCAAACTCTAAAACCTGAAGCGTTAAATTTAGCAATACAAGAGACAGAGTTAGTGCTATCTGGTACGGTACTTAATCTTGTAGGATAAAGAGCACCTACAGTTCCTAAATTTGTAGAAGAGTCAGTAGAACAACTAAAATAGAAATTTCCTGATTCATCACATACAGTATTATACGGAAAGTCATCACCTATACCACCATAATAAGTACACCAAATAGGATAACCTGATGAACTAAATTTTCGTGCGTACACATCATAGTTGCCACCACCAAAGACAGTTTGATAGGCACCTGAAGTTGCTATATTCATTTGGTTGGTAGCTGTACCACAAACAATAATATTCCCTGTTGCATCAATAGCTGGAGTACCCGCAGTGGCAACATATACTGTCATAGAATCTTGCCATCCATAATAAGTACACCAAGGGTCAATGACAAAGGTATGTTGTGAGTTGTAAACACCTGCATCAAAGCTATAAACATCTTTGCTTGTTTGTATGTAGTTTACTTTTATTTCCTTTCCTGTTTCTTGTACATAGCTTGTGGGTATTTGTTCGGTTACATTGCCATAAGCGGTGGCAATATTCAGGCTTCCATTCACTGTTAATTCTGTTTTATCTGCACCATTGTATTGTAGTTGAATAGCTTTTACATCACCACCCGGGCGCACAATGAAATTGTATTTAAAACCATTTTCACTTTTGCAATCCAACACAAATTCTAAATCAATATTGGGATAAATGTTTTGGTAGGTCACCTTTTTGAAATGATGTACCATTTTTACACCTTCTTCAGGTGTGGCAGTTGTGTAATAATTCAGGTATTCTTTACCTGCTGTTCCCGTAATCACTTCGGGATGTTCATTAGTACCAAGCAATGCTACATCTATACGATGACTGTAAAAAACAATCGAATCATCTGTCATTGAAGGCCTTCCATGATTTCCTTTTTTTGAAGTGGGATTTACAACAGGAATCACTCTTTTAAAGTGCGCTGCTTTCAATACTTCATAGCTAAAGGAATTTGCTTTCAATTGCACTTTCATGCCATTACCATTCCACAAGTATTTCACCGAAGAATTCAGGTTGTTGTTTTGGTCAATAATCTGTCCTTTGTTTTCAATAAAGCCATAAGGGCTGTTGTTGGTTTTGGCTTGTAGGCAGTTAGCCGTCAAAAGCGCAAGGAGGAGGAGTAAACTTGGTTTCATAACCGATTTGATTAGTAGTTTAAAATTAGTTTCTTTTTTGTTTTCCCAGTTTGTCAGGCTGAGCTTGTCGAAGCCCTCAACACACTCTTCGACTGTACTCTGAGTGACACATCAATTGGCTTTTTCAAGTCAACCTAAGCCTGCCGAAGCTCTTTTCCGTTCTCCTTCGACAAGCTTAGTTGACATTAGTTGTCTGAACTGTGATTCCTTTGATTCTTGTGATTGCTATGATTTCCTGTTCGAGGTTCTTATAAATCATAAAAATCAGGGCAATCATAGTTCAGACTACCCTTCAAACACCACTTCTATGGTGTCGCTAACAAGCCCTGTTTCAATACCATCATACACGCCATGAACGCGGTATTGACGTTTTTCGGGTTGGCCAGCAACTGCCAACGGGCGGGTGTCGTGATAAGGAGAATGATTGTCGAGCGCCAAAAATTCCCAAGCATTGATATCGGTGCTGCCCACAGGGTGGCTATAAACATTGACTCCGTCGAGGTCTTTTTTGGTGAAGTTTATCACCACACTACCTGTTTGCGTGGTGGCAGATATTTCGGGCTTGAAGTCGCCCATCTTAAACACAATTTCATCGCCCACAATGCCTAGGTCTTTGCCTATGGCATCGGTATAGGCAGTGGTGTTGTTTTTGATGCGACCCACTATGCCACTGATGAATGTGAAAATGCCTGCCGGACAAATTGCAGGTGCAGCCGCAACGGTAAGCACAGGAATAGGACCAAGCGTAGTGCCATTGGGTGCAATGCTGAGGATGTTTTTAAACGACACGAGGTTATTTGAAAACGTTTTGACCTGTTCAATAAATCCGATGATATATGC